>NZ_JBIVHY010000005.1:208937-360590 GCF_044749445.1 Pseudomonas sp. NPDC089408
GGTGATTGTTGGCCCGCAGGCTCGGCCTCTTCGCGGGTGAACCCGCTCCTACAATGGGCGGTGTCGGACCGGTGATTGTTGGCCCGCAGGCTCGGCCTCTTCGCGGGTGAACCCGCTCCTACAATGGGCGGTGTCGGACCGGTGATTGTTGGTCCGCAGGCTCGGCCTCTTCGCGGGTGAACCCGTTCCTACAATGGGCGGACCGGTGATTGTTGGCCCGCAGGCTCGGCCTCTTCGCGGGTGAACCCGCTCCTACAATGGGCGGTGTCGGACCGGTGATTGTTGGCCCGCAGGCTCGGCTTCTTCGCGGGTGAACCCGTTCCTACAATGGGCGGACCGGTGATTGTTGGTCCGCAGGCTCGGCCTCTTCGCGGGTGAACCCGCTCCTACAATGGGCGGTGTCGGACCGGTGATTGTTGGCCGCAGGCTCGGCCTCTTCGCGGGTGAACCCGCTCCTACAATGGGCGGTGTCGAACCACTGATGTGTGCATACCACCGATCGATGTAGGAGCGGGTTCACCCGCGAAGAGGCCGGGCCTGCAACAGCTGATGGCCCTTTAGGCGCGCCCCCCCAACATCCCGCGCTCGACGATGAAGTCGATCACCGCCTGCAGCCCCTCGCCTTTCTTCAGGTTGCTGAAAGTCCATGGCCGCTGCGGGCGCATGCGCTGGGTGTCGCGCTCCATTACCTCCAGCGAAGCACCTACATACGGCGCCAGGTCGGTCTTGTTGATGACCAGGAAGTCCGACTTGGTAATGCCTGGGCCGCCCTTGCGCGGGATCTTCTCGCCTTCGGCCACGTCGATCACGTAGATGGTCAGGTCGGCCAGTTCCGGGCTGAAGGTGGCGCTTAGGTTGTCACCGCCGCTCTCGACGAAAATCACTTCCAGGTTACCGAACTTGCGCGCCAGGGCTTCGACCGCCGCCAGGTTCATCGAGGCGTCTTCACGAATGGCCGTGTGCGGGCAGCCGCCGGTTTCTACGCCGACGATGCGCTCGGGCTCCAGGGCGCCGGCCTCGGTGAGGATGCGCTGGTCTTCCTTGGTGTAGATGTCGTTGGTGACCACGGCGATCTGGTAGTGATCGCGCATGGCTTTGCACAGCGCTTCCAGCAGTGCGGTCTTGCCAGACCCGACCGGGCCGCCGACACCGACGCGCAGGGGTTGTTGATAGCTTTGCATGCAGGCAGTCCTCAGGAACGGAACAAACGGGTGTATTGGGTTTCGTGACGCGATGAGGCAATGGCCAGCAACGGCAGGCCGCCGCCAAGCTGGTCATCGCCCAGGGCCAGGGCGTGGTCGAGGGCAGCGGGCAAGTCGGCACCGAGGTCGCGCAGCAAGGTCTGGGCAGCCTGCTGGCCGAACGGCACCAGCTTGACCCCGGCCATGACCGCGCCTTCCAGCCAGGCAAAACCATGGCCCAAGGCCAACTGGCGCAGCGGGATGGCCCAGTGCGCGGCCAGCCAGGCCATGCCGCCCAGCTGGGTCAGCTCAAGGCTGGCCCGCCAGGCCGGGGCCTGGCCCAGTTGCCAGCCGTCGAGCAGCCGCGCCAACGCCGCGCCACGCTGCTGTTCTTCAAGGCGTAGCTCGGCAGTTTCGCGGTTGGCCAGCAAGAAGCGGCTCCACTGGCCGAACGCTTGTGCATCCCCGGCCTGGCAGGCGTGGTACAGGCGCGCCAGCACCGGCCAGTCAACGCAGGCCAGGGTGTCGTGAAGCTGCTCACGCTGCCAGGCAGCAAAGCCCTCCACACCCACCACCCAGCCCGCCTCGACCGCCCACTCCAGGCCTTGCGAATAGGTAAAGCCGCCCACCGGCAAGCCAGGGCTGGCCAACTGCAGCAGGCGCAGCAACGCGAGGTCGCTGTTCATCAGCCTGCCAGCACCAGCGCGGCGCCGGCTAGCAGGCCGCCGCCGAAGGCTTTCTGCAAACCACTGTGGCGGCGCAACAGGCAACCGACCGCGAAGCCGACCGCCAGCAGCAGGCCACTGACCGCGACAAAGCCGGCACTGAACTGCCAGAACGCGCTTGGCGTGGCTTCCACGCCATGGGCCCAGCCGTGGAACAGGGCGAACACCGGCATGGCCGTGGCCAACAGCAACTGGCGGCTCGGCAGCAGCACCGCGCCGGCAGCCACCAGCAGCGACACGGCGATGAGCGTTTCCATGCCCAGCACGTCACCGAACAGATGGCCACACACCGCACCCCCGAACATCGCCGCCAAGGTCGCCAGCGGCAACGTCAGGTTGCGCCGGGTCAGCGCGGCCAGCACGCCGGTGCCAAGCAGCATCAGCAGGTGGTCAAGCCCGGTCAACGGGTGCAGCAGGCCGTCCTGCAACGGGTTGCTGTCATGGCCAGGGTGGGCGAAAGCCGGCAACGCCAGCATCAGCAGAAACAGGGCGAAAGTCTTTTTCATCGGTTGCTCCAGGGCAGTTCAGGAATGGGCAGGCAGGCGCACGAACGGGTGATCGTGGCCATGGGCATGGCTGTGGCCGTGGCCATGCGGCGCGCTCTGGTAAGCGCCCGCTTCAGGTTCGAACGGGGCGTGCTCGGCCTCCACCGTCAGGCCCAGGCCACGCAGCATATCGTCCAGCACATGGTCGTGCTGAAAACGCAGCAGGCCGGGCTCGATCTGCAGCGGTACATGGCGGTTGCCCAGGTGGTACGCCGCACGGGCCAGCAAGTGCGGGTCGGCGCAGCGCACCGTGGACACCGCCTCGGGCGCTGCCAGCACACGGATCAACTGGCTGCCATCAGCATCGGCCAACAGTTCGCCACCGCGCAGCAGGTGGCCACGCTCCAGCATCAACCCGGCTTCGCGGCCATCGTCCAGGGTTACCCGCAGGCGGCTTTTGATTCGGCTGTCGACGTCAAGGGTGACGGTGCCGCTGACAGCATGCGTGCCGGGTTCGGTAATACGGCGGGTCAAGACAATCATCGGTGCTCCTTCAGAACAGAAAATAGCGCTGGGCCAGCGGTAGCTCGGTGGCCGGCTCGCAAACCAGCAACTCGCCATCGGCGCGCACCTGGTAGGTTTGCGCATCGACCTCGATCAGCGGCTGCAGGGTGTTGTGGACCATGTCCGGCTTGCGTATCCGCCGGCAGCCGTTGACCACACCGATCAGGCTGCGCAGGTTCAGCTCCTCGGCCAGGCCACGGGCCATGGCCTCCTGGGGCAGGAAGGTCATGCGCGTGGCATGCCGCGCGGCCCCCAGCGCGCCGAACATCGGCCGGTAATGCACCGGTTGCGGCGTGGGGATGGAGCCGTTGATGTCGCCCATCGGCGCGGTGACGATCATCCCGCCCTTGAGCACCAGGGCCGGTTTGACCGCAAAGAACGCGGGGGACCACAGCACCAGATCTGCCAGCTTGCCGACCTCGACCGACCCCACTTCGTGACCGATACCATGAGTGAGTGCCGGGTTGATGGTGTACTTGGCGATGTAGCGCTTGACCCGAAAGTTATCGCTGTAATGGGTATCCGGCGCCAGCGGCCCGCGGCGCAGCTTCATCTGGTGCGCCACCTGCCAGGTGCGCAGCACCACTTCGCCCACCCGGCCCATGGCCTGGGAGTCGGACGAGGTCATGGCAAACGCGCCCATGTCGTGGAGGATGTCCTCGGCGGCGATGGTTTCGCGACGGATGCGCGACTCGGCAAAGGCCACGTCCTCGGCGATGCTCGGGTCCAGGTGGTGACAGACCATGAGCATGTCCAGGTGCTCGTCCACGGTGTTGATGGTGTACGGCAGGGTCGGGTTGGTCGAGGACGGCAGCACGTTGGCCTGCCCTGCCGCACGGATGATGTCTGGCGCATGGCCGCCACCGGCACCTTCGGTATGAAAGGTGTGGATGGTGCGGTCGCCGATCGCTGCCAGGGTATCTTCGATGCAGCCGGACTCGTTGAGGGTGTCGGTGTGGATCGCCACCTGGATGTCCATTTCTTCGGCCACGCCCAGGCAGCAGTCAATGGCTGCGGGTGTCGAACCCCAGTCTTCATGCAGCTTGAGGCCGACCGCGCCTGCGGCGATCTGCTCGCGCAATGCTTCAGGGCGCGAAGCATTGCCCTTGCCCAGCAAACCGATGTTGATCGGCAGGCTGTCAGCGGCCTGCAGCATGCGCGCCAGGTACCAGGGCCCGGGCGTGCAGGTGGTGGCGTTGGTGCCGGTGGCCGGGCCGGTGCCGCCGCCGATGAAGGTGGTGACGCCGCTGTTCAGCGCCTCGTCCACCTGCTGTGGGCAGATGAAGTGAATATGCGAGTCGACACCGCCAGCCGTGACGATCTTGCCTTCGGCCGCGATCACCTCGGTGCCCGGCCCGACCGGCACGTTGACGCCCGGTTGCACATCGGGGTTGCCGGCCTTGCCGATCACGGCGATGCGCCCGTGCTTGATGCCGATATCGGCCTTGACGATGCCCCAGTGGTCGATGATCAGGGCATTGGTCAGCACCAGGTCCATGGCCTGGGCCGCCAGCATCTGGCCCTGCCCCATGCCATCACGAATGACCTTGCCGCCGCCAAACTTCACTTCTTCGCCATAGACCGTAAAGTCTTTTTCTACCTCGACCCACAGCGCCGTGTCGGCCAGGCGCACGCGGTCGCCCACTGTGGGGCCGAACATGTCGGCGTAGGCCTGGCGGGAAATACGGCTCATGACCTGCCCTCCAGCGCGCCCATCACCTTGCCCTGAAAGCCGTAGACTTCACGCTTGCCGGCGTAGGCCACCAGTTGCACGGTGCGCGCCTGGCCCGGCTCGAAACGCACGGCGGTGCCAGCCGGGATGTCCAGGCGAAAGCCCAGGGTCGGCGCGCGCTCGAACACCAGCGCCTCATTGACTTCGTAAAAATGGTAATGCGAGCCGACCTGCACCGGCCGGTCGCCGTGGTTGGCCACGCTGACGCTGACCGTTGCCCGGCCACTGTTCAGCTCGATGTCGCCTGCGGCGACCTGGATTTCACCTGGGATCATGCGGCGCTCCTTGGCGGTTTCAGACGATGGGGTCATGCACGGTCACCAGCTTGGTGCCATCCGGGAAGGTCGCTTCCACCTGCACGTCGTGCAGCATTTCGGCGATGCCGGGCATCACCTGCTCACGGCTTAGCACCTCGCGCCCCAGGCTCATCAGTTCCGCCACGGTGCGGCCATCACGGGCGCCTTCCAGCACGGCGGCACTGATCAACGCCACGGCCTCCGGGTAGTTGAGTTTCAGGCCGCGGGCCAGGCGCCGCTCCGCCAGCAGTGCGGCGGTGAACAGCAGCAGTTTGTCTTTCTCTCTCGGGGTCAGCTCCATGGCGCTCTCTCAGGTGGCCCAGATACGCGGCGGGCAGGCTGGCAGGCCAAGAATGGCCGGGCGCAGTACATGCCACAGGCGTTGCAGGGTGTGTTGCAGGTGTTGGTTGTCATGATCAAGCAGGCGAATCACCAGCAACGACCCGAGCAGGGTCGCGCCGGCCGGGTTGCCCAATTTGTCGAGCAGCGGGCGCACCTGCTCCAGCACGGCCTGGTCGGCCGGTGCGGCGCAGAAGGTGGCGAGCAGCGGGTGGCCGCCGAGCTTGTCCAGCTGCCCGCCTTCGATACGCAAGCGCTCGTGCAGGCCAACCTCGCCAGGGAGCTCGATGTGCAAAACGTTGTCGAGGGCGCCGTGGTCGAAACGCTCGTCCATCACCGGACGACCCAGGCACAGGGTTTCCCAGGCCAGCAGGCGGGCACCGGGTTCAAGGGTGAAGCGGCTGGCGAGGCTGGCGCGGGCGCCGGAAAAGAAGATGCTGTCCTGTGGCAGCCACTCCAGGGTGCTGCCGGCAGCCAGCTGAAAGCGCTGGGCCAGCCGCGCGGTCGGGCCGATGCTGCGGTAGAACTTGCTGGCACCTGGCATGGTCAGCAGCGCGTGGCTGCCGGGCTCCAGCTGAATGTCCAGGTCCAGGCGATCGCCCGCGACGATGCCGCCCGGCGGGTGCAGCACATAGACATGGCACGGTGCACCTTCCGGGTAGAAGGGCCGTTGCACCAAAAGAGGTCCGAAATGTTTCCACGCACCAAGGCGGGTCACACCCTCACGCCGGACAAAGCGCAACTGCAGGTGGGCGCTCCAGCCTGCAGTGTCTTGTGGTTGTTCGATCTGCTCCGCGAGCGACATCCTGCGGCCCCTGAAATCCGTGGCCTGCTGGCCGTTTAGAGAGTCCGCCACGGGCGCCTGTCAGCGCGCGCGGCCTGACCACTCGATCAAATTCGCAGGCTGGATATAGCAGGTTGCGGGCCAACTCCGCAGGTGAAGGCAGATGAAACTTTTATCGCGGCCGCTCTGGCATCGGGCATACGGGGGGATGGCGCACAAAGCAGGGGCGTGGTTTGGCCCTGTTTCGGTGCCAGCCCCACCCGGTGATGATTCATTGCCTTGCGCGATCCTTGTAGGAGCGGGTTCACCCGCGAACACGGGCGAAGCCCGTGCCATACGCCGTGCTGGATTCTTCGCGGGTAAACCCGCTCCTACAAAGGACGCGTAACAGGCCTGATATCAGTAGTCGAAACGGTCCACCGCCCGGCGGCGTTCGTTGTCGTCGCGCCGGTCGTAGATAGCCGTGGTCTGGATGTTGGCGTGGTGTGCCAGCTTCTGCGCAATCGACAGGTCATGCTCTTCGATCACCCGGGTGATAAAGGCCCGGCGGAAGTCGTGCGGCATGATTTTCACCCCCACCTGCGCACCGCGCTGGCGGGCAATGTAGTAGATTGCATGCTTGGTGATGCGCGCCCGGGTGATGTGGCTGCCGCGGCGGATACGGTTAAACAGGAACGGGTCGTCCTCGGCGCCGGCCGGCAAGTCCTGGCGGCGCAGGTCGAGCCATGCTTGCAACTTTTCGAATGCCCAAGGGGGTGCGTACTTGACCAGTTGGTGGTTGCCCTTGCCCACCACCTGCAGGCTGCGGGCCTCGAAATCGACCTGCTCAAGGTTGATGTCGACCGACTCCGACTTGCGCATGCCTGTGCCATACAGCAAGGCAATGATCGCCGCGTCGCGCACGCCTTGTGGGCGTGGGTCGGCCGCGCACACGTCCATCAACTCGCGAATCAGGCTGCGCCGCAGGTTGCGCCCGGGCGGCAGGCGGGTGCCAGTGGCCGGCTTGACTTCGCGAATGCGCAGCAACTGCTCATGGGCGATCAGGCCCTGGCGCCAGGCCTCGTTCATCACCCCGCGGATGGCGTTGACGTATAACGATGAGCTGTTGGGTGCGTAGCCGTCGGCACGCAGGGCCGCCACCAGTGCGATCACGTGGCCGGGCTCGAGCCGATGCCAAGGCACGTCGACGATATTGCAGTCGACAAAACCGAGCCGGTCGGCGGCGTCCTGAAGGATGTAGCGCATGGTTTGCTGGCTGGATGGGGCCAGGCGGGCCATGTACTGCAGCAGCGGGTTTTTCGAGAGGTCGGACAAAGCGTGAATCCTGTAGCGAAGCGTTGGCCGGCAGCGCAGCGGGCCAACCCTGAAGCAAGTTTAAACGACATACAAGCAAGTCTGAATGACCACAGAGTTCGCATGTTATTCAGACTCGGAGAAGTGCCATCACCTTGATATTCAAGGGCTTTGCAATTGGCACGAATCGTGATCTTAACCCAATTGAAGCCCTCTGAACGAACCAAGGACTGCCCATGCTTGTGCAACCCGTCGCTTCACGTCCACGCCAGGCTGTCTGGGGCCTGGGTTTTCGTCCGTTCTTTTTGGGCGGCAGCCTGTTTGCGCTGCTCGCCTTGCTGCTCTGGGCCGGGGTGCTGGCCGGCGCGCTGGCCCGGACACCGGCCGGCGGTATGCTGGCCTGGCACCGTCATGAGATGCTCTTCGGCTTTGCCGCCGCCATCATCGCCGGTTTCCTGCTGACCGCCGCGCAAAACTGGAGCGGTATCCCTGGCCTGCTGGACCGGGCATGCTTGCTGCTCAGCGTGGCGGTGCCACTGGCCTTTGCCAAGGGGCTGGGCGACTCACCACACACAAGCCTGGCCGTGCTGTTTTTTGCCCTGTTCACGCTGCACGCCGCACGCTTGGTGCTGTGGCACGACCGTGGCCTGTGGCGCGTGCCGCTGCTGTGGTCACTGCACCTGGCTTATGCCTGGATCGCCCTCGCCTGCCTGGGCATGGCGCTGTGGCACGCCGGAATGGCGGTGAACCCGAGCCTGGTGACCCACGCCCTGACCGTTGGCGCCATGAGCGGGCTGATCCTGGCGATGATGGCGCGGGTGATTCTGCCGCTGCTCACACCGCTGGATGCCACGGGTGGATGGCATGCCTGGGTAACAGCTTGCAGCTGACAGGTTGACACGGTCCCTTGTAGGAGCGGCCTTGTGTCGCGAAAGGGCCGCAGAGCGGCCCCGGCAATTCATGCATTTGCGCGAAGATACTGGGGCCGCTACGCGGCCCTTTCGCGACACAAGGCCGCTCCTACAAAGGACCGCGTACCGGTCAGGGGCAGTGCTCGGCGGCTGGCCACCAGCCCGGGAACATCTGCTGCACCCGTGGCTCGGCAAAGCGTTCATCGATCAGCACCAACACGCCTCGGTCCTGGTCCCCCCGGATCACCCGGCCCGCCGCCTGGATCACCTTGCGCACCCCCGGGTAGAGGTAGGCGTAATCGAACCCTGCGCCAAACTGCCGCCCCAAGCGCTGCTTGAATTGCTCGTTGACCGGGTTGACCTGGGGCAGCCCGAGGGTGGCAACGAAGGCACCGATCAACCGGGTACCCGGCAAATCCACGCCTTCGCCGAATGCACCGCCCAACACAGCAAAACCGACACCTCGGCCATCAGCAACGAAGCGATCCAGAAACGCCTGCCGGGCGGCCTCGTCCATGCCGGGTGCCTGCGCCCACAGCGGTATCTGTGCATACCGCTCGGCCAGTAACCCGGCCACCTGCTGCAGGTATTCAAAGCTGCTGAAGAACGCCAGGTAGTTGCCCGGCATCTGTTGGTACTGCCGGGCAATCAGCTCGACAATCGGCGCCAGCGAAGCCTGGCGCTGCTGGTACCGCGTGGACACCTGGCTGGCAATGCGCACCTCCAGTTGCTCCGCACGAAACGGCGCGGCCACTTCCAGCCAGGCGGTATCGGCCGGCATGCCCAGCAGGTCACGGTAGAAATGCGGCGGGCTCAGCGTGGCTGAAAACAGCGTCACACTGCGCGCCGCCCGCATGCGCGGCGCCAGCAGCCGCGCCGGGGTGACATTGCGCAGGCACAACGTGGCTAGCCGCCGATTGCGTGGGCCTTGGCGCTGGCTGATATCGAACAGGAAATGCTCGTCGAACAGCTCGGCGACCCGGCTGAACTGCAAGGCCTGATAGAAGAACTGCAGCACCTGCGGGTCAATGTGCGCGGGTGACTGGTTCATCTGTTCCTGAATCAGCCCGATGCACTGCTGCAACGCACGCAGCAGGCCTTCGGGCAGCGCTTCGCTGGCCTGGTACGGCGCCCGTTGTTCCTTGTACAGGGCGTTCCACTGCCGGTTCAGGCGGTCCAGTGCGCTGACCAGCCCCTGCGGTTTGCTTTGGCGCAGGGCCAGCAACTGGCCCTGGTCGAGGCTGGCGCTGTACATGCCGCGCCCCCGCTCGACCAGGTTGTGGGCTTCGTCCACCAGCACCGCAACCTGCCACTGGTTGAGTTGGGCCAGGCCGAACAGCAAGGCATGGGCGTCGAAGTAGTAGTTGTAGTCGGCGACCAGCACGTCGGCCCAGCGCGCCATTTCCTGGCCCAGGTAGTACGGGCATACCTGGTGCGCCAGGGCCACATCGCGCAGGTTGGCGCGGTCGAGCAACGGCACTGCTGCCGCGGCTTCGCGCGCAGCCGGCAATCGGTCGTAGAAGCCAGCGGCCAACGGGCAGGACTCGCCATGGCAGGCTTTGTCCGGGTACTCGCAGGCCTTGTCGCGGGCGATAAGCTCCAGCGTGCGCAAGGCGGGCTGCGGCGTGGCGTCGGTGATCTGGCGTACGGCATCAAGGGCGAGCGCCCGGCCTGGGGTCTTGGCCGTGAGAAAGTACACTTTGTCCAGTTGCTGCGGCACCATGGCTTTGAGCAACGGGAACAAAGTACCGAGTGTCTTGCCAATGCCGGTGCTGGCCTGGGCCATCAGGCAACGGCCGGTGCTTACCGCCTTGTACAGGGTTTCGGCCAGTTGCCGCTGGCCCTGCCGGAACTGCGGGTAAGGAAAGCTCAGCGCTTGCAGGCCGTGGTCGCGCTCGGCCAAACGGCCTTGCTGAAACTGCGCCCACCCCAGAAAGCGCTGGCACTGGGCTTCAAAGAAGCGCTGCAATTCAACCGCAGTGCAGTGCTCACTGAACAAGGTCTGGCTATCGCTATCGACATCCAGGTACACCAGCGCTACCTCAATGGCCGGCAGTTGGCGAGCCTGGCACATCAGCCAGCCATAGACCTTGGCCTGCGCCCAGTGCAACTGACGGTGATTAGCCGGCTGCCGCGCCAGGTCGCCGCGGTGGGTCTTGATCTCTTCCAGCCGGTTGCCGGCGGGGTCGTAACCATCAGCGCGGCCGCGCACCCGCAGGGTTTCGAACTGGCCTTCGAGGGTGATTTCGGACTCGTAGCCCGCCGCTCGCCGAGCCACCACCCGCTGATGCCCTTCGATACCCTCCTGGGCGGTGGGCGATGGCGTGAAGCGCAGGTCCAGGTCGCCGACCTTGGCGCTGAACTCGCACAAGGCCCGTACCGCCACGCTGTAGCTCAAGGCGTTTCGCTCCAGCGCACATGGCACACCGCGACTGGCAGGCCGTGTTCGCGGCAGAATTGCAGCCAGCGCAGTTGGTTGTCCTGCAGGCGATCACCGGGGCCCTTGACCTCGACCATGCGATAGCGCCCCTGCTCGGGCCAGAACTGGATCAGGTCGGGCATGCCCGCGCGGTTGCTGCGAATGTCCTGCAACAGGCGCAGAAAGCACTGTTTCAGCTGGGCGGCCGGCAGGCAGGCCAAGGCCTGGGTCAGCAGTTCTTCACTGAGCATGGGCCAGAACACGAATGGCGACTGCAGGCCCAGCTTGGCCGCGTAGCAGTCGAGAATCGCCTGGCGGTGGCTGCCATCATCCAGCCGCCCGAGGCATTGCTCGAACAGCGCACTGCGCCGTAGCAGGAAGTCGCTGTCGTGCAGGTCCTGTGGCGCGGCCTGGAACGGGTTGAAGAACGCCCCTGGCACCGGCGCGAAAATCGCCTCCCAGCACAGCAGGCCAAACAGGCTGTTGAACAGGGTGTTTTCCACGTAATGCGCCTGGCCGCCCTCGCGCGCCAGGTGCTGCCGCACCGCTTCCTCCACCCCCAGCGCGGCCTGCTCGCGGGGTAGTTCCAGCTCGATCAGCTCCAGCGGCGCGACACGCTGGCGCCGCTGTGGCGGGCCGCCGAGCTTGCGCGCCAGGCGCGGCAGCATGCGCGCCAGTGCCTGCACCTCCAGCGCGTTGGCCGGCGCTTCGGCCAGCTGCAACGCCAGTGCGTGGGCCTGGGGCCACTGTTCGCTGCGCTCCAGTACCCGCACCTGGCGGATACGTGCCTGGGCATGGTTGCACTGTGCGTACACGGCCATGGCCTGGTCCCATTCACCCAGGCGCTCGCATTGCTGGCCCAGGGCGAATTGCAGGCGCGCACGGCGCCGGGCCAGCCATGGGTTGTCACTGTGCAGGCTGTGCATCACGGCAAGGATCGACTCAGGATCGTCGCCCTGCTCCAGCCGCTCGGTGCAGTGGTGCAGGGCCATGGCCAGGTCGAGATCGGCGCGTTGCTGCAAGGCACGTGAATCGGGGCTGAACGGCACCTGTTCGTAACGCAGCAGGCCCAAGTCGGCGAGAACGAAGTCTGACCAGTCCTGGTACAGGTTGCCGAAGAACAGCAGGCGCATGCGGTCGCACAGCGGTTGCAGGCACCACTGGAGGATGCGCACCTCACTGTCGGGGAACCAGTCGGCCAGAGAGCGGGCGGCCATCTGCAAGGGTTGCAGCTGGGCCAACAGCTCATGCTTGGTGGCGCGCGGGCGGCTCAGTTGCGCGGTGAAGCAGCGGGCCAGTTCGTCCTTGCGCAGCAAGGCGAACAGCTGTTCCAGTGCCAGTTGCTCAGGTTCGCGCACCCAGCCGAGCGCCCGCAGCGGTTGCAGGGCCAGCGCGGTGTCGCCTATTTCGGCGTAGTCCAGCCGGTCACTGCGAAACAGCTCACCTTTGCGCATGACCATGCGCACCAGCAACGCCTGGGCTGGCGCCTGCAGTTGGCTGAACGTATGGATGAAGGCCAGTTCATGCTCATCGAGCAGGTCTGCGTAGCGCTGTTCGACCCATAGCAGCACCTGGCGGAAGTTGTGCAGGTAGTAGAACGGGTCGTCGACGGAATGGGCGATCACGGGTTGGGGTCAAGTTGCGGGAACAGGCACTGGTTATACATACAGACCCATGTGCCTGACAAGAGCCGTGGGTCAGTTCGATTCGACTGCCTTATGCAAAAGCAGAGGCTTGCATTGGTCACTGTGGGAGCGGCTTTAGCCGCGAACACCGGCGCAGCCGGTGCCATACACTACGTCGACAGCTTCGCGGGTAAACCCGCTCCTACAAGTACCGCGGTGCCTGAAAGGACAGCGCAGTACCTGTAGAGCAGCGGTCAAGCCCTGGCCAGCTCCCCCGCCTCGACCCTGGCACTGCCGATCGGCGCCTGCAGCAGCAGGAAATACGCCACCGCCGAACACAGTGCCACCACCGCACTAATCATGAACGCCGTGGTGAACGACCCCGAATACTGGATGCTGAAACCTGTAGCGATGGGCGCCACGGAACCGGCGATATAACCGCCGAAGTTCTGGATCGAACCAAACGACGCCACGCGCTGGCTGTCGACGATGGTGTTGACAATCATCCACGCCGTGGCACTGGCCATGTTGATGCTGAACAACGCCAGGCACAGCAGGATAGTGCAACCGGTCAGGCCGGTAACAAACGACAGCGGCAAGGTGAACAGTGCCGCCAGCACCAGGCCGGTGATGACGCTGAACTTGCGGCTGCCCAGCACGCTCAGGCCGCGCTTGACCAGCCAGTCGCAGAAGCGCCCGGCCACGATCGTGCCTGCTGCACCAAAGCCGTAGGCCAGCGACACCACCCAGGCGGTCTTGTACAGGTCCAGGCCGTGCTCACGCTCGAAGTAGCCCGGCAGCCAGGTCAGGTGCAGCCAGAGCATGTAGATCACGCCCATGAAACCCAGCACCGCCCCCCACGTGCTGCGGTGCTTGAACAGATCAAGCCAGCCAGCGAAATACGAGGTTTTCGGTGCTTGCGCTGCTGCCGGAGCAGGCTGCTCGCTGGGCAACGGCCTGCCTTCGGCTGCGAGTTCGGCCAGGTAGCGTGCCTTGCTCTTGTAGAAGCTCAGCCAGCACACGGCCAGCACCATACCGATCACGCCAGTGATGATGAACATGCCGCGCCAGCCGAAGTTGACCATGAACAGTGTCAGCAAGGGCGGTGCCAGGCAGGGCCCCAGGCAGGTTGAGGACCAGACCACCCCGGTCGGGGTGCCGCGCTCGTTGGCATCGAACCATTCCGACAGGGCTTTGGCCGCCGAGGGGAACATGGGCGCCTCGCCAATGCCCAGCAGTACCCGCAAGCCCATGAAGCCGGCAAAACTGCTGACCATGCCGAACGCCGCCTGGGCGACCGACCAGCCGAGCAACGAGGCACCCAAGGCAATCTTGCTGCCCAGGCGGTCGATGATCATGCCCATGGGCAACTGCGCGAAGGCATAGGCAATGGAAAACGCCGACAACAAAATGCCCATCTGCGACGGGCTGATCATCATGTCTTTCTGGATCGAGGTGTTGGCGATCGACAGCGCGCTACGGTCCAGGTAGTTGACGATGCCGATCAGTAGCAGGAACACAACGGTAATGCGCTGGTACTTCTTCATAGGGTTCATGTGTCGACCTTTATTATTATTGTTGCCGCGCTGTCTGCGCCTTGGCGATCCCTCGGGGATGCTGCGCCCCTTCCCTGGCGCAGCGTGGCGTTCAGGGTTGGCGGGCGGCAGCTGCAACCTGCAGCAGGCCGCGCTGGCCGAGGTTGTCGATCAGCGCGCGCAGGCCGAACTGCCACTGCGGTGCCTGGTCGCTGGTGGTCACTCGGTTGCACAGGGTACCCAGTTGCGGGTTGCTGATGCTCACGACATCGCCGGGTTTGTGGGTGAAGCCGTTGCCCGGCTGGTCGCGGTCCTGCTTGGGCGCAAACAAGGTACCGAGGAACAGCACCAGGCCGTCGGGGTACTGATGGTTTTCATTGACCGTTTGCTGCACCAGGTCTTGCGGGTCGCGGCTGATCTGACGCATGGAACTGCGCCCGGAGAGGATGAAGCCGTCCTCGCCTTCGACGCGCAGGTCCACCTCGGCAGTGCGAACATCGTCCAGGCTGAAGCTTTCGTCAAACAGCCGCAGCAGCGGGCCCAGGGCCGTGGAGGCGTTGTTGTCCTTGGCCTTGGATAGCAGCAAGGCGCTACGCCCTTCGAAGTCACGCAGGTTGACGTCGTTGCCGAGCATCGCCCCTTTGATGCGGCCATCGCTGGACACCGCCAATACCACTTCCGGTTCCGGGTTGTTCCAGCTGGACTTGGGATGGATGCCGATGTCGGCGCCGTGGCCGACCGCCGACAGCGGTTGGGCCTTGGTGAACACCTCGGCGTCCGGGCCAATACCCACTTCCAGGTACTGCGACCACAGGCCCTGCTCTACCAGCACCTTGCGCAGCGCTTCGGCCTGGGCCGAGCCCGGTACGATCTGCGACAGGTCGGCGCCAATGCGGCTGGCCAGGGTGTCACGGATGGCGTCGGCCTTGGCCGGGTCGCCCTTGGCCTGCTCTTCGACCACGCGTTCCAGCAAGCTGGTGGCGAAGGTTACGCCAGCGGCTTTGACGGCCTGCAGGTCGATGGGTGCCAACAGCCATGGCTGATGCGGGTCGCGCTGGGCCGGGTCGCTGTTACCCAGCAATGCCGGCAACGCAATCAGCGGCGCACCAAGCGGCAAGGCGCGCAAGTAGGCCACCGGCTCGGCGACTT
Source organism: Pseudomonas sp. NPDC089408 (assembly GCF_044749445.1). NCBI lineage: Bacteria > Pseudomonadati > Pseudomonadota > Gammaproteobacteria > Pseudomonadales > Pseudomonadaceae > Pseudomonas > Pseudomonas sp. NPDC089408. Next base: position 223,976 of record NZ_JBIVHY010000005.1, read on the forward strand.
CCAGCAGGGCCGAGACCGTCGCCACATGCTGGCTGATGTCGTAGACCGCGCCGGCCTTCACCAGCACGACCGCCGGCCCCTGATTCGGCAGCCACACCCGCCCTACCCAACTGCCTTTGTCGAACACGCTGGCATCATGGCTCAGCGACAGGGGTTGATTGGCATTCGATCGATCAGTCATCGGTGTACCCTTACTGTGCATCATTGGGAAAGTGTCGGCAGGTTCAGTTGCCCAGCCAGCCGGTCCAGGTCGGCCACCAGTTGTGGCGCAAGGCTGGCGCCCTGCTCCAGGGCCTGACGGCGGAGCGCGAGGCCTGCCTGCCCGGGCAGGCGCACCGGGCGCGCGGGGTCGAGCGGCCGGCTGGCGAGGACCAGGCGGCCGAGGAAACTGGTTTCGTCGCTGAACGCTTGCAGGCCACCGAAGAAGCGTGGGTCTATCACCACGGCAGTGGCCGAGGCGCCCCACTGGTCAGGTGTATCCTTGCGGCCATGGCCGGCCAGCCCTGAAGTCAGCGCTTCGACCAACAGCGCCAGGGCAAAGCCTTTGTGGCCAAAGGCCTGACCACCCAGGGGCAGGATGCTGCCTTGCGGTTGAGTAAAGAAGTCGCCCGGGTTGTCGCTCAATTGCCCGTCATTGCTCACCAGCACCGGGTGTGGCAGCCGGCTGCCGGCATCGCGGCACTGGCCCACTAGCCCGAGGGTGACGGTCGACATACTGACGTCAAGCAGGATTGGCTCGCCTTGGGTCGGGATACCGGCCGCGATCGGGTTCGGGGTGTACACCGGGTCGATGCCGCCATGGGCACAGACCACCCCCACCGACGGGTCCGAGGAATACACCAAGGCCACCAGGCCCTGGTCGGTATAGGGCTTGAGGTAAGCGGCCAGGCAGCCGATATGGGCAGCGCGGCGTACCACGGCGATACCGATACCCTGCGCCGTCGCGCCTTTTGCCGCGCAGTCCAAGGCACGGCTGACGCAGTACGGCCCGAGCAGGTAGTGGCCGTCGAACAGGCTGGAAATGCCACTGTCCGAGACCTGTTCCAGCGCTTGCGCACTGGCTTTTACATGGCCGCTCAGGATGCCATCGATGTAGCGGCTGACCAGGTTCAGCCCATGGGTACGGTGGCCAAGCAGTTCGCCTTCGAGCAGTACCCGGGTCACGACCTGGGCGACTTCGACATCAGCTCCGGCCTTGGTGAACAGTTGCTCGACAAAGGCGCTGAGCGCTTGCACGTTGTAGCGTGTGGTTGGAGTCATTGCAGTTGCCTCGAAAAGGGACGGGCGCGCTCGATCAGGTCACGGCACCGATCTGCCACGGCACGAACTCGTTCTGCCCATAACCATGCTGTTCGCTCTTGCTACGCTCGCCGGAGGCAATGCGCAGCATCTGTTCGAAGATGTAGGCGCCGCGCTCCTCGATGCTGGTGGAGCCGTCGGCGATACCGCCGCAATTGACGTCCATGTCCTCTTGCTGGTGCTCGAACACCCGGTTGTTGGTAGCCAGCTTGATCGACGGCGCCGGGGCGCAGCCGTAGGCCGAGCCACGGCCGGTGGTGAAGGCGATCAGGTTGGCCCCGCCTGCCACCTGGCCGGTAGCCGAAACCGGGTCGTAGCCGGGGGTATCCATGAACACCAGGCCCTGGGCACGCACCGCCTCGGCGTACTGGTACACATCGACCAGGTTGCTGGAGCCTGCCTTGGCCACCGCACCCAGCGATTTTTCGAGGATGGTGGTCAGGCCCCCGGCCTTGTTGCCAGCCGAGGGGTTGTTGTTCAGTTCGGCGTTCATGCGCTGGCAGTAGTCCTCCCACCAGCGGATGCGGGCTACCAGCTTCTCGCCCACCTCGCGGCTGACGGCGCGGCGCGTCAGCAAGTGCTCGGCACCGTAGATCTCGGGGGTTTCAGAAAGAATCGCAGTACCGCCGGCTGCCACCAGGCGGTCAACGGCATTGCCCAGTGCCGGGTTGGCAGTGATCCCCGAGTAGCCATCGGAGCCACCGCACTGCAAACCGACCACCAGGTGCCGGGCACTGACTGCCTGGCGTTGGGCCTGGTTGGCCTCGGCCAGCAGCGCCTTGACCTGTTCGATACCGGCAGCGATGGTTTTCGACGTGCCACCGATGCCCTGGATGGTGAACGCGCGCAGTTGCGCACTGGCCTGCAGGCCCTGGGTTTCCAGCAGGCTTTCGATTTGGTTGGTTTCGCAGCCCAGGCCAATGATCAGCACCGCGGCGAAGTTGGGGTGTACGGCATACCCGGCCAGCGTGCGGCGCAACAGCCCCAGGGCTTCACCGCTGGGGTCCACGGCGCAGCCGGCGCCGTGGGTCAGGGCCACCACGCCGTCGATGTTCGGGTAGTTGGCCAGGGCCTCGGGGTGGATGTCGCGTCGGAAATGGTCGGCCACCGCGCGGGCCACGGTTGCCGAGCAGTTCACTGAGGTCAGGATGCCGATGTAGTTGCGGGTGGCGACCCGGCCATCGGCGCGCACGATGCCCTGGAACTGCGCGGTGCTGCTCGGCTGGTTGCGGGTATCGGCCCCGAAGGCGTAGTCACGGGCGAAGTCGCCCATCTGTACGTTGTGCACATGCACGTGGTCGCCGGCTTCGATGGCTTGCGAGGCAAAACCGATGATCTGGCCGTAACGGCGCAGCGGTTGGCCCTGCTCTACACGTTCGGTGGCGAGTTTGTGGCCCGAGGGGATTGGCTGGCGCACGGTAATCGCCTCGTTCTCCAGGCGCAGGCCTTGGGCCAGGGCCTGGCGGGCGATGAGGACGTTATCCAGCGGGTTGAGGCGGATGACGGCAGGGTCACCGGACTTGGCAATCAGTTGCATGGGACCTCTCAGGGCGGTGCTTCTTGTTATGGCTGAAGCCACTGTAAGAAGCCTTGCGCCGGATTCCCAATGAGATGATCGGATCGAGCGATAACCTGGTGTTATCGCAACGTGGCACCGACGTCTGGCTATCAATCGCCTGCCGCTAAACACGGTCCCCTGTAGGAGCGGCCTTGTGTCGCGAAAGGGCTGCGAAGCAGCCCCGGCAATTTATGCACTAGCACTGAAAACCTGGGGCTGCTTCGCAGCCCTTTCGCGACACAAGGCCGCTCCTACAGGTGTGCGCGCAACCAGCTGCTTATGGGCTTGCTTCTTCTTGGCGAGTCTGCGCACCTTCCAGCAAGATCTCGACAAACGCCCGGGCCGAGGCGCTCAGCGGCTCATCCCTGCGGGTGACCACGCCATATTCCAGCGCCGGCACATGCAACGGGCTGCACAGCTCCTTGAACTGCCCGCTGGCCAGCTGCGCGGCAACCATCGAGCGCGGCAACATGGCGATCATCGGCGCCGACTGCAGCAGCTGCAGGAACATCGGCATGGAGATGGTTTCTACGCTGTCGGCCGGCGTGGCGATACCGGCCACCCGGAACGCTTGCTCCAGGCGGTTGCGGATCGGGGTGCCGACCGGGTACAACACCCACGGCCAGTCGCCCAATACCTCCAGCGGTGTGCTGTCGAGCTGGTTGAGCGGGTGTTCGCTGTTGACCACCAGGCTGAACGGCTCAGGCTCCAGCGGCTGGAAGTCGAACAGATGGCTGAAACGCTCTTCGGTAAAACGGCCAATCATGATGTCCAGCTTGTTTTGCTCAAGCATGGTCAGCAGGTGATCGCTGGAATGCTCCACCACTTCGATTGACAGCAGTGGGCTGCGCGCCTTGATCGCGGCGATGGCCTGTGGCAGCACCAATGCGGTCGCGGCAAAGATACCGCCCACGCGGATGAAGCCGTGGCCGCCGTTGCGCAGCCGGTTGACCTGGTCGATGAACTGTTGCGATTCGGCCAGCGCGCTCTGGGCATAACGCACCACGTACTCACCCAGTTCGGTGGGCGGCATACTGCGCGGCAGGCGTTCGAACAGGGCAAAGCCGAACTGTTCCTCAAGGTCGCGCAGCATCTTGCTCAGGGCCGGCTGGCTCAGGTTCATGCGGGTGGCGGTCGCGTGCATGTTGCGCGTGCGCGCCAGGGTGTCGATCAGCACCAAGTGCTTGTAGCGGATCCAGTTGCAGAAACTGGAGTGGGTCATGTCCGGCGGCATACACGCAGGGCCTCATGCAGGGTGGAAGTCATTGTGCCCGCAAGTAGCGCAGCAAGGTATCGAGGGCGACCGACTTGGGCCGTGAACGCAAGGTCAGCACGCCGAGGTTGGCCATGGCCAGTGGCAGCTCCACCGGCAGGATGGCGACCATGCCATAGCGGGCATAATGCTCGGCCACATCGTTGGGTACTACGGCAATCATTTCGGAGGCCTCGAGCATGGCGGTGGTTGCCAGGATCGAAGCGGTTTCGACAATGTCCAGCGACTGCACCATGCCGCCGGCCTGCAGGGCGCTTTCGACGCGGCGGCGCATCGGGCTGCCGATGGGGTGCAGGATCCAGGTCTGGCTCACCAGGTCGGCCAACTGCAGGCTCACAGCTGCCGCCAAGGGGTGCCCAGCGCGGGCAATCACGCGCATCTGCTCACCGCCTTCGAACAGCTCGATATTCAGTTCCTGGCTGTCACTCTGGTCGGGCAGGCGCCCCACCACCATGTCGAAGTCGCCCCGCAGCAAGGCCGGTAGCAAGGTATCGCTGGTACCGACTTCGAGCGAGATGCGCACCTTGGGGTAGTCGCGCTTGTAAGCCAAAACCGCCTTGGTCAGAACGCTGGGTACCGGGCCCATGACGCTGCCCACCCGAACCAGGCCCTGGGCCCCGCGCGCCAGTTCGGCGATCTGCGCCTGGGCATGCTCGAACTCGTGCAACGCGTTCTGCGCATAGCGGATCATCACCTCGCCATACAGCGTGGCTTGCATGCCCCGTGGCAGGCGCTCGAACAAGCGTACACCCAGGCGCTCCTCAAGCTGCTGCAGCAATAGGCTGGCCGCGGGCTGGGTGGTATGCATCGCGGCGGCAGCGCGGCGCAGGTTGCCGAATTCGCCCAAGGCATTGAGCAGCGTGATCTGCCGGCTGGAGATCTTTAGTGCCCCCAGGCTGGCGGGCGTCTGGGCACTATCGGGCGGCAAGCGAGACATATCGAATCCGGTATCGCTGGTTAAGATTTGGCGATTATGCCTGTATCGCTCGACAACCTACAGTCAGCGCTCCCAGTGCTTGAACAGAACAAGAGCCGACCATGAGCATACGTATTACCCACCTGAGCGTTCGCGACATCCGTTTCCCCACCTCGCTGTCGCTGGACGGCTCCGATGCCATGAACAGTGCCCCGGACTACTCGGCGGCCTATGTGGTACTGCACACCGACAGCGAAACCCTCGAAGGCCACGGCCTGACCTTTACCATCGGCCGCGGCAACGAGATCTGCGCCGCAGCGGTGCAGTCGCTGGCGCCGCTGATTGTCGGCCTCAGCCTTGAAGAAATCACCGCCGATATGGGCGCGTTCTGGCATCGTTTCACCGTCAGCGACAGCCAGTTGCGCTGGCTGGGCCCGGAAAAGGGCGTGATCCATTTGGCCACGGCGGCCATCATCAACGCCGTGTGGGACCTGTGGGCCAAGCACGAGGGCAAGCCAGTGTGGAAGCTGCTGGCCGACATGACGCCCGAGCAACTGGTGCGCTGCCTGGACTTCAGCTACGTGACCGACGTGCTCACCCCTGAAGAAGCCATGGCCCTGCTGCGCCGCCAGGCACCCGGCAAGGCCCAACGCGAGGCACAGATGCTGCGCGAGGGTTACCCCGGTTACACCACGGCGCCGGGCTGGCTGGGTTTCAGCGAAGAAAAGATGCGCAAGCTGGCCCGCGAAGCAGTGGCAGCCGGCTGGACCCACATCAAGCAGAAGATCGGCGCCAACCTGGAAGAAGACATCCGCCGCGCCAGCATCCTGCGCGACGAAATCGGCTGGGAGCGCACCCTGATGATGGATGCCAACCAGGTATGGGGCGTCGAGGAATCGGTGGCCAATATGCGCCGCTTGGCCGCCTTCGCGCCGCTGTGGATCGAGGAGCCGACCAGCCCCGATGACATCCTTGGCCACGCCAGCATTCGCCAGCGCATCGCGCCGATTGGCGTGGCTACCGGTGAACACTGCCACAACCGGGTGATGTTCAAGCAAATGTTCCAGGCCGGTGCGCTGGACTTCTGCCAGCTGGACGCTGCCCGCCTGGGTGGCCTGAACGAGGTGCTGATCGTGCTGCTGATGGCCGCCAAGTACGACGTGCCGGTGTGCCCGCACGGCGGTGGCGTCGGCCTGTGCGAGTATGTGCAGAACATCGCCCTGTTCGACTACATCGCGGTATCTGCCTCACTGCACAACCGGGTGCTGGAATACGTCGACCACCTGCACGAGCACTTCATCGACCCGGTAGTAATCCGCCGTGGCCGCTACATGCCGCCGCAACGCCCGGGTTACAGCATCGAAATGCACGCCGAAACCCTGGAGCGCTATCAGTACCCCAACGGCGCAGTGTGGCTCGACATCAACCGTTCCTGACCGACACAACGGGGTGTGCCGCCATAACGCGGCGCACCACCAGCACTTTTACGGGGAAAAAAACAATGACAACCCTCACCCGTGCAGCGGCTTCGGCCCCTGCCGCCAGCACCGAGCAGCGCCTGAATGGCCTGCTGCTACGCAAATTGATGCCATTGCTCATCATCGTCTACGTGATGAGCTTTCTTGACCGTACCAATATCGCCCTGGCGAAGGCCAGCATGGGCATCGACCTTGGCCTGTCAGCGGCGGCCTACGGCCTGGGCGCAGGCCTGTTCTTCCTCACCTATGCCCTGGCCGAGGTGCCGAGCAACCTGATCATGCACCGGGTTGGCGCACGCTTCTGGATCACCCGCATCATGATCACCTGGGGCCTGCTCTCGGCAGGCATGGCCTTCGTCCAGGGTGAAACCTCGTTCTACATCATGCGCCTGCTGCTGGGGGTGGCTGAAGCTGGCTTGTTCCCCGGCGTAATGCTGTACCTGACCTACTGGTTCGACCGCGAACAGCGCGCCCGTGCCACCGGTTACTTCCTGCTGGGTGTATGCCTGGCCAATATCCTCAGCGGGCCGCTGGGCGGCGCCCTGCTGGAAATGGACGGGGTATTGGGCTGGCATGGCTGGCAGTGGCTGTTCGTGCTCGAAGGCCTGCCGGCCGTGGCCCTGGCCTTCGTGGTATGGAAGAAGCTGCCAGACGGCCCCGCCTCTGCGCCCTGGCTGTCGGCTGCCGACGCCCAGGACATCGAACGCCGGCTAGCCGCCGAGCGGGCCGCTGCACCGCAGCAGAGCAGCCTGGGGCAGATGTTCCGCGACCGGCAGATCTGGCTGGCGATCGTGGTGTACTTCGTGCACCAGATCACCATCTATACGGTTATTTTCTTCCTGCCGGGCATCATTGGCACCTACGCGGCGCTGTCGCCGTTCCAGGTCGGCCTGCTTACTGCCGTACCGTGGATTGCCGCCGCCATCGGCGCCGCCACCTTCCCGCGCCTGGCCACCTCGCCGCGTCGCTGCCGCACCTTGCTGTGCTTCGGTTTGCTGACCATGGCGGCCGGGCTGTTGCTGGCATCACTGGCCAACTCGTTCATCGGCCTGATCGGGTTTTCCCTGACCGCGCTGATGTTGTTCGTGGTGCAGTCGATCATCTTCGTCTTCCCCTCCAGCCGCCTGAGCGGTAGCGCATTGGCAGCGGGCCTGGCCTTTGTCACTACCTGCGGCCTGTTTGGCGGCTTTGTCGGGCCGTCAGTAATGGGGTTGATCGAACAGACCACCGGCAGCACGCGAAATGGCTTGTGGATCATTGCAGCATTGCTGGTAGTTGCGGCACTGGTCAGCACCTGCTTGCGCCAGGGGCAGGAACAAGGGCGGCGCTGAGCTGCCTGGTAGAGAACAGTGGCCGCTGTGGGAGCGTGTTTACCCGCGAAGAGGCCAGGCCTGCTGGCCAATTTCTATCGGCCATTCACCGCCGCAACCGCCACCGCATTCGCGGGTAAACCCGCTCCTACACTGATCAGTGGTGCACACCAACATCGCAGGTTTGGCACCGCCCGTTGTGGGAGCGGGTTTACCCGCGAAAAGGCCAGGCCTGCTGGCCAATTTCTACCGGCCATTCACCGCCGCAACCGCCACCGCATTCGTGGGTAAACCCGCTCCTACACTGATCAGTGGTGCACACCAACATCGCAGGTTTGGCACCGCCCGTTGTGGGAGCGGGTTTACCCGCGAAGAGGCCAGGCCTGCTGGCCAATTTCTACCGACCATTCACCGTCGCAGCCACCACCGCATTCGCGGGTAAACCCGCTCCTACACTGATCAGTGGTGCACACCAACATCGCAAGTTTGGCACCGCCCGTTGTGGGAGCGGGTTTACCCGCGAAGAGGCCAGGCCTGCTGGCCAATTTCTATCGGCCATTCACCGCCGCAACCGCCCCCGCATTCGCGGGTAAACCCGCTCCTACACTGATCAGTGGTGCACACCAACATCGCAGGTTTGGCACCGCCCGTTGTGGGAGCGGGTTTACCCGCGAAGAGGCCGGACCTGCCGGCCAGTTTCCACCGGCCATTCACCGTCGCAGCCACCATCGTATTCGCCGCGGTTCGACGCCTCGATGAACACGCTCCTACATTGATCTGGTTCTCAGCGGGCGCCGCCCACAACGCGGCTCCAACGCTTGCGCCAAACGCCCCACCACCTGCTGCAGGTCGCCTGGCTGATCGCCCAGCCAAACCAGCGCCAGATACTGCTGGTAACGCCTCTGCAGGCTGAACTGCTCGCCCGGTACCGCATGCAACGCGGTCCCGGCCAATGCCGCGACAATGGCATCCCATGCCAGCGGCTGCTGAAAGCGCACCCACAGCATGCGCCCGCCTTGTGGCATTTCCACAACCACCCGCTGACCGAACTGCGACGCCAGCGCACGCGACAGGCTATGCGTGCGCTGTTGCAGGTTGCTGCGCAGTGCCACCAGTTGCGCCTCGATATCACCCTTGCCCAGCAGGTGCGCCAGCGCCAGCAGCCGCAATGGCGCAAGCCGGAACGCACGCTCGGCGAACGCCTTGGCCAACACGGTATCGAGGCTCAATAGATAAGCATACGGCGCCTCGGCACCCACCGCTGCCTCGAACGCCCCCACCACCAACAGCCGGTGCGGGTCGACCCAGTCGCGCAAGCGTGTGCTGGGTGGCCCGCTGTAGCAAAGCTCGGTATCCACGTCATTTTCCAGTAGCCAGACGGGGTGTTGGCCAAGCAGCAGGCCAAGCTGCTGCTGGTAATGCATGGTAACCAGTCTCCCCTGCGGCATGCCAAGGCAGGAAGGCATCACCAGCAGGCGTACCGGCTCGCTCCCCAACAGCCTGGCCAAGGCATGCAGATCCGGGTTGCCACGGGTATCCAGTGGCACCTCCAGCACCCGCATGCCGGCCCGCGTCAAGGCGCGCAGTACTTGCCAGCAACAAGGCGACTGCACCAGCACCGTCCCCCCTTGCATGGCCAGCGCCGCAACCAGCGTTTCCAGCAACGCCGGCACATCCGGCGCCAACTGCACGTCCTCGGCACGCCAATACTGGCTGGAACAACGGGTGTAGCGCTCCGCCACCGCATGGCGCAGACGGGCGCTGCCCAGCACATCCCAAGGCGCAGCACTGCGCTGTCGCTGGCGGGCCAGACGCCGTTCGTGGGTTAGCAGAGCGCGCTCCAGTAATGGCTGTGCTGGCAAGGGAGGCTGCCGAGCCATGGCCATGGCCTGCTGCTCGTCAGCCGCTTGGATGAAATAGCCCGACCGCGGAAGGCATTGTACGCGCCCCTCCTCCTCCAGCAGGCTATAGGCACTCTGTACTGTCGCCAGGGACACCCGTAGCCGCCGGGACAACATGCGCAATGACGGTAACCGGCATGGGCCACCCTCTGCCGCCTGGTCAATCAACGCCTCCAGGTAGCGGTAGACCCGCCGATAAGCAAACTCGCCAGCTGCCGCTCGCCCCATCATGGCCGCCTCGCCGGCCCGTATCGCCGCCCGTTCGCCTGCCGCGGCAACAACCGCAGGTGGGCATCGCGACGAGCCAAGGCACTCAGTAGGCGCCATGCTGATAGCGGCAACTTACCGCCATAAATCGCCCGCAGTTGCCCCAGTGACAGGCCACTGGTGTTCACTAGCCAGGCTTTTACTGCATCAGGGCAGGGTTTACCTTGCATGGCCCTGTGCAGGTAAGGCAACGCCACCAGCATGTCGGCATGCCGACAGCGCAGGAAGCGTTCGAGGTTTTTCCCCTGCCTGGCAAATGGCTTGAATAGCAGGCACACCATTTGTGTCTGGCTGATGCCATAAGCTTTGCCCAAATGCAGTGTGGGTACCTCGCGCTGCTTGCCAGCGCCCACCAGGCACAGCGCCGGGCGGGTGGCATGCGGCTCCAGGCTGCGCGCGCGCAGTTCTTGCAGCTGGGCCGCCGCCAGCGGGTCGACAAACGCCGACAATGGCCAGCCAGTTTCATCGTCGGCTTTGAAACGCCAACCCAGCATGGCATCAAGCTGCTGCCCCTCCAGCAAAGGTGGTAGCAGGTCATCAATCGCAATCAGCCGCACATGTACATCCCTCGGCGCCGTGCCCGTTGCATGCTCCGCCAGGCTATCGCGTGCCACCCCGACAGCACCGTGCAAGCGGGCAAGGCCGTGGGCCAGTGTTGCCAGGCAATGGTGCGCCGCGTAAGGGCCACGCTCACCGGCCAGACGCTGGCTACGCCGGGCCCACGCCAGATAACGGCGCCTCTGCAACCCAGGTATCGCGGTGACCCATGCATCGGCACACGCCTGCCCCTGCAGCGTAGCGCTTACAGCCGCCGCCAGTAGCAGGTGCAGGCGGCTACCTAACAGCGACTCGGGCCGGGCATCGATCTGATGGCCGAACATCAGCATGGCGTCCCGGGTCGCCAACCAGCGCTCGGACGTCACCGAGCGCCGACAACTGAACGGCACCACTTCGCGCCCCTCGATCATCTGCAACTGCACCCGCGGGTCATCCTGCAGGAACAGGGCGCTGAAACTGAGCTCATGACCTTCCAGCGTGGCGCTACCCGCTACCGGCAGGCTGACCACCAAGACGCGCAACTGAAAGGTAACCGGCGCACGCATGGCGATGCTGAGTTGCGCGGCACGCAGCATTGCCAGCAGGCGGGTACTCTGGCGATCGCTGCCCTGCAATACCTGCAAGCGAAAAGTGCCTATGTATTCGGGCCCGCCTGCGGCAACCAGCAACCGTTGTATCAGTAACTGCAGGGAGGCGCGCTGCGCCTGGGACATATGGCTCAACAAACGTTCGAGCACTTGTCGGTAGATATACTGCATTGCCTGGTCGTGAATAACCGTCACGAATCACCTCACACACTTCATGCAGCCAACGCACAGCGAAGCAAACACTTCAAGCTCGATATGCGCCATGCATTTCCAGAAGAAATTTCCTACAACTAAATGCAAGTCATGACGTAATTCATCTCTGTCGCCAAGCCATGGAGAAGTACCCGCCCCTGCAGTGCCCTGACTCGGACATAGCCATACTCATTCCACGCTCCTTGCGCAAACTATCATTGGGCCATTATCGAGTGATGTGAATCGAATTGAAGATACAGATACGGGTAAAAAAACCATTCAGCAAAGATGCAAAAACACATTGACGCCCACGCCAAAAGCATACAACCCCAAATAGTTGGCGGAATGTTTCCCGCCACCCTTCAACCTTAAATTTATATGTAGTCCGTATCGCCTTTTATTGTAGGAAAGTTCCTACTTTTCACGAATCAATCATTTGCTAGCACCCATAAAAAACCCGGGACTCAGCCCGGGTTTTTCAATCATGCAGACAGCCTTCAATGGTGCGCCATGTCCAACACCACTCGCCCACCACATGGGCATTGGTCCATGTAGCGATGCGCTTCCACCACCTGCTCGAACGGGTACACCTTGATGATCTGCGGTGTCAGCAACTGGTCGGCAGTGAACTGATTGATGTCGCGCAGGGCACGCTGCAGCGCTACCTGGTCCTGGCTGATGCCAAGCTCTGGCTTGCCGGTAAAGTTGCCGATGCAATGCACGTAGAACTGGATGTTCTTCTGGAACGCCGCACAGGCCGGAAACGGCGTCTGGTTGCCTCCCTGCAGCCCATACAACACCAGGCTGCCACGCGGTGCCAGCACATCACCCAACAGCGACATCTGTGGCCCGCCCATGCCGTCAAGGACCATGTCCACACCACGGCCATCGGTGTACTTGCCAACCTGCAGCAGCAGGTCCTGCTCTTCGGTGACGATCACCTTGTCGGCGCCCAGGCTCAACAGGTATTCGCGCTGATCGGCCTCCTTGGTGGCGGCAAACACTTTCAGCCCCAGCGCCTTGCCCAGCTGCACGAATGCAGGCCCGGCACAATGGCTGGCATCGGTCACCAGCGCAGTCTGCCCAGCCTTGGCCCGTGCCAGGTCAACATAGGCGAAATAAGCGATCAGCAGCGGCGTGTAGTGCACACTGGCCTCGATCGGGGTGAGCACAGCGGGGTAGCGGGTTATGGCCGTGCGCGGCAGCACGATGACATCGCCATATACCGGGTGATCATTGGCACTGGTGGCCGGGAAGCTGGCAACCCGGTCCCCTACGGCAATGTCTTCCACGCCTTCACCGACTGCCGTCACCACCCCGGCCATTTCATGGCCGATACCCGCGGGCAGACGCGCCTGGGAGGGTGCCAGGTTCTGGCGCCAGAGCACGTCATACCAGCTGACGCCAACCGCCTCGACGCGAATTTGCACTTCGTCGGCAGCGGGTGACGGTTCGGCCTGCTCCTCGCAACGGAGCACATCGGCAGCGCCGAACTTGTGGAAACGGATCATGCGGGACATCGCATACCTCGCCTTTGTGAACCTCTAATTACCACTGACTTTATCCGGGCTTTGCCGGTAAGACCATCAGCGGTCATTAATAGTCGACATGCTTGTCATCGATTGGGCACCTGACTTTCCCTGCAATTGGTCCCTGTAAACCCGTGCAGGGTAACAGCCTTTGGCCTTAAGATTCACCCCTGCCCCACTTTAGGCGAAGCGCACCGATGAATCGAAACGACCTGCGTCGTGTAGACCTCAACCTGCTGATCGTGTTCGAAACGCTGATGCACGAACGCAGCGTAACCCGTGCCGCGGAAAAACTGTTCCTCGGCCAACCGGCCATCAGCGCGGCGTTGTCGCGCCTGCGCAACCTGTTCGACGACCCGCTGTTCGTCCGTACCGGCCGCAGCATGGAGCCTTCGGCCCGGGCCCACGAGATCTTCGCCCTGCTGTCGCCGGCGCTGGATTCGATTTCCACTGCCGTCAGCCGCGCCGCCGAATTCGACCCGGCCACCAGCAATGCGGTGTTCCGCATCGGCCTGTCGGATGACGCCGAGTTCGCCTTGCTGCCGCAATTGCTCAAGCGCATCCGCGCCGAGGCCCCTGGTATCGTGCTGGTGGTGCGACGGGTCAATTACCTGCTGATGCCAACGCTGCTGGCCTCGGGCGAGATCTCGGTGGGTGTCAGCTACACCAGCGACCTGCCGGCCAACGCCAAACGCAAGATCCTGCGCCGCAGCATGCCGAAACTGCTGCGCGCCGACAGCGTGCCCGGCAGCATCACCCTGGACGATTTCTGCGCGCGGCCGCATGCGCTGGTTTCGTTTGCCGGGGACTTGTCGGGCTTTATTGACGAAGCGCTGGAAGAAATTGGCCGCAAGCGCCATGTGGTGCTGGCTGTGCCGCAGTTCAACGGGTTGGGGAGCTTGCTGGCGGGGACCGATATTGTTGCCACGGTGCCGGATTACACCGCGGATGCGCTGACGGCAGCGGGTGGGTTGCGGGCTGAGGACCTGCCGATACCGGTGCGCAGTTTCGAGTTGCATATGGCTTGGCGCGGGGCGCAGGACAATGACCCGGCGGAGCGCTGGTTGCGTTCCAGGATACAGATGTTCTTTGGCGACCCTGAGAGTCTTTAGTTCTCGTTGAAACAGGCTATTTAGCTGATCATGTCTGGCTTTCATAGACCATGGAGGATGGTGTCCCTGGAAGTCGTGTAACTCATCTTGCGGCTTTATTGAGCGGCCACCCCGCTTATGCTTGATCAGCAGAAAACCAGGATTGACCTTGTAAGGATTATTCCTTACCCTTCAATCAATACATCCGGGAGAACGCACATGCCTGCCATCCACGAAATCGCAACGCTAACCTCGAAGGGGCAGGTCACACTGCCCAAATCCGTTCGCCAGCTTTTGGGCATAGACACAGGCGGCAAGATTGCATTCGACGTACGCGGGGGTGAAATCGTGGTCAGCCGCGTAGAAACCACCCACGAAGACCCTGCCATCGGTGCGTTCCTGGGTTTGTTGGAGGCTGATATCCGAGGCGGCCGCAACCTCACCACCCTGCCGGAAGACTTGGCGCAAACCATGCTCGCCAACGCAAACCACACCGTAAACCTGGACGAAGATATCGATGGTGAGGTCGCGATCTGATGCTGCGAAATGGCTGGACACTGTTGTTCCATGAAGGTGTGACTTTACAGCTACGCAAATTGCAAGAAGCCGCCGCCCGGGCCGAGCAGAACGACCCGCAAGGTTTTGAGAGCAACGCCAACGTCAAGCTGTTTCGGGCATTGAGCCATCTGATCATGGAGGCTGTGCCTGCCGACCCGGGCCGTGATGAGTTCCGCCTAGGCAACACGCTGGGCACCGCCTACCGACATTGGCGGCGGGCAAAGATCGGCAGGCGCTTTCGGCTGTTCTTTCGCTACGACTCAAGGTCCAAGGTCATCGTCTATGCATGGGTCAACGACGAAAATACCCTCCGGTCTGCAGGCAGCAAATCCGATCCCTACGCCGTATTCGAGAAGATGCTGGGCCGCGGCAACCCTCCTGATGACTGGGATGCGCTGATTGCTGCAACGCGTGGCGACTGGGACGAGCCCAAAGCATAAGCTGCGCGACTGGGTGAGGGATTGCACGTTTGCCCCCCTCGGTGCGTCCACTGTAGTCCACTCGTAGCTGCTTAAAAAGGGTACATTCGGGGGGGGGGGGGGGCAGGCTGCGACCATCGGCCATTCGTGTGATGAATCGATCATTCTCGAGCGAAACCATCACACACATGATCGTGCTTTTGATCAGGCCAGGGACAATGGCTGCCCTGGCCCTACCGATGAAATCAGCTCATCAATCCCAGCTCTGCATCATCCATCAGCGCTTTCGCAAGCGCGGCCAAGTAATGCGCAGCCCAGATCATCATCGGCTTTTCATCCATCAACCCGAAAATCGTCAGTTCCCGCACGTACCCCATCAATTCCGAAGATTGCTCACGCGCACTCTTGCAAGGTATGCCGGCCTCGATGCGAAACAGCGGATGAGTCTGGTTCTCTCCCTGGTAGAAGGTGGTCTTGCCTACGGTGGTTTTTTCGTTCGATTCGTCAGTCGTCATGGGTCCATCTCCTTGATCGTCTAGCGCCTGGGCTGACAGCTGTGCCAGTGACAAGCCCGACCCAGGCAATACCTGGTTGTAGGCTTAGTGCGGCGTTCGCGGCTGATTCGGCATTTTCACCAGAACCAATGCGGACTCAAGCAGGTAGCGTAGAGACTCGAGTTCATGTATTGCCGCCATCGTCAGAATCGCGGCAGGCGATTTTGGCTGTAGCAGCAACACCTGTTGCGAAATGGCGAGTGCGCAGACGGCATATTCTGCGGACTGGACGATGGTGTCTTCGAGGGAATGGGGCGTATGGGGTGGATCGGGGACCATTTTAAGCATTGCGTATGTCCTTTCTTAGTGGTACCACCCGCCTGCTGTCAAACAGGTTGGGTGGCAGCTGTACATGGGTTGACAGACCGGCGGACATAGCAAGTTCCGGCGCATGCAAGCATGCCCCACATACAGCCGCCATGAGACGAACTGAAAAACTATGTACCGTTACGGCCTGTCAAAGCCGTGTCACTGATGAGCAGCGACAAGCCCAGACTAGAGCCCTGACAGGGCACCCGCAACGGAAAATAGGCGGCAATAGTATCTTTGGGAAACATCCTATAAGAAAGCGAAAAATTCTTATTTTTCGGAGCAAAGCGCAACACGTCTCAGGCCCATACGACCTGCCGCCCCCCCGGCGCACGGCTTGGGCGGTACAGATCCTCGGAGAAACACTTCTCGCAGGTGTCGGCGATCCTAGAAACCGGTCTCGCTAACCGACCAGGCGAACACATCAGCCATTACGCAGGTGCCAAGCTACCACCGTCACAGGCCCAACGTCGCAATGTTTGGGGATGAACTACGCTACAGAACAACACCGCAGATCGAAGACGCATTGCAGGCGGTCTTTAAGGCCGAATGCGGGTGGTAAGGGAATGGCCATTCTTCGGGATCCGAGACCCTCATCACCATCGTCGGGGTGCGCTCCGTGAGAATCAAACAGCTGCAGTTTGCCCTCCTGTCGCTTACGCTTCTCTTTGGTGGTTGTACAACAGCCGACATTCCCTACGAACCCAGTCACGCTTTGCCTGCGAACGATTCGGCGTTCGGCCGATCCATTCAGGCCCAGGTTGCCCCCCATGAAGGTCAATCGGGCTTTCGCCTGTTCCCGGAGAGCTCCGAGGCTTTCGCCGCCCGGGCCGAGCTGATTCGCAGTGCTCAAAGCAGCATTGACCTGCAGTACTACATCGTCCACGACGGCATAAGCACTCGGATACTGCTGAGCGAATTGCTCGTCGCTGCCGACCGTGGCGTGCGCGTCAGGATTCTGCTCGATGACACCACCAGCGATGATCTAGAAGAGATAATCGCGACACTGGCGATGCATCCGCATTTACAGATACGAGTGTTCAATCCCCTCCATTTGGGCCGCAGTACCGTCGTGACACGCACGATGGGCCGGCTCTTCAACCTCTCTCAGCAACACCGGCGTATGCACAACAAATTGTGGGTGGTGGACAATTGTGTCGCCATCGTCGGAGGGCGCAATCTGGGGGACGAGTATTTCGATGCAGAGCCCAACAGAAATTTTACTGACATCGACATGCTCAGTGTCGGCCCGGTCGCAGAACAGTTGGGGCATAGTTTTGATGAGTACTGGAACAGTGTCCTCAGCAAGCCCATCGAGCAGTTTATATCGTTCAAGCCGACGAGCAGAGATCTGAGAGACCTTCGCAATAGACTGGACGATTCCCTGGAAGAAACGCGCAGACAAAACCATGGGCTTTATCAACAGTTGATGAAGTACACCACCCAGCCACGCCTGAACAATTGGCGCAGGGAGTTGATCTGGGCCTGGAATAAAGCGATGTGGGATGCGCCGAGCAAGGTATTGGCAAAGGGCGAACCCGCTGCGCACTTGCTGTTGGCCACCCAGTTGGCACCCGAGCTCAACGGGGTCAACAAGGAGCTAATCCTGGTGTCGGCCTACATGGTGCCGGGCCATCCCGGTGTGGTGTACCTGACCCGTCGAGCCGACGCCGGCGTGTCGATC
This sequence comes from Pseudomonas sp. NPDC089408, assembly GCF_044749445.1. Lineage (NCBI taxonomy): Bacteria > Pseudomonadati > Pseudomonadota > Gammaproteobacteria > Pseudomonadales > Pseudomonadaceae > Pseudomonas > Pseudomonas sp. NPDC089408. Next base: position 241,459 of record NZ_JBIVHY010000005.1, read on the forward strand.
AGCTTGCTGACCAACTCTCTGGAGGCCACCGACGTACCGGCTTCGCACGGTGCGTACGCGCCCTATCGCAAGACCCTTCTCGAGCATGGTGTGCAGTTGTTCGAACTGCGTCGCCAAGCCGGTGATCGTAGCGACAGCGATACCAGGCCGCGTTTCTCTCGCAAGGGCTCCTCCAGCACCCCCTCCAGCAGCTCCGACTCCAGCCTGCATACCAAGGCGATGGTTTTCGACCAGCAAAAAGCGTTTGTCGGTTCGTTCAATTTCGATTCGCGCTCTTTGCTGTGGAACACCGAGGTCGGGGTCCTGGTTGATGATCCGAAGCTCGCCGGACGGGTGCGCGAACTCGCTCTGGAGGGCATGGCGCCCGCTCTGAGTTACCAGGCCCGGCTGAAAGATGATCATCTGGTCTGGTTCACCGAAGACAATGGCCAACAACGCACGTTGACCACGGAACCGGGGGGGTGGTGGCGGCGCTTCAATTCGTGGCTAAGCAGCACGATAGGGCTTGAAAAGATGCTATAGCGTTGGAAAGACAAATCATGTGGATTAAAGGCCCCAAGCGGGTTATCAGCCAACTGATGGTGACGGTGAGTATTGGGGTTATCGCAATCATCGTTGATACGCGGGTGGTAGCCGTACCTCAAACCGCTGCTGAAATAAGGGGATTGCTAGAGTTTGTAGAGAAGAGTGACTGCACATTTATTCGCAACGGCGCCGAATACTCAGGCCCCCGAGCCCGAGCGCACCTGGAGCAGAAGCTTAATTATCTCGAAAGCAAGAACAGGGTGAAAAGCGCGGAAGACTTCATTGACCTTGCTGCGACTAAAAGCAGTATGAGTGGCCGTGCCTATGAGGTGCGTTGCTCAGAGGGTAAGGAGCCGGCAGGTATCTGGTTGCACCGAGAGCTGCAGAGGGAACGGGAATTTCACTAAATCTCATCGTCAGCCAGGAGGTGGCTGGGACGTCAACTGCCAAGCGTCAATAGGCGGCAACAGACAGCAATGCTTCGTTCCGGCGCACGCAAGCGTGCCCCCCACACAGCCGCCATTAAAGGTGCGGCATTCCGTATATACCGTTACGGCGTGTCGAAGCGGTAGACGTCTCAGGCCGATACGACCTGCCGGGCATCCCTGCGCACGGCTTGAGGCGGTACACCAAAACCGCGGATAAACACTTCTCGCAGGTGTCGGCGATCCCTGAAACCGGTCTCGCGGGCTACCACCTCCAGGCTGAGCCGACTCTGCTCAATCATCAATCGGGCAGCCTCGAGACGCAGGCGTTCCACGGCTTTCGCCGGTGACTGCCCCGTCTCGGCGGTGAATACACGCGAGAATTGCCTAGGGCTCAAATGTACGACTTCAGCAAGTTCATCCACACCAAGTGGACGGGTAAGGTGCATACGGGCGTAATCCAGCGCCTTCTGAATACGATCGGATTTTGGTGAAAGCGAAAGCAGCTCGGAGTGCTGTGATTGACCACCGGAGCGGCGCTGATGCATGACCAGCTTATGCGCCACCGACCGTGCAATCTCGCTGCCTAGATCCTTCTCCACCATGGCCAGCGCCATGTCCAGAGCGGCAGTCATACCTGCAGACGTCCATATTGGCCCATCCACGATGAAGATACGGTCTTCCTCGACTTCGATCGTCGGGTGCATTTCGCGAAGCTTGTTCGCATAGGCCCAATGGGTCGTTGCCCTGCGGTTATCGAGCACGCCTGCCTGCGCCAGCACGAAGCAGCCCGTGCATAGGCCTGCCGTGCGCCTCGCGCCGCCCACAAAGCCACGCACGCTCGCCAACACGTCATCACCGGGCGGTGTCAGAGGGGTCAATGTCCCCGTAATCATCCACGTGTCGGCCAGGCCTGGAGCCCCCAAGGCAAGCGTATCCATGTACATCCCGAGAGACGAACGGACAGTACCGCCTTCTATGGAGAAGTTCTGGATCTTGTAAGCCGTTTCGCCGACAACAATGTTGGCGAACTCGAATACAGCCTGAGTCGCCAGTGACATGACCTGGAAACCTTCAGTAATGAGGTAGCCAACCCGGTGCATGGTTGAGGCTCCACGATGTGATGACCTAAAAACGTAGCATATACGTCGTTTAAGACGAAAGCATGTTCCAACATCATGACTTCACACCCATAGGCTGGAGCATGACCATGACGCAGGAATTCAAAGGCACCGCGCTCATCACAGGCGCTTCCACCGGGATCGGTTCGGTCTATGCGGAGCATCTTGCTCGTCGCGGCTACGACCTGGTGCTTGTTGCACGCAACCGTGAGCGACTCAATGCGTTAGCCGGTCGGCTCACTGCCCAGACCCAACAGGCTGTGGAGGTATTCGTAGCAGACTTGGCTGATGCCGAGGGCCTGCGCCAGGTGGAGCGCAAGCTGCAGGAAGACGCCAGCATCACGATGCTGGTCAACAATGCCGGTATTGGTACCCATACCCGTTTGCTGGACAGCGATGTGGAGCGCATGGCCGAGATGATCAACCTCAACGTCACCGCCCTCACCCGCCTGAGCTACGCCGCCATCCCAGGGTTCGTTGCGCGCCAGCACGGCGCCGTCATCAACATTTCGTCCGTCGTGAGCCTCGCGCCAGAGATGCTCAATGGCGTTTACGGCGCCAGCAAGGCGTATGTCACCGCCTTTACCCATTCCCTGCACAGGGAACTTGCGGACCAGGGCATCAAGATCCAGGCAGTGCTGCCGGGTGCCACTGCAACCGACTTCTGGCAGATCGGCGGCTTACCCCTCGAGAGCCTTGACCCCGGCATCGTGATGTCCGCCCAGGATCTGGTGGCTGGCGCTTTGCAGGACTTCGACAAGGAAATATTGATTTCCCTGCCGTCGTTGCATGACCTGGAGGCTTTCGAGCGTTACGAGGCCAGCCGGCAAGCCCTGCTTGGCCAGCTTTCCAAGCGCCAGCTCGCCCCGCGTTACACAACATGATGGGCGGTGTGGACGGGTCACCAGCGCCTCAGTTTCATTGCAAGTGAGAAAGTCTTACTGCTTTTAGGCTGTTTTTCGAGTGAATCGAAGCGATTAGCCTACGACCAATCGGATTATCCATAGAGGTAGCGCTATGAAGGCTGTTGTTTACACCCAACCAGGATTACCTATCCAGGAGGCTCAGTCGCTGTTTGACGCGGATATCCCGGATCCGGAACCCGGCCCCCGTGATCTGCTGATCGAAGTCAGCGCCATTGCCGTGAACCCGGTCGACACGAAGATTCGGGCCAGTCGCGGCGGCGACAAACCCCAGGTGCTGGGATGGGATGCGGTCGGCGTCGTACGTGAGATTGGACCGCAAGTCACGCTGTTCCGACCAGGTGATGAAGTGTTCTACGCGGGCGCCATTGATCGTGCTGGCAGCTATAGCCAACTTCACGTCGTGGATGAACGCATCGTGGGGCACAAGCCTCGCAGCCTGGATAATGCCAGCGCCGCCGCTCTGCCTCTCACCGCCATCACTGCCTGGGAACTGCTGTTCGATCGTTTGGGCATTGACGAGCATGGCGGCAAAGGCCAAAGCCTTCTGGTAGTCGGTGCCGCGGGTGGGGTGGGTTCGATCCTGGTTCAGTTGGCCAGCAAGCTGACCCAGCTCACTGTCATCGGTACAGCCTCCAGACCAGAGACCCAAGCGTGGGTCAAGGCGCAGGGAGCCCACCATGTCATCGACCACACAGTACCGATCGCTCTTCAGCTGGAGAAACTCAAGCTGAACCCGGTCGATTATGTGATCAGTTTGACGCACACCGACACTTACCTTCCTCAGCTTGTCGAAGTGCTTCGCCCCCAAGGCAAACTCGCACTGATCGATGACCCGGCGCAGCTGGATGTCATGCCGCTCAAGCGCAAATCGCTGTCCTTGCACTGGGAGCTCATGTTCACCCGCTCGCTGTACAAGACCGAGGACATGATCAATCAACACCACCTGCTCGACAGGGTCTCCAAGCTGGTTGATGAGGGCGTTCTCAGGACGACGGTGGGCGAGCACTACGGTACGATTTGCGCCGACAACCTCAAGCGTGCTCATGCCCTGATCGAAAGCGGCAAAGCGCGGGGCAAGATTGTTCTGGAAGGCTTCTGATCGCAGCGCCAGGCAAGCTGGCGCTCAATCTTAACCAGGGCATGAGCGCCAGCATGCCTTGCTCAGGCGGGTGAGCGGAAAGAAGCTCCGTAGGCGGACCCTGGCAGGCGGCTTGATCCGTCAGCCCTCAACCTGGACCGGAAACTCCCGCTTTGGGGACGGGTTCGGTAGAGCCCTCTCTTTTGCAGCGCTGGCACTACCCATTCTACGAAATCCTCCAATGTGCCAGGGCTCGTTAACGGGTTGAGCATGTAGCCACTCGTACCCGAGATCCGTGCATGCTCTTCGATTTTGTCTGCGACCTGCTCCGGAGTGCCCACCAGGATCAGATCGGTGCCCCGTGTGACATTGGCAAATCGCTTCCTGACGTCTCCGGCGGTTAGAGGGTTGCCGCTTCCGTCGGGTCGCATCATGTAAGAAGTAAGGCCCTCGGTATGCGTCGACAACGCATCGCTGTCCGCGTAGCGGCTCAGGTCGATGCCTGTGTCGCCGGCATAGCTGACGAGTTGGGCTTCCAGGTGATAGTTGCTCTGGAGCTCGTCGTATTTGCGCTGGGCTTCAATCTCGGTTTTTGCCGTCACAATTCGCAGCACGGTCAGCGACTGGACATCATCCCTGGCACGGCCACGTGCCTGCGCCATCGTCCAGATTTCTTCCAACCCTTGACGGATTTCATGTGGGTTCGACTTGGCTACGAAGATCAGCTCAGCATGTTTGGCCGCGAACTCGCGCCCTCGCCCAGACCAGCCCGCCTGGATCAGCAGGGGTGTTCGCTGTGGGGACGGAGCGGACAGATGAGGCCCAGAAACCCGATAGCGCTCACCCACATGGTTGATGGGCTTGACCCGGTCACCTTGGGCGTACACCTGCCGGGTTTTATCGGCGACGACTGCGTCGTCTGCCCAACTGCCCTCCCAAAGCTTGTAGGCCACGTCCATGAACTCCTCCGCGCGCTCATACCGGTCCCCATGCTTGAGCATTTCTTCCAGGCCGAAATTGCGCGCGGCACTGGAAAGATACGACGTGACGATATTCCAACCGATTCGGCCATTGGTCATGTGATCCAGGGTACTGAAGCGACGGGCATGGGCAAATGGATGCTCATAGGTCGTGGACACAGTAGCGCCGAACGCCAGATTCTTTGTAATCGCTGCCAACCCCGGGATGATCATCAGAGGGTCATTTGCAGGCGCCTCGACAGCCCACTTCACCGCTGCCTCCGCGTTACCGCCGAATACATCGTAGAAGCCCAGCACATCTGCGAAGAACAGCATGTCGAGGTTGGCCTGGTCAGCGATGCGTGCCTGGTTGGCCCAGAACTCGAAGGTGTTGGCGGCCAGTCGCTCGTCGGCCGGATGCGTCCACAAGCTCGGCGCGCCACCACAGCCGACGCTGGCTTGTTCGTAGAGGGCAAACAATAAGGGTTTAGGGTCGGACATCACTGTTCCTGTAATCATGGGTGTCAGCGATCAACTTATCGCTGATCCTGAAAGCCTTTGCCGTAGTAGCGCTCGAGCCGGTGTTGGATAAGCTCCAGCCCAATGGACAGAAGCCAATAGATGAGTGCGGCGGTGGCCAGCATTTCGATGTAGCGGTAAGAAGACCGGCCGTAGGACTGCGCCAGGAACATCACTTCCCATACGCCCATTACTGAAATCAACGATGAGTCTTTCAGCATGGAGATGAACTGGCTGGTGGTAGGCGGGATGATCGTTCGCATCGCCTGAGGCAGGATGATGTGGAAAAAGGTGGCGGTCGGTGTCATGCCCAGCGCGACTGCTGCCTGTCTTTGCCCTGGCGGAACAGCCATGATACCGGCGCGAAAAATCTCGCTCAGGTAGGCCCCGTAGTTGAGGGACAGCGCGATAATGCCTGCACTGATTGCGCCGGGCACTACGCCGAGCTGTGGCAGCCCCAGGTAAATAAGCAGGATCTGGATAAGCAACGGCGTGCCCCGGAAAAAAGAGGCGTAGAAGCTCGCCACTCCGAAAGCCACAGCGCTTCGAGACAGTCGCGCCAGCGCTGTTACGAAGCCCAGCACCAGCGACAGCCAGATCGAGCAAGCGCAGAGGAACAAGGTCAGTGCTGCGCCCTGCAGGAACCCATTGGGCCCCAGCTTGAGTCCAACCAGGTTTGGCAGCTTATCAAGAATGATCGAGAACTTGAGGTCGAAGCTCAGGAAGAAAAACACACAGGCGCCGAGCAACGCTGCCCAAGTCAGGTATAAACGGGTTTTGAAACCCAATATTTGCCGAATGCGATCCGACTGGGTCTTCGACGCCAGCGCGGTTTTGGCCGGATGTGGATTAAGGGCTGTCATTGAGTGATATCGGCGCCAATCCACTTTTCAGAGATCTTCGCCAGCGTCCCGTCAGCCTTGAGCTCAGTCACAACCTGGGCGACCTTCTCACTCCACTGGCGGTCGTTTTTCTCCACGGCGACTACGTTGGGCTCGGCATACAGGGTCTCACCCGCAATCTTGAAGCGAGGATCCTGGGCGATGCGCTCTTTAGCCGTAATCAGATTGGTGACCATGGCATCCAGCCGCACTCCGGTGCCTAGTGCCAGGTCCTGGAATGCCACGGTTTCGTTGTCATAGGGCGCAACCTGAACGGTGTCAAACGGGTAAGTCAGGGGTTTCTCCTCTGCACCCTCGATAACGAGATCCTTGTTCAGATAGGCTTCATAGGTGGACGCACTGATTACCCCCACCTTCTTGCCTGACAGCGCTTTACCGGAGCTGATGCCGTTATCGTTGGCGTTGACCACGATTACCGCGGGTGACCGGTAATACTCGACCGGGAAATCGAATACCTCTGCCCTCGCCTTGCTTGGCGTCATGGAGCAGACACAAATGTCGTACCGCCCACTCCAGCGTCCAGCGGCAATCACATCCCACGAAGGTGTTTCGAGCTTGAGCTTCACCCCGAGCCGTTCAGCCACTGCCTTGGCGACATCTACGTCGAACCCGTCGAGCTGGTTCTGTTCATTCAGGAACGAGAACGGGGGGTAGTTTTCCATCAGTACGCCGGTGAGCTCGCCTTTGCTTTCTACACGTTCAAGGGTCGAGCCGGCGAAGGCAGATGAACAGGCAGCAAGAAGCGCCAGACCTGCAGGAAGGAGAGAAATGGCTTTCAACGACAGATACTCCGATATGAAAGGATCTAAATATTAAAACGCAATATAAAATCCTTTCGAACTAACTTTATGGAATATCAATGGATTGCTCAGCTATATCCTTGACGAGAGGCCGTTACCGGCCTCTTCACATCGCTGGGATCCAGCGCCAAATGAACCGGTCGCCGGCGGCCTGCGCTACGTGCGCAATACCTGTGCACCGGCATTGCCTGGCAGACGCACGGCATCGAGCAGACCGATACAAGCGACCAGCGCCACGCCGATCAGGGCCCAGTGGAAGTCACTGATCGTCATCGCCTGTTCGCCGCCGTGCAGCGCCATCGACACCCGTAGCAACAAGGCTGCCACTGCCACGCCAAGCGCCATCGCCAGCTGGAAGAACATGCTGAACAGCGTCGACGCCTCACCCATCTGGGGCTTGGGTACCTCGGCAAAGCCGACCGCGTTGTAGGTGGTGAACTGCATCGAGCGCGACAACCCGCCGACGAACAGCACCAGCGCCATCCAGTACCAGGGCATGTCCTGTTGCAGGCCCAGGCAGGCGAGGATGCAGCCCACGCCGACTAGGCCATTGACCACCAGCACCCGGCGGAAACCATGACGGCGCAATAACCCGGTGGTGAACGGTTTCATCGCCAGGTTGCCGGCGAAGATTGCCAGCACCAGCAGCCCCGCATCCACCGGCGAATAACCGAAACCGATCTGCAGCAGCAGCGGAACCAGGAACGGCAAGGCGCTGATCGACATTCGGAACAGCGCGCCGCCAACGATGCTGGCGCGGAACGTGGCGATGCCCAGGGTGGCTAGCGGCAACAACGGTGCCGGGTGGCGCTGGCAATGGCGGATCGACAGCCAGGTCAGCAGCGCGCCTGCGGCCACCAGCGCAGTACCTGCACCGAGGCTGCCACCCGACAACGAGCCGAGCATCTCCAGGCCCAGCAGCCAGGCCGCGCAGGCTGAGGCGAGCAAGACGAAGCCGATCAGGTCGAAACGTCGCCTTTCACTGGCGCGAGTGTTGGGGATCAGCCACCACGCCGCAACAATGGCCAGCAGCCCGAGCGGGATATTCAGGTAGAAGATCCACGGCCAGGACAGGTGGGTGACGATCAGCCCACCCAGCGGCGGGCCAAGCACCGGCGCCACCAGCCCTGGCCAGGTGATGACCGCAAGCATTTTCACCAGGTCCTGCTTCTCGGTGGTGCGCAACACCACCAGGCGCCCGACCGGCACCATCAGCGCGCCGCCAATGCCCTGCAGCACCCGTGCGGTGACAAAGGTTTCCAGGGTCTGTGCCAACCCGCACAGCCACGAGGCCAGGGTGAACAGGCCAATGGCCCCGGCGAACACCTGGCGCGCGCCGAAACGGTCGGCTACCCATCCGCTGAGCGGGATGAACACCGCTACTGCCAACAGGTAGGCGCTGATGCCGATGTTCAGGCTGACCGGGTTCTCGGCGAAGTCACGGGCCATCTGCGGCAGCGCCGTGGCAATGACGGTAGCGTCGAGGTTTTCCATGAAGAAGGTTATAGCCACCAGCAAGGCGATGCTGGTGGCTTGGCGAGGGGTATTGGAGGCTGTGGGAGTGGCCAAGGGTACAGTTCCTTCTGGTTATCACGGGCCCCGGGCAAGCCCTAATGCCAATCAGGTGAGACTGCCGGGGCCGCGTTGCGGCCCGTCGCCGGCAAGCCAGCTCCCACACCGGCCGCATGAATTCAAGCCATGCGCCATATCTGTGGGAGCCTGGCTTGCCAGCGATGGGCCGCAACGCGGCCCCAATTGCTTAACGGACCGGCATTAGGGCAAGCCCGCTCCCACAGGTTTTCCGGAAAAGCCTTCAGATCATATTCAGCGCTGCGCGCAGCGCAAGCAGATACGTCTCGACGCCGAACCCGCAGATCTGCCCGCGCACGATCTCGGCAAACACCGAGTGATGACGGAATGGCTCTCTCGCATGGATGTTCGACATGTGCACTTCAACCACCGGCACCTCAAGAATGGCCAGCGCATCACGAATGCCGTAGCTGTAGTGGGTCCAGGCTCCGGCATTGATCAGCACCGCATCCACCCGGTCCTCATAGGCCTGGTGGATACGCTCGCACATGGCGCCCTCGAAGTTGCTCTGGAAGCTCTCGACCCGAGCCCCCAGCGCTTCGCCCAGCGCCTGCAAGGCCTGGTCGATATCAGCCAGGGTTGCGGTGCCATACTGGCGCGGGTCGCGCTTGCCGAACATGTTGTGGTTGATGCCGTGCAGCATCAGCACCTTGGCGACCATGGCACTACTCCAGGGGGATCGTCAGTTGATCGATCACCGCCCGTGTCTCGGGCCGCACCCCGCGCCACCAGGCAAATGCCTCCGCCGCCTGCTCTACCAGCATGCCGACACCATCGGCCAGGCGCGCCACCCCCTGCTCATTGGCAAGGCGCAGGAACGGTGTGAGGCCTTTGCCATAGGCCAGTTCGTAAGCCAGGCGAGTGTCGCCCAGTACGCTGCCGGGTAACGGTGGCAATTCCCCGGTCAGGCTTGCGGAGGTAGCGTTGACCACAATGTCGAACGACTGCCCTTGCAGTTCCTCATAGCGGCTGATGCGCAGGCGCGGGTGGTCGAGCTCGTTGCGCAGCGTCAATGCCTTGGCCATGTCACGATTGGCGATCACCAGTTCGCACGGCCCTGCCTGGAGGAACGGCAGCAGAGCACCGCGCACCGCGCCACCGGCCCCCAGCATCAGCACACGACGGTTGCGCAGCGGCTCGCCGAGGTTCTCTTCGATGTCCCGCAGCAGGCCGATACCATCGAAGTTCTCGGCCACGATACGGCCGTCCTCGAACTTCAATGCATTGGCTGCCCGGGCCAGCTGGGCGCGCTCGCTGCGCCGGTCGGCCAGTTCGAAGGCGCGCAGTTTGAACGGCGCGGTGATGTTCATGCCCAGCCCGCCTTCACTGCGGAACTGAAGCACCTGTGTCTCGAAGTCGTCCAGCGAGCCTTCGATCGCGCCATATTCCAGCTGCTGCCTGCTGGCCTGGGCGAACAGGCCATGAATCAGAGGGGACTTGGTGTGGTTGATCGGCCGGCCGATCACTGCATAGCGGTCGCTCATCGTGCATCTCCGTGGGTGAACAGCACACCGTCTGCCTGCATCGCGGTGATTTCTTCAGGGCTGAAGCCAAGCCCGGCGGCCACTTCTGCATTGTGCTGGCCGAGGTCCGGTGCCACTTGGTGGATCGTGGTGTCGCAGTCGGAAAAGCGGAACGGCAGGTTGGGCAAACGCAAGGTACCGTAGCGCGGGTGCTGCTGTTCGATGACCATGTTGCGTGCCTGGATCTGCGGGTCGGCCAGCACCTCGTCGATGCGCTGCACTTTGGCGCTGGGGATGTCGATGCCGTCGAGCAGCGCCAGGATATCGGCTACGCGACGTGCACCGACCCAGTCGCGGACCACCGCCAGGATCGCCTCGCGGTGGGCGTTGCGGCCGTTGAGGCTATGGTAGCGGCGGTCGCTGCCAAAACCGGGTGGACCGCCATGGGTTTCGAGCAGGGTGGCAAACCGTTGCCAGGCGTCGTCGACCTGGGCGGCGATCACCAGGTCGCCATCGGCGGCGCGGAACACGCCGTACAGGGTCGAGGTGGGCATGTCGTGGCCGCTCTGCTGCGGCAGCACCGTGCCGCCCGACAGGGTGTAGCACTGCACTGCGTATTCGTGCATCGACACCAGCGTGTCGTACAAAGCCATGTCGATGTGCTGGCCGCGGCCACTGCTGACCCGGCCGAGCAACGCGGCATTGATTGCCGCCACCGCGTGAATACCGGTGTACATGTCGCCCAGGGAAATACGCAGCAGCGGCGGCGCCTCGCCCGGTACGCCGACCATCTGCATGATCCCGCTCTTCGCCTCGGCGATCAGGCCGAAGCCGGCGCGGTGGGCGTCCGGCCCGGTGTGGCCGTAGGCAGAAATCGAGCAGTACACCAGGCGCGGATTACGCGCCGCCAGCTCGGCATAGCCCAGGCCCAGCTTGTGCAGGGCGCCGGGGCGGTAGTTTTCGATGAACACGTCGGCCGAGTCGGTCAGGCGCTGCATGAAGGCTTTACCGCGCGGGTCCTTCATGTTCACGCTGACGCCCTGCTTGCCCATGTTCAACTGCAGGAAATAACCACTCTGCTGGTCGTCCAGGGTGTAGGCATGCTGCCGCCCCGCGTCGCCGCTGCCCGGCCGCTCGACCTTGATCACCTCGGCGCCCAGCGCCGCCAGACAGCGCCCGACATAGGGGCCAGCGAGGAAGTGGCTGTAGTCGATGACGCGGATACCCGCCAAGGGTAATGCCTGGCTCATGCTTCTACCCTCCGCGGCACCATCAGCCGATGCTCGCCACGTTGCACGACTTCGCCGTGCTGGTTGATCAGTTCCGATGGCAACACCACGATGCCCCAACCACGTCGGCTATTGCTCGGGCGCATTGCGCCAACGCGCATGCGCACATGGAGCACATCGTTGACCTTGATCGGCAGTACGAAGTCCCAGGTCCAGCCCAGCGACATGCCCGGCAGAAAGCGGTACTCGCATTGGGTCTTCAGGCCATCGGCGATCGACAGGCCGAACAGGCCATGGGCAACCAGGCAGCCGAAGTGGCTGGCGTTGGCGTATTCCTCGTCGACGTGCACCGGGGTGTGGTCACCGGTGAGGTCGGCGTAAGCCAGGATACGTTCGCGCGTGACCGTGTAAGTGGGGCTGATGCACTCGTCTCCTTCACGGGCATCGTCCCAATACTTTTCAATCACGCTCATGCCTGCACCTCCGCCCGCGGGTCGATGGCCAGTGCCTGGGTCACGCATTTGGCCGGCAGCGCCTGGATGAACTCGACCGCCAGGCCATCGGGGAGACGCAGCCAGTTGCGGCCTTGGGGCATTTCGCTGACGCCGAAGCGCTGGGCGGCGGCCAGCGCAGCTTCCAGGTCCTCGCACATGATGCCCAGGTGCGCCATGCGGCCTTCCGGCCCGGCGAAGTCCGGCTGATGGATGAACTGCAGGCCACCGAGGGTCCAGTACTGCACCGGTTGCTCGACGTCGCCTTGCACTTCACGCATGGTCATACCACATACTTCGCTGAAAAAGCGGATATGCCACTGGATGTCCTGCACCCAGAACGCCACGTGTTCGAGGTAGGCTTTTGGCTGGCTCATGGGGTTTCCTTCTTCTGGTGATCTGCCATGGCGCGCTCGATGCCCTTGATGCAGGCCACCAAGGTCGCGTTGACCGGTGTGGCCACGCCATGGCGCTGGCCCCAGCGCACGACGGAGCCGTTGATGAAGTCGATTTCGGTGATCGAGCCCTTTTCCAGGCTCTGTAGCATCGAGGTGCGGAAACTCGCCGGCAGGCCCTCGGCGGCCAGGGCCCAGGCGGCCTCGGGGCTGCTCAGGCCAAGGCGGATACCGGCGCGTTTGGCCACGGCAATGGCTTCGGCCACGGCTGCCTTGGCAGTGCTTTCCAGCAGCGGTTCGCTGTACAGCTGGCCGTAGCTGAGCATCGTGATACCGCTCAGCGCGCCGGTGGCGACATTGACCAGCAACTTGTCCCACATGGTGCCAAGGATGTTGTCGCTGACCGTGGTGGCCAGCCCGGCGGCATTGAACGCATCGGCGATAGCTTGTACACGTGGCGTCAACTGGCCATCGAGTTCGCCGATGAAGGTCTGCTTGCCCGCCACACCGGCGCGGATCGAGCCCGGCGCCAACAGCACGCCGCCGACGTAGGTCTTGCCGGCCAGCACCCGCTCACGCCCCACCGCCTCGGCCAGGATGTCCTCGTGGCCCAAGCCGTTCTGCAGCGACAGCACAAGCGTCTGCGGCCCGACCAGTGCAGCTGCGCCAGCGATGGCTTCGCCAGTGTGGAACGACTTGACCAGCACCACCACCAGGTCGGCCACACCCACGTCTTCGGCGTCGATGGCCGCATTGACCCGCACCTTGCGCTCGCCACGCTCGTCATGCACCTGCAACCCATACAGGTTCATTGCCTCGACGTGGGCGCGGCCACGGTTCAACAGCCAGGTTTCATGCCCCGCCTCGCTCAGGGCCGCACCAATGGCACAACCCAAGGCACCGGCGCCCAGAATGCAGATTTTCACGTCGCAGACCTCCTGTGGTTTGCGACTACCTTATGCAGCGAGGGTTATTTGGGCTATACAATGACCTCAATACAACTATTGAGATTTGCAATAATGCATGCCTTGGAGGCTCTGCCCGAACCTAAGCTTCTGCAACTGTTCGACGTGCTGTACCACTGCCGCAGTGTGACCCGCGCGGCCGACCAACTGGGGCAGAGCCAGCCGACCATCAGCATTTGGCTGGCGCGCCTGCGCGAGCAGCTGAGCGACCCGTTGTTCGTGCGCACGCCTGGGGGCATGGCCCCTACGCCACGGGCCGATCAACTGATCGGACCGTGCCGCGAGGTGCTGGAGTCCTTGCGCAGGCTAACGGCATGGGAGCCGCAGTTCATGGCAGCCACGGCGCAGCGGCGTTTTCGCCTATGTGTCAGTGATGCCAGCCATATCACCCTGCTGCCGAGTATCCTCAACCACCTGCGCAGCCATGCGCCGGGTATCCGCCTGGAGGCGGCGCGGATCGATGGCAATACCGAACGCGCACTGGAATCAGGCGAAGCGGACCTGGCCATTGGCTTCGTGCCTTGGATGGGTGGGGGGATGTACCAGCAGATGCTGTTCGAGCAGGACTGGGTATGCCTGAGCAACGCGCAGCATCCGCGCCTGGGCAACGGCATGAGCTTGCCGCGCTACCGCGCCGAGGGGCATGTGCAGATCAGTTTCGGCACTGGGCAGAAATTGCTGGAGGCAGGATTGGCACGTGCCGGGATCGAACGGCGGATCATGCTGGAGCTGCCGGCGTTTCTCGGGTTGGGGATGATAATCGGGACGACGGATCTGCTGGCCACCTTGCCGCGACATATCGGGCAGACACTGGCTGACATGCATGGGTTAAGGGTGCATGACTGCCCGTTTGAAGTGGAAGGGTTCACAGTCAAACAGCATTGGCATGCCCGCTATCATCAGGACAGTGGGAACCGGTGGTTGAGGGAAGTCATTCGTGAATTGTTTCATCCAGCAAGCTAGGGTACGTTGCGCTGGCCCATCGTCGAAGCGCCAGCGCGTTGCCCAGTGCTGCACCGGAGGCCGTGTTGTCGAAGATGCACCAGGTTTCTGCACCTGCGCCGTGGCTGCACTGCAGCCGTTCAGCCAGCTGTAGCAGGCACTGTTGCGAATACTCGCTGTGATAGATCCGCGGCACACCGTGCAGACGCCAGTAGACCAACCCAGGCCAGCCAGCGGGTTGCGCATCGGCAGCGAAACGTGAAGGGCTCGCTGCGACCTGGGCAATGCACAAGTCAGTCAGCATTGACCCCGCCGCTTGCCAACTGGCGTGCCTGGGCTCAACCGCCACCGGGCCGGCATGGCGTCGGCGAAGGGCTTCAAAAAAGTACCGATCACGGCGGGCATCATGGGCGAGTGATGGAGGCAGCTGTACCAGCAGGCAACCCAGGCGGTAACCCAAGTGCTGGATTTGGCCAAGAAACGCATCAAGCGCAACCTCACAATTTTCCAGGCGCAGCTCGTGGGTGATGACCCTGGGCAGTTTGACGGAAAAGCGAAAATGCTCCGGTACCGACGCCGCCCAACGGGCATAGGTCGCGGGCCGGTGCGGCCGGTAAAAGGCGCTGTTGATCTCGACGGCATCAAGCCGGCCTGCATAGCGCTGCAGGTGGCTACCCGGTTGCAGGAACTCATCGGCGTACTGGCGGGACAAGCTCCACCCCGCGCACCCCAGGTGAATCATCATGGCACTCCAAAAGCACGCTGTTGCTGCAATGGAGTCGTCAGCGCCGGTCATCGTTCAGTTGGCATTCGCATGGAACAGCCACCGCAACAGCGCGACCTAAACCGGGTAATCACCCTGGAGGACTTGACATGATTGACCCTAACCACCCCGACCCTTACGTTGACGAAGTGCCGCATAACCCGGGCGAGCCTGTGCCTGCACCTGACACGGAACAAGAGGCGCCGGACTGGCCTGATGGCCAGGTTCCACCTGAGGAACAGTCCGACGGCTGATGCAGGTCAGTTGCTCGCAGGCTCGGCGCGGCTCGCTGTACCTTCCACCGCCACTCGCCTGGCATACCCCACCCCCCACACCAGCGCCCGGCTCATGCTTTCACCGGCGCGCTGGGCGTAGGCCCGCTCACATAGCACCGTCCCGTCAGCACGGTACACACCGATGAACAACTGCGTCGCACCGGTGCGCGAAAGGCGCGTCTGCACTTCCAGGCAGGTGCCGTCGTCGAGGGTCTCTTCATGAGTCTGATGATGCAGGATCGGGTCGCGCCATTGCCTGTAGGTCTTGCCTCTTCGTTTCATGTGTCTGCCCTCGCCGATGTTGTCGACGGTAGATCACCCGATCCGCCGTGCCGGTCGAAATGAATCAGGACCTTCAGACAGCCGGCCTAGCTGTACGAAACGCGGAATTTGTACAACCGAGGGCAGGCCGTAAGGGCCTGAAAATCAGAAGCGTCTGAACGGTAGGCCCGTCCGTCGACGGCATTGCACGGCCCAGGCCGCCGTTGGCCGAACACAAGGCGAACACCGCGAAAAAGGAGATTCAACATGAAGATAATGAAGCCTCATACCTGGCTGTTGGCGCTGTGCCTGGGTCTAAACGCACCCATCGTGCTGTCGGCTACCAACATGAACGATCAACGCGCTCCTGGCACGCAAACGCAAGAAGATGGCCAAATGAACGGTGGAGCCAGCGGGTCTGGAACACCGGGTGATGGCATAGGTAGCGGATCTAGCGGTACCGGCAGCAATGGCACCGACAATACCGGTGGCGACGGCACTACCAACGGCTCGGGCAGTGCTCCCGGGATGGACGGATCGGGAAGTGGCGGTACGGGGACTGGCACGGGCAACGGTTCGGGTTCAGGTACAGGGTCCGGCACTGGTAGCGGAACCGGAAGTGGCGCTGGCGGTGGTGGCTCGGGCAGCGGTGGGTCCGGAGGTTGATACCGGCTGCCCCGCGCAAAGCTGACGCCATACCTGTGGACGCGGCGGTGTGCCACGTCCACAGCGGGCCATACTGTGGCTTGATCTTTTCCTATCTACGGATTCACGACAGACCGGTAGACGCTTATTGCCGGTATGCCGCCCGCACTCGGCAGGCGGCTCCGAACGCCTCGAAGATCGCACGGTATTGTGGATAGAACATCACTTGCCACTCCGGATGCCACTGCACGCCGAGGGCAAATGAGCGACTTCCTTCCACCGACAATGCTTCAACGAGGCCATCCGTTGCCACAGCCTCGATGCGCAAACCTTCGCCGACCCGCTCTATACCTTGCCCATGTACCGAGTTGACTTCGATTACCTCGGGAAACCCCAGCCCTTGTAATACCCCACCTGCTCGCACCGTGAGCCTGTGAGCGGGTGCGTACTGGTCTTCAAGAGGTTCGTTGCTCGGGGGCTCATGATCCACGCCAGGTTGATGGAGCTGCTGGACGAGGGTGCCGCCGAAAGCCACATTCATCTCCTGAAAACCCCGGCACACGCCGAGCACGGGCAACCCCGCTTTTACTGCCGCACGCCACAGCGGCAGAGTGAGGTGATCACGGGCGGCGTCTTTTTGGGTACCCGGCGGGCTGGGCGGACCATGGTAATGGTGAGGCTCGATATTGGACGGTGAACCGGTGAACAGCAGCCCATCCAGGCCCTCGATTATGTCTGCTATGTTCAGGAGCTCTGGAAACATTGGCAGAATCAACGGCAAACCATGGGCAGCAGTGGCCACCGCCCGCGCATTCTTGTCATCATTCAATTGCACTGCGTGCGGGCCGACCTTGTAGCTACAGGCCGTCACCCCGATTATTGGCAGCCGTGACATTTATCCCCCTTGCCAGGCCTGTTGTCGCTGCAGCCGGAGCGCATGGCTACACTAGTTATCACAACCTGCAATGGCTTTGAGAAAGCCTCTATCTGCAAGCCTGCGCAGGTCTCGCCATTCACGCCAGTCCACCAGCCCAAGACGGTCCATCTCGTCGGCTTGACGAAGCAGTTCTTCATGATGGGTACTCGGGCAATCACATCGTTGTTTCACGTCGTCATAAAGCAGAAACCACTTGTTGATTGCAACGAGTCGGCGCTGTTCCTGGCTTATCTGTTCGCTAACCGCGTTCATGCCGATAGCCCGTCAGGGTTGCTGGTAATGTCCTGGCGATGTGCCTGGCTCATGATCATGCTCTAGACGCTGAACCTGTACGTCGGTGAATGATGACGCTTCGTTTCGATGCAAGCCTTGCAAATATTCGCGCGCAGCTTCGCGGCTCAGGTCCTCCTGCTGGCTGCGGAACTCGCAAGTCCCGGGCTGGTTGTCGAGGATGTAGCTGATCAAGTACAGGTAGCTGGCCATTTTGAAGGTCCCCAGGCAGATGGAGTAAGAAACGAATCTATTGGGTTGAGCCTGACGCGGTAGCATCCGTTCCACCCGTTTGACGTATGGCGTAGCCACAGCGCCAACGCCGGCTGGAGCAAAAGATGAAAAGGTGAACAGCTGTGGAAGGAACCCGCGCCGGAGCTCATCCGGCGCAGGTGACGCATTTAACGCTTTGCTTCTGCCTCAGGGTCGGCCGACCGGGCCAGGAATGCACGCGTCACTTCCGGCAAATGCTCCTTCAGCCATTCAGCCATGGCGACTTCTTCCTTGAGGATCG
This sequence comes from Pseudomonas sp. NPDC089408, assembly GCF_044749445.1. Taxonomy (NCBI): domain Bacteria; kingdom Pseudomonadati; phylum Pseudomonadota; class Gammaproteobacteria; order Pseudomonadales; family Pseudomonadaceae; genus Pseudomonas; species Pseudomonas sp. NPDC089408. The sequence continues at coordinate 259,454 of NZ_JBIVHY010000005.1, forward strand.
AGCGACAGGCTTGCGCAGTCGCACTGTCGCCGACCGCTTCAGCGGCCTCTATCAGCACCGTGTAGGACGCAATTTCCAGGTTTTCGAACACGTACCCTGCCATGGCACCTTTGACCACCTCGTCGCTCATGGTCATCCCGCCTACAGCCTGCCCAAAAGCCATGAGCTTGCCCGCAAGATCCTTGAAGGTTGATGTGCTACCGCCCAGACGCTCGATGCATTCAACCAGCAAACGCTGTTGCCCTTGCGTCTCCTCGATATGCTGAACAATTCGACCTTTCAGTTCAGGGTAGTGCTCCAAGCGCTCAGCCTGACCTTTCAGCATGCTCTCAGCCTGTTGCTCCATCGCGTGGGCATCACGCAGCCAGTCGAGCAGGTTTTCCTTTGGATTTGCCATTCTCAATACCTCGCATCCAGTGATAGGTATTTCTTCAGAGAATGCTCAGCGGTGCCTTAGTCGGTTGAACCGACGAAAGGGAGTATTTTACGAAGTAGCAATCAGACCATTCGTCTGTTGGGCTGTTTGCATCGCGCGTCCGGGCTGTCTTTCGAGGACACCAGCCAGAGCCATTCCCATGCGACAGCTATCTCGATCGATAACCCTTACCCTCGCCTGCTCTTTGCTGTGGGCGTGTTCCGCTCCCGAAACGAAGTCGCCTGTGAAGGCACCCGGCAGGCCGGAATCAGCGACGACTCAGCTGTTGGAAGCCGGGGCAGCGACACTGCAGGCCAAGCCGCCCATCGAGGCTATCAACGCCTACCTGGACGGCTTCCACTTCTATAACGGCCATCCCGGCGTGCAGATGGAGGCGCATCACTACTGCTCCATCCTCAACGACGATGTCATTCAGTGCGTCATCTTCGACGGCAATACCAAGGAAGCGAAAATCATGGGTGTCGAGTACATCATCGACAAGCGGCTCTTTACCGGGTTACCGGCCAAGGAGAAAGCGTTGTGGCACAGCCATGGCTACGAAGTGTCTTCCGGGCAGTTGATTGCCCCCGGTATTCCCGCGCCTGCCGAGCACGCCTTGATGAAACGGCTTGCCCATACCTATGGCAAGACATGGCACACGTGGCACACCGATCAAGACAAAGCGCTACCGGTGGGCGTTCCGCAGCTGATGATGGGTTTCACTGCAGATGGCCAGGCTGATGCAGCGATGATCGACCAGCGCAATCGACGCCTGGGTGTGGACGCGGCAAAAACCAAAGCTCAGCGAGCTGACATCCCCGTCCCTACGGCTGATTCCAGGGCGGATGCTTGGCGGCACGGCAATGTTATCCAGATCATCGACCCAACAGGCGCTCATTTGCATCGACCCGCCACTTCAACACCGGCAGCTGCCAACAGCCGTTCAAGCGATTGACTGCCCCTGTAGCGTGTAGGGATGCACCTCAGTAGCGCCGTAGCCGCCTGTCGGACAATCGTCGGGTGAGCGAGAAATTTGACCGACAACTGTTAGGGTGGACAGAAATGAAACCAACCGCGTAGGACACGGGAGGCATGATCATGACTAACACGGACGCAAGTCGGATAACGGCACAACTTAACGCCTGCAACCAAGCAATGAGCGCCCTGCGAGCCTGTGACAGGGGGGTATCAGACAGCGGTTGTACGGATGCTGTGAAACTGCGCACCCGAGCGGAGTTCCAATTCAAGGCCTTGAAAGCATTGAACTACGCGCAGAAGCCAGCCGACCCCAGCAACGCTGAGTGGGCATGGCTGCTGGAAAAACACGAGTGACGTTCTAGCATCGGTGAAACAAGAGATTGGCTGGCTCGTGGGAAAATGAAGCGACCCTCAGCCCAGAGGGAATCAGGGCTGAGGGCTAACCTTAGCCGCCTGAAGAAGCGACGCTACATAGCGACTCGATAGTGCCGACCAGGTCGTCGTACTGAACAGGTTTGGTCAGATGCCGATCAAACTGCATGTCTTTGCGCTTGTGGGGGTCAGTTGCCACCCCATAACCACTCAACGCAATGGCAGGCGTGAACTGATGAACCTTGCCAGCTCGCAGGGCACTGATCAGCTCATGACCATCCATCTCTGGCATCCCGATGTCGGTAAGAATGACATCGAAACGCTCCTGGAGTGAGTGCTCGAGTGCCTGGGCAGGATCGCTGTAGCTTTTCACCTGCGCACTTTCCATTTCAAGCAGCATACGCATCACCCCCAGGACTTCTGGCGAGTCATCGACCAGCAGCACTTTGAGGCCCTTGAGTCGCCCCTCGGGCTCGCCGGGTTCATGCCCATCCTTCGGCTCTTTGATCTGCTCCTGGGAAAGCGGCAGCGAGACACTGAACTTGCACCCATGACCAATACCCGCAGACCAGGCCACTACCGAGCCCCCATGCGCATGCACCAGCTGGCGAACCAGCGAGAGGCCAATGCCCAATCCGTCTCGTTGATGGCTGGCATGTCTGGGTTTGGCCTGCTTGAACAAGTCGAACACATTCTCAAGGTCGGCAGTAGGCAACCCGACACCGTTGTCGATGATATCGATGTTGGCATGCTTGTCCGCCTTGCTGAGCACAATACGTACCTTGGCGTCTTCCCCGCTGAATTTCAGCGCGTTCTGCAGCAGGTTCCAGATCACTTGTTCCAGGCGGGTCGGATCGCCGTCAATGATCATCGCCGGCGCCTCAGCGCTGGGTTTCTCAAGCGAAATCTCTGCGTCGGGATATTCTTCGGTGATCACAGCGTGGATATCACTCAGCATGGCGCCAAGGTCGAGCAGACGCGTCTTCAACTTCAGCTTGCCCGTGCGAATGCGGGCCACATCGAGCAAATCATCGATAATGCGCGCCTGGCTGGTAACAGCCTCGCCAATGGCACCGACCGCCTTGCTGGCATTCTCGGTGTTGCGAACGGCGGGAAGCCTTCGGAGAATTTCTGCGTTGAGTTGAATCAGGTTGAGCGGGTGCTTGAGTTCATGCGACATGACCGCAAAGAACTCATCCTTCATGAGGATGGTACTTTGGGTCTCGGCGAGCTTCTTGCTCTGCTCATCGTGCAGCCGTTTATGGCCCGTCAGGTCACGCGCGATCTTCACGTACCCCAGCGCGCTTTCGGCACGGAGCAAGGCGATTTCCCCGCTGCAGAAGAACCGGCTACCGTCCTTGCGCACGTGCCAACGCTCATCCTCTCCGCGGCCATGCTCACGGGCATTGCGCATCTCATTTTGCGGAACACCGGCGCTGCGATCTTCAGCGGAGAAAATCAGCGCGTAGGAGGAGCCGATGACTTCTTCAGCGGTATAGCCAAAGATCAGCTGAGCCCCGGTGTTCCAGTCCGTGATCTTGCCGTGCTCATCCAGGATGATAATGGCGAAATCGTGGGTGCTTTCGGCGACCAGGCGCATGCGCTCCTGGCCCAGGCGCAGATCTTCTTCGGCCTCGCGGCGCTTGGTGATGTCGATGAACGTCAACACCGTGCCATCGATATGGTCTTCGCTGGAACGGTACGGCAGGAGCCGGGCAATGTACCAGCGGCCATCGGCGCTACTGACTTCCCGCTCCAGCATGGTCAGCGATTCGTAAACGGACGTCGCGTCTTCGGCCAATTCCGGATAATTGAGGCGATGGGTGATGTCCAGCAGCGAGCGCCCGGTATCCACGGGCAACATGCTGAAAATCTCCTTGGCGCGGGGCGTGAACCAGCGGATATGCATGTTGCGGTCAACGAACACCGTGGCGATATCCGTAGAGGCAATGAGGTTAGCCAGATAGTCGTTGATCTTGTCGGTTTCTTCGACCTTGGTCTTGAGCTCGTAGTTGACGGTTAGCAGCTCTTCGTTTATCGACTGAAGTTCTTCCTTGCTGGTTTCCAGCTCTTCGGTCGCGGAGCGCAACTCCTCGTTGATGGCCTGCATTTCCTCGTTGGACGCCTTGAGTTCTTCGCTCGAGACCTCCGATTGCTCGATGGTTTCCTGCAAGTGGGTCTTGGTTCGCTGCAGCTCGTTTTCGAGGCTGGCCAGCACCTTGTTTTCGGTCTGCAAATCCAGGTCGAGCAAGTCGGAGCCCGGTTCGATGGACGTGACGTTGAACACGATGGTTCGCACGTCCTGATCGGTGGCTTCGTCCTTGAAAGGACGCGCCGTGATATCGACCAGGTAATCGCCTTCAGGGTCGTTCACGCGGATCTTGCGGGACAGTGTCGCTTTACCGCTTTGCTGGGCCTGGTACAGCGTGGTGCGAAGCTCAAGGCGCAACTGCGGCATGATCAGCACCAGAACGTTTCGCCCCACTTCCCCGGTGACGTAACGCAAGAATCTGCCAGCACCCTCGTTCATGTGCAGGATGTCGCCATTGGGGTCGACAATCATGCTCGGCGGCATCTGCTCGGCCATCGCCCGCTGATGGATATCGGCGTAGGAAAATTTGCGTGCGGGCGGCAGCATGGGCGGCGGCGCAGCAAGGCTGGACAGCGCAAAGCCGCCACGGGGCATGGAAGGCGCCCGGCGATTGATATTGGCGCCGGCTCGCGCCCGGAAAATCCGGTTGCGCTTGTCGACCGGTGTGAACAGGTCTGGGCAGGCATCGGCCGACTCGGACGAGCCCATGAACAGATAACCACCCGGCTTAAGTGCAAAGTGGAACATCTGTAGCATTTCACGCTGGATGTCGCGGTCCAGGTAGATGAGCAGGTTGCGGCAGACAATGAGGTCGATTTGCGAGAATGGCGGGTCGGACAGCAGGCTGTGCTTGGCAAACAAGACTTTCTCGCGCACTTCCTTGCGGACGCGGTAGTGCTCGCCTTCTTTCATGAAATACTGCCGCAGGCGCGTAGGTGGCACGTCGGTGATGATCGCTTCCGGGTATGCGCCCGTCCGGCCGACCGCAATGGCGCGCTCGTCGATATCCGTGGCAAACACCTGGACCTTGACCGGGTTGATCTCAAGCTTCTGGTGCTCGGTGCACAGGATCGTCAGGCTGTATGCCTCCTCCCCTGTCGAACATCCAGCCGACCAGATGCGCACCTCATCGGGGCGAGCCTTGTCATCGCTTGTGGACATCAAAGGGCTCAGCACGTGCCGCTCAAGCGCCTCGAAGGCCTCTCGGTCTCGGAAGAAGTTGGTCACGCCGATCAGCATGTCCCCCAACAACTGCTTGGCTTCCTCGGGCGTGTTTTCGAGGTACTGGTAGTACGCGGGCAAATCAGGCTGGGCCGTTACCTGCAGGCGCCGCTCGATACGCCGCAGTACCGTCGCCCGCTTGTAGTGCTTGAAATCGTGCCCGGTGCGGGTTCGCAGCAGTAACAGAATATCCAGCAGAACCCGCTCGGCGACTTCGCGCTCAAGTTCGGGGTAAGCGGACGCAACCTTCATGTCGTGCGGTGCGGGGATCTTGATCGCCCGCGTGTTACGCCACAGCTCGAGCAGTTTGTTGGGTATCTCGGATACCGGCAGCACAGCGTCGACCATGCCGGTCGCGATTGCCGCCAGGGGCATCCCGTCGAATTCAGCATCATTCGGGCTCTGCACAATGGTGATGCCGCCCTGCTCCTTGATACGTGACAGGCCCACGGCGCCGTCGCTGCCCGTGCCGGTCAGCACCAGGCAGTAAGCAAATTCCTTGTGCACGTCAGCCAGATCGCGGAAAAACAGGTCGATAGCCACATGGCTGCCGGCCGGGCGATTGGCTGCCATCACTTTCAAATAGCCATCGTTCATGGCCAGCTGGCTGGCGGGCGAGATTACATAAACGCTGTTTTGCTCAATGGGTGCGGTGTCCGTTACCTGCAAAACAGGCATCGACGTACACGCCTGGATAATCTTGTCGGCCACGCTTTCGTGGTCTGGCGACAAATGCAGAATAATGACAAACGACATTCCGCTGTCAGCGGGCATGTGCTCGAAGAATGTTTTCAGCGCAGCCAGGCCGCCCGCCGATGCACCTATGCCAACCACCGGGAACCGGAGGTGGCTGGGCAGGATGCCTTCTCGTTCCGGCAGCGAGGAAGGACGTGGTGTTGTCGGTTTCATCGTGAATTCCGATTCAATTCGTGATCTGAGCGTTGGCAGTCACGCTCTGATGTCCAGTTCTGCTCTGGCTCTAGTGATGCCAAGCGATACTGGCCTGCGAGATCAAGTGAAGGCGCTGAAAGACGATTGCTTAACGCCATCATGTTGATCTGAAAAGCATGTTCCCCAGAGTATAGTGCCAACACCGTGCGAAGTGGCTAATGGCGTTGAACGGGACTATTCCTTTTTCCCGTCTGGCCCGCCAGACGCCGGGCTTGTCAGATACTCGACCAGCGTCGCGGCGCACGCCGAAATGCCATCCAGAAGTACCATCTCGAAACCGTGAGTGTTTTCAGTCGGAATCGCGATGCATCCCGCCTGAGCATCAATACCTGTGCTCAATACCGCGCTCGCGTCGGAGGCAAAATCAACTAGCAGTGCCGATTGTGGGGCATAACCTGCTCGCCGGGTGGCTGCGATCAAAGCCTGCACTACAGGGCGGCTGTAGTAACCTTTCTGATCGCCGGTATTGATGATCGGGTTGACCGACAGCTCCGTACCGTACTCTTCCAGCACCGGCCCCACTTCGACCGCGACGGTGGTTTCGCCTGGCAATCTGGAAGCGGCGTACAGCGCACCAGCATTGGATTCCTCCTCCAACGTGGTCAGGACAAACCACACGTCTTGCTGCAGCGCTTTCTTTTGCGCCTGGAGCAGCCATGCGCAGTGGATCACAGCAGTCAATGGCGCCCGGTCGTCGAGAAAATGAGCAGCGACACAGTCATGAACGTAAAAGGGCTTGCGCCAATGCTGGCTGAGCACTACACGCGTGCCAGGCCGCACGCCGTCTTGTTCGAGCTCGACTTTGGCTTTGCGGGTAACGATGTAGACATCCTTCCACTGAACATTGCCGGCAAGGACATCCCGCTCATTCGAAGTTCGACCGCTGTTATGCATCGAGCCGTAAGACAAGACCCCTGGCAGACACTTTTCATCGCCCAGGATATCGACAGGGCAGACACCAAAACTGATGGGCTGCGCCCCACCCAGGGCCAAGACCTCCAATGTCCCGTTATCGCGAACGTTCTTGACGATCATTGCGATCTCATCAAGGTGCGCCATGACCCGTATGGCTGTGTCAGGATCGCGGGCACCGCAAGCACGAATGACGCCGACCACGTTCCCGGCGCTGTCGATGTGTGTGTCATCGCAGACCTCTTTCAGCTCGCGCAGACAGATGGCCCGCACCTCATCTTCCTGGCCGCCTGGGCCACGAGCGTTCAGCAACTCAGTGAGCAACGCCTCAATGTCCAATGGTCATCCTCCCTTCCTGATGGCTAGCGGTTGACCGAAGCCTGGTGCCCCACGTTCAGTTGCATGGGCCTCTCTTCCACGCCTCATAACGCGCAAGCAAGGGTTGCACGCTGAGGCCGTGCAACAAAATGCTCAATGCGACAACCGACAGCACGAGATTGGTGATTTCCACTGCAGAATCTGCCTGCAGGCCGTGATTGAGTGCATAGAAAAGGTAATAGAAGCTACCGATGCCGCGGATGCCGAACCATCCCAGCAGCCCACGCTGTCTTGAATTCAGCATTCCCCCGAGCGGTATGAAAACAACGCTTAGGGGCCGGATCACCAAGAACAGCGCTGCAGCAATGATCATTGCCCGCCAGTCCCAGTGCACGATCAACACGACGCCGAGCAAGGTCACCAGAAAGACCTCCAGCGCCCGTTCCACCAGGCTGCCAAATGCCAGCATATCGCCCAACATGATGCCTGCAGCAACCTGGGAGTCCTCGAGCCCTTCCACATCCCCTTTCACGGCCAACTCGGGTGCCACGTGCTGATGCCCCACCACCGGCTGCACCAGGTGCTCGGCAGCGGGATCATCCGGACGGGTGGACGTCTGCACTTCAGCCTGGCGCAAGCCCAACCCGGCGGCGAAGACCGCCAGGAACCCATAAGCCTGGATCGACTCTGCGACTACATAGGCGAGCGCGATCAACGCCAGGGCCAGGTAGTCATTGGGCGACACGGTGCTGTCGTCATTGCGCAAGCGCAGAAACAGCGTGAGCTTGCCCAGGCCGCGCCCCATCCAGTAGCCACAGAGCAAGCCCGCAGCCACTGCCCACAACATGTCCTTGAGTAACCAATCGCTCAACCACGCCTGCCCTGTGTTCTGTTGCAGGAACAACCCGAGAAGGACGAAAGGAAAAGCCACCCCGTCATTCAGCCCAGCCTCACCGGACAAGCTGAAACGGACAGGGTCGTCGTCCTGCGCATCGACTACCTGTACGAGGGTGGCAAGGACAGGGTCGGTAGGCGCGAGAATGGCGCCGATCGTCACCGATAACCCCCAACCCAGGCTCAGCCAGTAATGCGCCACCAGTGCCACTCCAGCGATGCAGACCACCATGACTGGCCCCGCCAGGTAAAAGGCGCCCCACCAACTGCGGTTGCCCAAGGGCAGGCGCAACTTCAAGCCGCTGAAGAACAGCGAAAACAACACGGCGACTTCAGTCAGATGCTCCAGCCAGGCGCTCGACTGGGCGACATCAAGCTGCAGGAAGTTCAGCCCGGGCGAGCCTAGCGCTATGCCAAGACCTAGGCACACCACCGAGGACGTCACGGGTATCCAACGTAAGTAGGAAGATAAGAGCGCGAGTAGCAACAAGACTGCGCCCAGCATGGCGAACCAGACGATGAAGGTCATTTGCGCAAAGGCCTGGGAAATATGAAGTTTGACGTTTCCTCGCTTCACGTCGTTCCGCTGGGCATGTTCCGCTCGCCGCATAGGCTGACGAAATGTAAAAAAAGATTTCAGCGCTCCGCTGTGGTCAGAGTCTTTACAGCGCTATGAAGATGGAGATGGAAAATGAAATTCGCGCAGTTTTGCCAATGGTTATCCACTCACGCGGGCAAACCGAGCTCATTCCTGATTGCGGTCGTGTTGATTGCCATGTGGGCAGCATCCGGGCCTTGGTTTCACTACAACGACACCTGGCAGCTCATCGTCAACACGTCGACAACCATAATCACGTTCCTGATGGTTTTCCTTATTCAGAACACCCAGAATCGTGACAATGACATCATTCATGTGAAGCTGGACGAGCTCATCAGGGCCACTAAATCAGCACACCAATCGGTACTCGATCTGGAGGCGCTCGACAACCGTCAAATTCATAAACTACGCAAGGAATACCGAGCGATGGGCAGCCAGTGCGAAGCTCACCCCGGAAAGCCCGACGATCAACCGGGAGAGGATGAAGCGCGTGATTACCCGCTGAAATGAAGGCCGATAGTGCTCGCGACATCGAGCCGAGTTCACGAGCACTAACCCTGTTCAACCTTTTGTACGGCGCGGGTCATCTGCGCGTGGATAGGTACGTTCCTCCTCGATAGTACCGTCGGCTTTATGAATCTTTACCGATGCGGTTTTGCCGTCAAAGAAGTCCCGCAACGCGCTAACCAGTTCCTGTTTGGTTGCAGCTCGCCTGGTTGCCCGGTCTGCGCCCTCTTTCTTCAATTCCCATCCATCGGAAGTCGGGTTGAGGTGGTAGTTATCCATCACGTGCTCCTTTTTATCAGAGAGATTCACCATCGTCCTCTATGTTTTCATCAGCCTCTGCCGCATCGGTAGCATCCGCGTCATTCAGAGGCGGTGAGGTTGGCTTTTCCGGATCGTTGATAAAAGGCACACCACTTGGGCCGTGCTCTTCAAGACCTTCAGTTTTTGGTTGCATAGCAAAGCCTCCAGGCAATTGATTCAGCTGCAGGCCGCTAACCGCCCACGCCGGTCTCCGAAAACGTTTCGACAGCTACAGGCTGCGCCGTGAACGCTGGGCCATCTCCTGCCAAACGCCACTTCACCTGCGCGATGCCGTAGCGCTCGGCCATAGGCCTGCTGACCATTTTGATTTTCTGCTGACAAAATCTGGGAATGATGCCAACCCCTGCGTCACAGCTTGCCCAATGCCAGGCAAGGGCATTGTCCATTTTCTCCAGGCGGATGATGAACGTGCGCGCTTCACCATGGAGTGTGTATTCGATTACGTACAGTTGCTGTGCTGCCACGTGAGCCTCTCCCTTTTTACTCATGCGTGTGTGAGGCGTTGAGGGCAAAAAAATTCAATTGAAAAGCCAGGCGGCAAAATGCGACGTGAAAGAAGCCTGCACACCTGCGAATGAGGATGACTTGCCCGATGGTCCGCCTTTCGGAATTCGCAGCATCGTCTTTGAACTTCGCACGCCATCGATGGCCTCCCCTTTTATGCCTATCAAGAAAGGAGATTCAACAATGAGTGCACAACTGAACGGCAAACGTGTGGCCTTTCTGGTCACCGACGGTTTTGAACAGATAGAGCTGACCGGCCCGCGTGAAGCCTTGGAGAAAAACGGCGCCGTGGTCGACATCCTGGGTGACAAGGAAGGCACTGTGCGCGGCTGGAACCATGACAAGCCCGCCGACGAATTCGCCGTGGATGCAACATTCGACAGTGCCCACCTGGATCTTTACGACGCCCTTGTGCTGCCTGGCGGCGTACAGAATTCCGACACCATCAGGCTGATACCCGGCGCTCAGAAGCTGGTGAAAAGCCATAACTCGGCAGGCAAGCCATTGGCGGTCATTTGCCACGGTGGCTGGCTGCTGGTGTCGACCGGCCTGGCCAAGGGCAAGCGGATGACCAGTTACAAATCGCTGCAGGACGATATTCGCAACGCTGGCGGTGACTGGGTTGATGAAGAGGTGGTAGTGGACGGCAACCTGATTACCAGCCGCAAGCCGGACGATATTCCTGCCTTCAATGAGCAATTGATCAGGGCTCTGGCTGGCTGAGCCTGTCTTCTCTGGCCCCCTCCAGGGGGCCGTATTTTCGCCCGATGAGGCCTTCTCACGCCAACTGGATGTACACCGAATAGCATCCCAGCAGCAACCAGAACACCAGGAAGATCCAAGGTGTGCGTAGCGAAAACAGCAGTGACTTTCGATGGCCGGCGCGGGAAGTTTCAGCTTCGCTGAACAAAGGCGACTCATCGTAAGCCAACCCCATGAGGGGCTCGCTCTGTAGCAAGTGCCTTTGCTTCAGTTGCCAGTGATCAATGATGTTGTACGCCGCTCGGATCCCAGGCCAGGCATTAAGCGAGCTGAGCACACCCAGCAAAGCGAGGAACGCTGGCACGATCAGCGTAAACATTTCGCCCCATCCCTGGTTGAGGTTGCCCATGGAGGACACAAACGCAATGACCAGAAAGGACTGAGCTGCGAGGTAGGCATCGGTACGATTGGCCAGAATGCTGGTTTCGTACTGGATCTCCCGCCGGTAGAAGTCCAGGCGTTCTTTAGGAGAGCCGAACATCCTGGCGTTATGTTCGCTGACTTCATGCTCCGGGGTCCCGGGGGTAATGATTCGAGGCACTTGTGACTCCTGGAATGCGGCTCCCGGCGAAAAGAGCGCCAGGCGTTCAGTTCGGTAGAACAAACGATGCAACCCGAAATTCAATTTGCATTCGACCCCGCACCGCTCGTCGCACCACGTGCACATCCAACCCAACGCACAGCAATCCAAAGCTTCGAAACGCTATGAGTATTCTCAACTGCAGGAGCTTCTACCATGCGAGACTTCCCTACCCCGCCCTTTCCCTCACAGCCGCAAAGCGTCCCTGGTTCACAACGCAAGATGGAGCCCTATCCAGACTGCGGTGAGGAGTCTTATATCGGCCATAACCGCCTGGAAGGCAAGGTTGCGCTCATCACCGGTGCTGACAGCGGTATCGGGCGAGCGGTTGCCATCGCCTATGCACGCGAGGGTGCTGACGTTGCCATCGCCTACCTCAATGAGCATGAAGACGCGCAGGAGACCGCGCGCTGGGTCGAAGCTGCGGGTAAGCAATGCCTCCTGTTGCCCGGCGACCTGGCGCAGAAACAACACTGCCATGACATCGTCGAGAAAACCGTCGAACAGTTCGGCCGCATCGACATTCTGGTCAACAACGCAGCCTTCCAGATGGCCCATGAAACCCTGGAGGAGATCGACGACGATGAATGGGTGAAAACCTTCGATATCAACATCACCGCTATCTTCAGGATCTGCAAGGCGGCACTGCCTTCCATGCCAAAAGGCAGCTCGATCATCAACACCAGTTCGGTCAACTCCGACGATCCTTCACCAAGCCTGTTGCCCTATGCCGCGACCAAAGGTGCCATTGCCAACTTCACGGCGGGTTTGGCCCAGTTGCTAGGCAAGAAGGGAATTCGGGTCAACAGCGTTGCGCCTGGCCCCATCTGGACGCCTTTGATACCGGCTACCATGCCCGATGAAGCTGTCAAGAACTTCGGCGCCAGCTACCCCATGGGACGTCCCGGGCAGCCCGTGGAGGTCGCGCCTATCTACGTGCTGCTTGGCTCTGATGAGGCCAGCTACATCAGTGGGTCACGGTATGCTGTTACCGGCGGTAAACCGATACTTTGAGGAAAAAAGCTCACCGTGCCTTTAGCATCGCCTATGCGATCGAGCGCCGCCCGCGCGGCGCTTCGCGGCACAAGGCCCCACCTTGCCTGCATCACCTCCAGGCAGGCATAGAACCTGTAGGAGCGGCCTTGCGTCGCGATGGGCTGCGCAGCAGCCCCGGTAATTAGTGCATCTGCGCGGAAACCCTGGGGCTGCTGCGCAGCCCATCGCGACACAAGGCCGCTCCTACAAGGGCCAGCGCTGGCCAGAAGAGATATTCACGACATTAGCCTCACGCCTGATGCTCGCACCCGTTTCAGCGTTTTTGCTGGTCGTGCTCACGGGCTGTTTTTTGCGCCGTAGAGTCATGAGGTGTACCGGACGAGCCGTCCGGACGTTGTGCATCGTTATCCCGCTCTTCCTCGCCGTTTGACTTCGTTTGCGAGCCTGGCTTGTGCTGATGGCGTCCGCTTTTCATGATGTTCTCCTGCAGATTGCTGTGTCCGGATGAAGAAGGGAATCCATAGCCAGCGCAAAGTTCACGCCGGCCGAGCTGCATAGGACGGGCGGGCAAAGATGTGCTGAACCAATCAGCGACGGAGCGCGTCCACTGCACAAGAACACGCGAGTCGATTCTCCATGACAAACGAACCCGTGCTGGCCGCGCTCGGCTATCTCAAAGACAATAAGTTGATCCTCACAACGGCGGAATCGTGCACTGCAGGCTGCATAGTGGCGCTCCTGGCAGCGGAGCCCGGCACTGGAGAGGTGTTGGAAAGTGGTTATGTGGTCTACTCCCCCAGCGCCAAGAAACGGTTGCTGGGTGTCAGCGCCGAGACCATCGAACGCTATGGCCTCACCAGCGAAGCGGTGGCGTGGGAAATGGCCTTGGGTGCCTTGAGAGACAGTGATGCCAACGTCGTGATTGCCACCACAGGTGTGGCGGGTCCTGCTCCCGAATCCGGTATTCCACCTGGCACCCTGTGCTTCGCCTGGGCATTTGCCGGTGAGCCCGTAGCCGTTTTCACGCGCACTCAACGGTTCTTCGGCGAGCGGTCTGAGGTGATGCGACAAGGGGCGCTCTTTGGGCTGACTCGCATTGCCCACTATCACCAACGCTGGCTACGAGGTGAGCGGGCCTGAGGGCGAGCAAATGCCGGAAGACGAGGTGGTGTCCCGACGTTATCCCGTACGGGAAAATATGCCCATGCAACAGCGTGTCTGGCGTTTCGAGCGCGTTGGGTGGTACGTACTCGTAATCATCGTGCTGATGGCCTTGGCTGGGCTATTTGGCAATGGCCCTTTGAGCGATGCCGAAAAGGTGAGCCAGGATGGCCGGGTGAAGGTCGAGTATCAGCGCCTCAGTCGCAGTGGCACTACCGACAACCTCTTTATAACGGTACAAGGCCAGCCTGGCCAGCCGGTGAAGGTCGAGCTTGAGGGCTCGTTACTTCGCGCAGCCAGCATCGAGACGATGCAACCTGAACCGCAACGTTCGATGTCGCGTGGCCCTGCCCTGTCACTGCAACTGGGTACCGGCGAAGACGGCGTGGCCACTTTGTACCTGACCCTTCGAAGTGATCACGTGGGCACCCTGGAGGGTATCGTCAACGCTGGCCCCCAGAGCACTGTCCACTTTTCCACCTTTCTGTTTCCGTAGGAGTGCGTCATGGATTCGATCCTCCGCGCAGCCGGGATGTACGTGGCGCTCATGCTGCTGTTCCGCGTAGCGGGCCGACGCTCACTGGCCGACCTGACCACGTTCGACTTCGTTCTGCTGCTGATTATTGGGGAGGCAACTCAGCAGGCACTGCTGGGTGAGGATTTTTCCTTCACCAACGCCATGCTGGTGATCGCCACGCTGATCGTCCTCGACGTAGGGCTATCGTTGGCGAAGCTCAACGCCAGGCCCTTGGCGCGGCTTCTGGACGGGCACGCTACCTTGGTCGTTGAAAACGGGCACTTTCTGCATCACCGAATGCGCCGGGCGCGACTCACGGAAGACGACATTCTGGAGTCGGCACGGAATAGCCAAGGTATCGAAAAGATCGACCAGGTCAAATTCGCCATCGTAGAACGAAATGGCAAGATCTCGATCATTCCTGCCGATTAGAGCACCTCATCAGCCATCAGGGAGGCATGCCGATGGAAAAACAGCCGGTCGATGGAACGCAATACGGAGTGCCTCAGCGAGATGAAGGTGGCTGGCTACCACTGGAGGAATATGGCGCGTTAGGTGATGGACGCTCCGTTGCGCTGATTGGCCTGGACGGGTCCATCGACTGGTGGTGCGTGCCGCACATGGACTCACCCCCCCTGTTCGACAAACTGCTGGCCCCTCGAACCGGGGGCTGCTTCTCTATTACCCCCAAAGAGCCGTTCGTTGCCGAGCGCCGCTACCTCCCCGACAGCAACGTTCTCGAAACGACTTTCATCACCGATGATGGTCGCGCCCGGCTTACAGAGTCCTTGAACAGCGGCCCTGCTGGCCGGTTGCCTTGGGCCGAGCTTGCCAGGCGCATCGAAGGCGTCGAAGGACAGGTGGATTTTCAAATCGCCATCGATTTCGGCACCCAGGCCGATACGGTCAGCCCTTACATAGCGCCGAACGACAACGCCTGCGTGTTTCACGCCGGCCGCATACTTGGCATGTTCCTGCACGACGACCAGGTACGCATCGCGCGCAAGAACGATATGGGCGTGCGTGCTTCCCTGAGCGTTGCCGCTGGGCAGCGCTCAGTGGTCGCGATCGTCGCAGGACGTGATGAGCCGCTGGTGGTACCGCCCCTGGCCTTGATCGATGAACGCATCGATGGCTCACACCGGGAGTGGTGCCAGTGGTCAAGGAGCCTTGTCTACGACGGCCCCTACAAGCATCAGGTCGTTCGGAACGCTTTGGCCCTTAAGCTGCTGCTGTCCTCGCCCAGTGGATCGATCATGGCGGCGGCAACTTCATCGCTTCCTGAACGCATCGGTGGCGACAAGAACTATGACTATCGATTCGCCTGGATTCGCGATGCCGGCTACACCATCGAAGCGTTCCTGAGTATCGGCGCGCAGCCAGAGGCCAAGGCCGCCTTTACCTGGTTGCTGCGTCGGCTGGATGAGCACGGGCCACGGGTGTTCTATACCCTGGACGGGTTGATGGGCGATTGCCTTCGCCCACTCGATCTTCCTGGCTACAAGAACTCGCCTCCCGTTGTCGGCAATGATGCACGTGATCAGCTGCAACATGGCGTGTTCGGCGATATTTTCGAAACGGCCCGCTGTTTCATCAACAGCGGCAACATTCTGGATTCGCCAAGCGCCATGATTTTGTCTGGCCTTGCCGACCAGTGCGCCGATTGCTGGAGGCAGGCAGATGCTGGCATCTGGGAGTTGCCGCAAAAGCAGCATTACACGATGTCCAAAATCAGCTGCTGGCAAGCCTTGAGCCGGGCCATCGAACTGGCCGACGGCGGTCACCTTCCGACCACTTGTCGAGAACGCTGGGACCGCGAGCGGCAACGCGTTCAGGAATGGATTGAGGGCAACTGCTGGAGCGAGACACATCAGGCTTACCTGTTTTACCCAGGCAGCAACCGGCTGGACGCGTCGGTGGCGCTCGCGGTCCGATTCGGATATCCCAGCGTGGAGCGGCTACGCAGCACCCTGGAAGCTGTTCATAAGGAGCTTGGGGCTGGCGCGTTCCACTATCGCTACAGCCAGGTTCAGGGTGAAGAGGGCTGTTTTCTGGCTTGCACGTTCTGGCTGATCGAAGCCTGGGCACTTCTGGGCCAGCAAGCGCGAGCCGAGGCGGCCTATGCCGAAGCACTGGGCCGGCTATCGCAGGGGGTGGGTATCTACTCGGAAATGATCGACCCCGAGAACGGACAGTACCTTGGCAACCTCCCGCAGGGCCTGACCCATTTGGCTGCGCTTCGTGCAGCGCTTGCCATCGGCGCACCGCACCCACTTCACTCGAGCCGAGCAGCGCCGCGAAATCCTCGCACGGTTCCGTAAATCTGCCCGGCATGCATGCTGAACCCGAATCGGCGCTACACAGTCCCAAATCAAAACACGGTCAATTGAGGACTGCCTGATGCATGAATGGATCGACTTTCTTGAATGGCCTGCCATGTTGCTGACCGTGCTTGCCGCCTGGTGTATCGGTTCACAACGCCCTGGCCGGCGCAAACTGGGGTTCTGCTGCTTCATCGCCAGCAACGTGTTATGGGCGGTCTGGGGGTGGCAGGCGCAGGCCTGGGCGCTGATCATCCTGCAGGTTTGCCTGTGCATCTTGAACCTGCGGGGCTGGAAGAAAAACACTGCGCTGGAGCCTGGCTGAATGCCCAGCCTTATCACCGGCATTCCGTGCCGGGCCTTGTCGTCCGCCGGAACATAAGGGTTACTGCTTTCAGTGAGGCTTTGAACGGCCACTTGAATACTCATGCGCCAGGAGCCTCACCGCAAGAATAGAGCTCACCATTCATTAAGGTGTTTCGTCCGGCTTTTCAAAATCCGTTGCATGATGCGGCGCTTGTCCCCGGTCACTGAAGAACACAGATCTTCCTGTGTAACTACCGATATGAGGTGTCAATCATGGCTAGCAATCAGGACAACCGCGGTAACCAAGGTGGCAACGCAAACACCAATCCGGGCAACTTCGCCAACGACCGGGAAAAAGCTTCCGAGGCCGGGCAGAAAGGTGGCCAGATGTCCGGTGGCAACTTCAAGAACGATCCGGAACGCGCTTCTGAGGCAGGGCAGAAAGGCGGACAGGCTTCGGGGGGAAATTTCAAGAACGACCCCGAACGGGCTTCCGAGGCGGGCCAGAAAGGTGGCCAGGCTTCCGGGGGTAATTTCGCCAATGACCGCGAAAAAGCCTCTGAAGCCGGTCGAGTAGGAGGCCAGCATAGTCATGGAGGCGGTCGTAAGAGTGACGACAATCGTGAGTAATCCGTAAAAGCGTTGGGGCAGCCCAGCTGCCCCTGCGTTTCCGCTCGGGGTATGACCTGTGGCAAAGCGTTGGGCATGAACTAGCGTCGAGACGAGCCGGTCAATCGATAGGAGATAGCCACGACAGAGAAGAAGCGAATGGTTTCATTTGATCTGCAAAGGATGCTCATTGGCGAGTTCCCGCTGACCTTTCTCCTGGAGGTCGCCCTGCGCGTTTCAGCGGCTTTTCTCGCGGTGTTTTTCTTTCTGAAATTCAGCGGTCGGCGGGGAATCAGGCAGCTGTCCCGCTTCGAGCTCGTGGTAATTCTCACCTTGGGCTCAGCCGCAGGCGATGTTACGTTTTACGAAGATGTCCCCCTCCTCCCGGTCGCGTTGGTGTTTCTCACGCTTCTGCTGCTTTATCGCGGAACCGTCTACATGATGAGGCGCAGCAGAACCTGGGAGGCCTGGATAGATGGCTTGCCCATCACGGTGGTAAAGGACGGGATGTACGAGATCCATTCGCTGCGCAACTTGAACATCTCGTCCAATGAGTTGTTCATGGAAATGCGCCAACAAGGGGTAGAGCACCTGGGCCAGGTTCGACTCGGCCTGTTGGAAACCGATGGCGATCTCAGCCTGTATTTCTATGGGCCGGATGACACTCGGCCAGGGCTGTCAGTGCTGCCTGTGGAACATCGTCCTGAATACCAGGCACCGCCGAACGCAGGCCTGCACTGTTGCGTCAATTGCGGCTTCCCGACCTTCCATGAAGCTAAGGAATCAGGCGCGTGTGAACGCTGTGGCCATGACATCTGGTCACCGGCATTGGTTAGCTTGCGCAGCCGTTAGGCAACCTGCACTCAAGCGTGCATGGTTTGGCCAGGCATCCCAAGCATCTTGTGGACATTGGCGACCAGGTCATCCATCGCGAATGGCTTGATCAACACGGCCGATGTATCCCGCCATACGTCATCCTCGAACACCGAGGGGCTCGCGTAGCCGGTCATGAAAATGACTGGCAAGCCGTCACGAGCTTGTCGTCCGAACGTGGCCATTTCCCGGCCATCGATCCCACCGGGCAAGCCTATATCGGTCACCAGTAGATCGATGCGGGTATCAGATGCGAGCAGTTGCAGGCCGGCCTGGCTGTCGGTAGCCTCGATAACCGTGCACCCTAAACCACTGAGAACGTCACTGACGAACAGGCGAACGGATGGCTCGTCATCGACTATCAGGACAGTACGGTCTGACCATTGAGGTTCGAAATCGCAAAGGGTCTGTGCGCTGGCAATAGGCGCTGGCTTTCCCGGAGCGATAGGCAGAGCAAGGTAAACCCTGGTGCCTACTTTTTCCTCCGAAACAATCCTGACCTGCCCCCCCGACTGCTTGGCAAATCCGTAAACCATCGACAGCCCAAGCCCCGTGCCTTCACCGAGGGACTTGGTCGTGAAGAACGGCTCACACGCTTTCAATAGCGTTTCGGCAGACATCCCCATCCCATTGTCGATTACGCTGATCGTCAGGTATGAACCCGCATTCAGCTCCGAATCCAGATCGGGGCCCTCCTCAAGTGTGATGTTGGCTGTAGTGATGATGATCTTGCCAGCCCTTTTGCCGATGGCATCCCGCGAGTTGATACACAGGTTGAGCAGTGAATTCTCGACCTGTACGGGGTCAACCAGGCAAGTGGCAATTTCTGCGGTCAAATCGACCTGCAGCTGAATCGATGGCCCTACGGTACGTCGTATGAGATCCGTCAGCCCGCCGATCAAATCATTGATGTCCGTGCGAATGGGCTGCAAAGGCTGACGGCGTGAAAATGCCAACAATCGGTGCGTGAGTGACGCCGCCTTTTGGGCGGCCCGGTGCGCGATGTCGAGGTAACGTTCGACGTCCGCCGACCGCCCTTCCCTTACCCGCCGCCTGGCCAAATCCAGACTGCCGGTAATGCCTGCCAGGAGGTTATTGAAGTCATGAGCGATGCCCCCGGTGAGCTGACCTATCGCTTCCATTTTCTGCGATTGGCGCAGCGCTTCCTGAGCGGCCTCACGCTGGGCTATGGCTTCGCTAACGCGACCTTCCAGTGTCCGGTTCAGCTCCAAAAGCGCGGCTTCGGCCTGTTTTCGTGCGGACACATCGATCGAGGACCCAATCAGCCCTATAACCTCTCCAGCTTCGTCAAGGAGCGGGGCTTTTACCGACAGCCATGTGGTCGCAGAGCCGTCGGGCATATCGACCCGCTCTTCAATCTGAACAGCTTTGCCTCCTCGCATGACTTCCTGGTCGGTTTGCATGATTTGCAGCGCCTGGGCCTTGTCATCGAGAAACTCGAGGTCAGTTTTCCCCAGATAAAATTCAGGCGGTTTGCCAATCAACTCCGTCGTCCCGTGGTTTGCAACCAGAAGCCGTCCCTCAAGATCCTTTGCGTACACAACCCCAGGTACGGCGGCTGCAAAGGTTCGCAACAGGGCAGAGACGCGGTCCCGCTCGGCTTCCGCCGCCCGCCGCGGTTCGATGTCCATGAGGACACCCGGAAAGCGAATCGCATGCCCGGTTGCATTCAACTCTGCGCGACCGTTGGCCTCGACCCAATGATATTCACCATCATCCTGGCGAACCCTGTACTCGCAGCGGAACGGGCCTCCATGGGCCATAGCGGCAGCGATTTCCCGGGAGACACGATCCCGGTCTTCGGGGTAAATGGATGTGAACGCTTCGGCAATGGAAATACCCGCTTTACACTTCTGCGAGGGGATACCAAACGCTTTTGAAAACCGCTCGTCTGCTATGACGCGGTCGTTCGGGATATCCCATACCCAGGTACCCATCACAGCGGCAGCCTCGAGCACCAGGCGCAATTTTTCACCAGGCTGAGCAGGGTCGCCGCCAGCGAGAGAAAGGTCAGACGTGTCTTTATCCATAGATCACCTTATATCGTCGTCATCGAGACAGACGGTAAAAGCGAAAAGTTTCCGCACCACGCCTCGTGACACCCGCGCTTCAGCATTAGCTTCATCATGACCACGAAGTGGATGCTAGAGGTGTACAGGGAGTTGGGGCAGTTCGCAATCTACGGATGCGCTCTGGCGCAAAGTACTCTGATCTTTTGTTGATGAGGGTTTGTTGGCAGGGATATTGGCCCAGGGCGAGCCGAACAAGCCCGGAGCATCCTGCTCCGGGCCGTTGTCAGTGCACGGTGTGGCTCAGAAAGATTTCAGGTTGCTCTCTTTCCGGCGTATCGCCGGGTAGGTCATTGGGGAGAAGCGAGCCGACTCCAAATGTCATCACGGCCATGCGTACCCGCAGCGCCCGGCAGGCCAAACGTGATTCCGCTTCGAATTCGGCTAACGCCTGGCTCATCAGGTGCTCGACGCCGACCAGCCTATGGGGCGAGTCTTTTTTGCGTAGCGTGTTCATGACGCCTCCGCGGCTCAGTCTTTGCCGTTGATCAGGCCAGAGCCCAGATCTGCGCCGGTGACCGGGTTGGTAGCTGGATCGGACATGGTCCGAAGCTTCATTGCCTCCAATGTTTCAGCCTCGGCAGGCGTAAGCGTCACCGAAGCGGTGCCATCCCCTCCATCGACAGCGGCGGATGGATTTTCCACGTATTCCCACTCGCTCCCCTCGTTCCAGGGGCCACGCACATTGGGTTCACCGGACATGTTGAAGTAGGTGTTGGTGAACTCTGGCATGCCGGGTAGCTTCCCTTGCGGGAAGTTCGGCTGAATCGCATGAAGCGCCTTCTCAAAGGAAAGCTGATGGGCGATCTCCCGCGTCATGAGAAAGCCCAGTGCCTCTTTAACGCCTGGGTCATCGGTCACGTTCATCAAACGCTCGTAAACGATCTTGGCCCGCGCTTCAGCAGCGATGTTTGAGCGAAAGTCTGCTGTAGGCTCGCCGATGGTATCGACATACGCAGCGCTCCAGGGTACGCCAGCCGAATTGGTGAGCGGGGCACCGGCACCGTACAAGATACTGGTGATGTGTGAGTCGTTGCCCGCTCCATTGATCGCTCGATACAGCTCGCCTTCCTCTTCGACGCCCTCGGCCAGGCGCCCCTTTGCGCCCTTGTTGAGCATGACGATGATGGAGCCGACAATCTCCAGATGGCTCAGCTCCTCGGTCGCAATATCCATGAGCAGGTCTTTACGCCCCGGATCGTCCTCCGCCAATGCCTGGGTGAAATAGCGGCCAGCAGCCGCCAACTCACCCTGCGCACCACCGAATTGTTCGAGCAACAGATTTGCCAGCCCTGGATTGGGCTGCGCTACCCGCACGGTATATTGCAAACGCTTGTTATGGATAAACATGGTTGTCTCCTCGCGGCTAGTCGAACGCCCAGGGTTAGTTAAGGGCGCCGTCTATGGCTGGGAGTGAACGCCCGCGTGCATCGTGCTAAATAACGCGCCACATTCAGGACGAACGGAAAGGCAGCAATCGTTCAATGTAATGGCGTGGCTGGTTATAAATGAATGCACACCAATTGTTAGTGCACAACATCCTGTAACGCAGCCCGATTTCAACTACCGCCGGCGTTATTAGTCTGAACTTTGCCCTCTGTCTTGGCTTCCCCTGCATACCTATCACTGAAACAGCAATTGCAGGAGCTGACCTTCATGAGAGCACTGACCTACCACGGAGCACATGACGTCAGGGTCGATAACGTCCCTGATCCCATCATCGAGCAAGCAGACGACATCATCCTCAAGGTAACCGCCACCGCCATATGCGGCTCTGACTTGCACCTCTACCACGGCAAAATCCCGGAAACCGAAGCGGGCGATATCTTCGGCCACGAGTTCATGGGCATCGTCGAAGACACCGGCAGTGCCGTCACCAACCTGCAGGTCGGCGACCGCGTAGTGATTCCCTTCGTGATTGCGTGTGGCAGTTGCTTCTTCTGTCAGCACGACCTGTTCGCTGCCTGCGAAACCACCAATACCGGGCGGGGCGCGATCATTAACAAGAAGGGTATCCCACCTGGCGCGGCGCTATTTGGATACAGTCACCTTTACGGAGGTATCCCAGGCGGCCAAGCAGATTACGTCAGGGTGCCTAAAGGCAACGTCGGCCCGTTCAAAGTGCCCACCGAACTGGCCGATGACAAGGTGCTGTTCCTCTCCGATATTCTGCCGACCGCTTGGCAAGCCGTTATCAATGCCCAAGTCGGCCAGGGTTCATCGGTGGCGATCTACGGCGCCGGGCCGGTGGGCTTGCTGAGCGCCGCTTGTGCGCGAATGCTTGGCGCGCAGACCATTTTCATGGTCGATGACAACGACTATCGCCTGGCGTACGCCCAGGAGGCGTACGGCGTCATACCGATCAACTTTGAGCAGGACGACGATCCCGCGGACAGCATCATCCGCCAGACCCCAGGTATGCGCGGGGTCGATGCAGTGATCGACGCGGTCGGCTTCGAGGCCAAAGGCAGCACTGCCGAAACAGTCATGACGGCGCTGAAGATCGAAGGCAGCAGTGGCAAGGCGCTGCGCCAGAGCATTGCTGCGGTGCGTCGTGGAGGCGTTGTCAGCGTACCCGGTGTGTACGCTGGTTTCATCCATGCCTTCATGTTCGGCGATGCCTTCGACAAGGGCCTCACCTTCAAGATGGGCCAGACCCATGTCCAGAAGTACCTGCCTGAACTCCTTGAGCACATTGAAGCAGGACGCCTGCAACCGGAACTGATTGTCACCCACCGCCTGGCCCTTGAAGAGGCGGCCATGGGCTACAAGATGTTCGATCAGAAGCAGGACGACTGTCGCAAGGTGATCCTCGTACCAGGCGCTGCAGCGGGCACTTTGGGCCCTGACTTCGTGTAGAGGAGGCAAACACATGAATGGTCTCCCCAGCTACTTCTGGATTGCCGTAGCGGCAATTCTTCTGCTCGTTGACCTGTGGGCCATCGTCAGTGTGTTTCGAAGCGACAAGACGGATGCCGTGAAAGCGGGCTGGGCCCTGCTGATCGTGGCGTTACCTCTTGTTGGCCTGGGTATATGGGGCGTTGCTGGCCCTCGGGGCATCAAACGAGGCACGGGCCCCACTTCCGACGAGCACAGCAAAGGCTGACATCTGCTAGCTGCACCTACAGGGGGTTTGCAACATGATCGATCAAGCGACAGGAATGAAATCAGGTGAACGCTATCGCGTGGAAAACGTGGAGCGCACGCATCAGTTTGCAGGCTTCTTTCAGGACGGAAAATATTACCTGGGCCCTGAGCTTCTGACCGCCGTGGGGTGGCTCGAAGGTACACGCTTCATCTACGACAGCCTGGATGCTGAAGGTGAACCGCTATTTCCAGACCGCGAGGCAGGCACGGTCGAAGGCCTGACGTTAACCCTGGTCGATGGCACCGCTCTTGAGCTTTCCCTGGTCGAGGCGGCCGAAATCATCGCGCCGCTCGACGCTGCAACTACCTCTGGCTCGCACCAAGAAGCGGCTGACACGGGTACTTCGGCCAAAGGGCCTTTGCACGGCAAGGTAGTGGTCATCACGGGCGCATCCAGCGGCATCGGTCGCGCCGCCGCACACGCATTCGCTTGCAAGGGTGCACGCCTGGTACTGGCGGCCCGCGACGAGGAAGCGTTGTTCGATGTCCTGGATGAATGTACCGAGTGCGGTACGGATGCCATGGCGATTACCACCGATGTCACCCACAGCGAGCAGGTCCAAGCGCTGGCCGCGCAGGCCGCAGCATTTGGCCACGGACGGATCGATATCTGGGTCAACAACGCCGGGGTTGGGGCGGTCGGCAGCTTCGACGAGACGCCACTGGAAGCGCATGAGCAGGTTATCCAGACCGACTTGATCGGTTACCTGCGCGGTGCCTACGTCGCCCTACCCTACTTCAAGGCGCAAGGTAGCGGCATTCTCATCAACACGCTGTCGCTAGGCAGCTGGGTGGCCCAACCCTATGCTGCCGCGTACTCGGCAAGCAAGTTTGGCTTGCGTGGGCTGACCGAGGCGCTGCGGGGCGAATTAACGGCGTTTCCCCATATCCATGTATGCGATGTCTATCCAGCAGTCATGGATACACCCGGCTTCAGGGATGGCGGCAACTACACCGGGCATACGCTGACACCGCCAGGCCCTGTATACGATCCGGAACGGGTAGCGAAGGCGATGGTGGCCTGCGCACTCTCACCTCAAGCCCACACAACGGTCGGCGCTGCTGCTCGCATCGCGCACCTGGCCAGCTATCTTGTACCTGGGTTGCCTTTATTGTCAGGGTGGCTGACGCGTTGGGGAATAAATCGCAGTCCCAAGGCCGAAGTGTCCTCCGGCAACCTGTTTGAGCCTCCCACTGGCAGGAGGTCCATCGACGGAGGCTGGAGGGGGTCAAAAAACAAAGCGCCGTTGCTGATTGGGGCCGCCGCTGCAGGAATAATTGCCGGCTTTGCCATTGCCCACTCAAGACGCAGGAAGGGCTGAAAGTCGAATGGACGTGCTTGCTGACAAAGAAATGTCGAGCCGTAGTCATGTGGTGGGGCAACTCATCGTGGTGTTCTCCCTGATTCTCTTGGTAGCCTTGTTGCTGGGGCTGTTCTCCCTCTACCGCCTGGCCGAGGCGCTAGACGTTCGCCAGGTGGAGCAAAGCCGCTTTCACGCCAACTCGGCCATTACCCAGTTGCAGAAAAACGACAGGACGTTCCTGCTGACCCACGCCGACTGGCAGGCCGCCTACGACCACTTGGGGAAACAGGTCGACGCGCACTGGGCATATGTCGAGGACAACGTAGGGGCCACGCTCTACACCTCCGATGGCTACGAGGGGGTGTACGTGCTGGATGATGACGGTACCCGCTACGCTATGCTGGAAGGTAGGCTCAGCGAGCAAGGCCTGGAGCAGCATACCGACCGTGCTGGCAACCTTTTGCACCTGGCTCGCGAAGCTGCGAAGCATGACCAGGCGTCTTCCGGATATATCGTATTTCGTGGCCAGCCGGCGGTGTACGCCGCTGCGCTGATACGACCGCAGGCCCAGCCCCATCACCTGCCGGGCCCAACTGCAGTGATGGTGTTCATTCGCGTTCTTTCACCCCCTGTACTCTTGGCGCTGGGCGAGTCGGCGGGGTTGTCCGGCCTGGCAGTGGCCGATTCGGCTGATCTGCATCGAGGACGCGGTGCGCTTGCCCTGGACGGCATCGGTCGCGCCCTGACCTGGGATCTGCCACAGCCTGGTACGCAATTGATCCAGACTGTAATCGCGCCACTGGCAGTCGCCGTGTTCCTGATTGCGCTGACCATTGCATTGTTTGCACGCTATGCAATGCGGGCCAGCACCGGGATTGATCGTAGCCACCGTGCGCTGATGATCTCCCGGGCTGCCTTGCAATCGAGTGAAGAGCGCTTCAAGGCCGTGGCTGAAGCTGCCTCGGACTGGATATGGGAAACCGATGTGTTCCTGCGGCTAACCTATTTGTCGGACCGTTTCAGCGAACTCACCGGGCACCCCGTCGAAACGTGGCGGCAGCGCCCGATTACCGAGCTGCTGTCTTGTGATACCAGCCTCCTCCAGACCTGGCTGCACAGTCTGGCGGCGACAGGCGCTTCCGGCACCCTGCGCTGTCAGTACCAGGATCAGCTAGGCCAACAGCGTATTTGCAGGATCGCTGCGCGCGCGATCGTGGATCAGAGCGTCTGTACCGGGTTTCGTGGCACGTGTAGCGACATCACCGACGAAGTGGCCGCACATGCACAGGTCCAGCATCTCTCTCTGCATGATGCCCTTACCGGCTTGCCGAACCGTAACAAGCTGTTCCGGTTCCTCGAACAGACCATGCCTGGCACTGAGCCGCTGCAAGTAGCGGTGCTGATGCTGGATCTTGATAACTTCAAGCCGATCAACGACAGCCTTGGGCACCCGGCCGGCGATGCGGTGTTGCTCGAGGTAGCGGGCCGCCTCGGTCAAGCTACTCGCGACAGTGACCTGGTCGCCCGTCTGGGGGGCGATGAGTTCATCGTCGTAGTGACACGGCCAGGCGATCGCGGGGATATGGACCGATTTTGCATGCGCCTGATCGAGGCGATCAAACGCCCCATGCAGGTCGAGGGGCATGTTGTTCACGTCGGTGTGAGTCTTGGTGTAGTGCTGTCGGCCGAATACCCCGGCACGCCAAGCGACCTGATCCGTTACGCTGACGTGGCCCTTTACAGCGCCAAGCAAGCGGGCAAAAACACCTGGCGTTTTTTTTCGGCACAACTCAATGCAGCATTGATGGACAAGCGTGTGCTGGAAAGGGAACTGCGCGAGGGCATACCGCGTGGCGAGCTGGTGTTGCATTTTCAGCCGCGCTTCAAGGTCGACGGGGTGTCGATCGCATCGGCGGAGGCCCTGGTACGCTGGCAACACCCACGCCAGGGCCTGCTGCGCCCCGATCGTTTCATCCCGCTTGCCGAAGAGTCTGACCTGATCGTGCTGCTTGGCAACTGGGTGCTGCAGGAAGCCTGCATCAAGGCGCTCGGTTGGCCACAGGCGGTAATGGTGTCGGTAAACATGTCGCCTGCCCAGTTCAGCCGCAGCGATGTCGTTCGCGACGTCGGCGACGCATTGCGCACCACCGGCCTGCCAGCCCATCGTCTGGAACTGGAAATTACCGAAAACGTCATGCTCAACGACATTGAAGGCGCTCTGCACACCCTGCAGGCACTGAAGGAGCTAGGCGTGCGCCTGAACATGGACGACTTCGGGACCGGTTACTCCTCGCTGGGCTACCTGCGTACCTACCCGTTCGACAGCATCAAGATTGACAAGCGCTTCGTCCAGCATCTGGGCAAGAGCGGCAGCGACCGTAGCGTGGTACAGGCCATTATCAATCTTGGCAACGCGATGGGCATGACGGTAACAGCCGAAGGTGTCGAGACCGCCGAGCAACTCGCCCTGCTTAGCGCTGACCAATGCCATGAAGTGCAAGGTTTCCTGCTTAGCAAACCGCTGGAAAACGAAGTGCTGATGGCGATGATGAGCGAGCAGATAGGGCCAACGCATTAACCCCGCCCCTACGGTAATCGGTGGCGTAGGTGGCTCGGCACCGCCCGCGCGGCGCTCGATCGCATAGGCGATGCTAACGGCACTGCGAACACCTCGAGATGACCCCGCTCGCAAATTTACGCTCAGCGCCAATAGCTCATCACGACGCCCCCGGCGCCGCTGACCGGGTCTTGCCCAGGGCCCGGCACTGCGGCAATTCGCGCCAGCGCCTGCCTGTGCGCTGCACTGTCTGGCCGCTGGATGTCGTAGTCTTCCTGCCCATGAGGATAAGCACCGACCACCTGGAAGTCCTCGCTGCTCTCGACGCAGCGGTGCCCCGTACCCGCCGGCAGCACCAGCACATCGCCCCGCTTTACACTCAAGGTTTGACCTGACGCCCCGCCCAGTGTCACCCGCGCCCACCCGCTGGCGACCCCCAAGGCTTCGTGGGCATTGGGGTGGAAGTGGTGGTAATCGAATATCCCGCCGCGCCAGAGTGGCGTCCAGTGGTGCGCCGAGAACTGCACTTCGAAGGCACTGGCGGCATCCTGTGTTGGCGCGATCTGCAGATGATAGAGCACGACCGGGAAACGGCTGTTGGGCGTTGCGCCGTCATCTTGGAAATACAGGGTCTGTACGCTGACATCGGCAGTGTCGATGGCCTTCATGTGTCGTCTCCAGGTGCTGAGGTCCCTTCAGTTGCGAACGTTGAGACCGGTCAGTGGTTCCACTCGGAAGACCTGCGTGCACACGCGTGAAACTTTCACGCGCCGGGCCAAGTCCAGACGCCTATCCATCACAGGACGGGAGAGCATGATGAGCAACACGGTAGGTGACTTTCTGGTTGAGCGCTTGTATCAGTGGGGTGTGCGACGCATCTTCGGCTACCCCGGCGACGGCATCAATGGCGTGTTCGGCGCGCTGAACCGGGCCGAGGGCAAGATCGAGTTCGTACAAGCACGGCACGAGGAAATGGCCGCATTCATGGCCAGTGCCCATGCCAAATTCACGGGTGAACTGGGTGTCTGCATCGCCACCTCCGGCCCCGGCGCCTCGCACCTGTTGACGGGCCTGTACGACGCACGCATGGACCAGCAGCCGGTGCTGGCCATTGTCGGCCAGCAGGCGCGCGCAGCGCTAGGCGGGCACTATCAGCAGGAGCTCGACCTGCTGTCGATGTTCAAGGATGTCGCCGGTGCCTTCGTCCAGCAGGCGTCGACGCCCGAACAGGTGCGTCACCTGCTCGATCGCGCAGTGCGTACTGCCGTCGGTGAACGTCGGGTCACCGCCATCATCTTGCCCAACGACCTGCAGGACCTTCCCTACCAAGAACCCGCCAGAGCCCATGGCACGCTGCACTCCGGCATTGGCTACAGCAAGCCCCGGGTGGTGCCCTTCGAGCATGACTTGCAGCGGGCCGCCGAGGTACTGAACGCTGGCCGAAAGGTGGCCATCCTGGTTGGCGCCGGCGCCCTTCACGCCACTGAGCAGGTGATCGCAGTGGCTGAAATACTCGGTGCCGGCGTGGCCAAGGCGCTACTGGGCAAGGCTGCGCTACCCGATGACCTGCCTTGGGTCACTGGCGCCATCGGCCTGCTCGGCACCGAGCCGAGCTACAGGCTGATGAACGAATGCGACACCTTGCTGATGATCGGCTCCGGCTTCCCCTACGCCGAGTTTTTGCCCAAGGAAGGTCAGGCGCGTGGCGTGCAGATCGACTTGCAACCGGACATGCTCAGCCTGCGCTACCCGATGGAGGTCAACCTGGTGGGCGATGCCAGCGAAACCCTGCGCGCACTGCTGCCACTGCTGGAGCACAAGGCGGAGCGGCGCTGGCGAGAAAAGGTCGAAAACTGGCGCACGCACTGGGACAAGACCCTGGAAAAGCGCGCGTTGGTCAAGGCCGACCCAATCAACCCGCAACGCGTGGTGCACGAGCTTTCCCCTCGCCTGCCCGATCACGCCATCATCACCAGCGACTCGGGGTCATGCGCCAACTGGTTTGCCCGCGACCTGCAGATCCGCCAGGGCATGCAGTGTTCGTTGTCCGGCGGCCTGGCCAGCATGGGCGCGGCGGTGCCCTATGCCATTGCCGCCAAGTTCGCCTACCCGCAGCGCAGCGTAGTGGCGCTGGTCGGGGATGGTGCGATGCAGATGAATAACCTGGCCGAGCTTATCACCGTGGCCAAGTACTGGCGGCAGTGGGACAACCCGCAGTGGATTTGCGCAGTGTTCAACAACGAAGACCTCAACCAGGTGACCTGGGAACAACGGGTCATGGAAGGTGATCCCAAGTTCGAGGCTTCGCAGTCGATCCCGGATGTGCCCTACCACCTGTTTGCCATTTCCATTGGCCTGGAAGGCATCTACGTGGAGCGTGAAGAAGACATTGCCGGCGCCTGGGAGCGCGCCCTGGGGGCTGACCGGCCGGTGTTGATCGAATTCAAGACCGACCCAGACGTGCCACCCCTGCCGCCGCATATCAAGCTGGAGCAGGCAAAGAAGTTCGCCAGCACCTTGCTCAAGGGCGACCCGGACCAGTCCGGCGTTATCGTGCAAACCGCCAAGCAGGTCCTCAGTTCGGTATTGCCTGGCAAGAAATAAGCAGAGACGAAAGCTGTAACCGCACTGTCGGTGGCAGCGCAACGTTACGTTGATCATCTGCATTGAACCCTGGCGCTTACAGCCCACTCCATCCAAGGCAACCGTGATTTTTTCTGCCCCTTGAGAGGTGACTCATGAACGCAATCGAATTGCTTATCCAGGACCATCAGCTGGTGAAAAAACTGCTCGAGGAACTGTCGTCAACCACCGAACGCGCCGTGAAAAAACGGGCCGAACTGCTCGAGCGCATCAAGCAGGAAGTGAGCATTCATACAGCCCTTGAAGAGGAAATCCTCTACCCGGCGATCAAGCAGGCCGGCGGCAAAGAAGAAGCGAAGATGTATTACGAAGCCAAGGAAGAGCACCGTACTGTCGACTCGCTGGTCATTCCGGACCTGCTGCAAACCGACACCGGTACCGTGGAATTTGCCGGACGGGTCAAAGTGATGAAGGAGCTGCTGGAACACCATATCGAGGAAGAAGAAAGCGAGCTGTTCCCGACTGCCCGCAAGCTGTTGGGCAAGCAGGCACTGGAAGACATGGGCCAGGCCATGGAAGCCCAGAAGAAACTGTTAAAAGGTGAACAGCGCGCCGCCTGATGGTCACCGGCGCGCCCGCCCAGGGCGCGCTGGTTCATGCCTGATAGCGGGCGACTCTAGTGACTGGCCTTGTCACCAACATCGTCCAGCCGACGCTTGATCTCCCGCGTCTGCTCTTCCTGCTCCTTGATAGACGTCGGTGTGATGACCTTGTCCACCGCCTCGGTATTCGGCTCCGGCCGCTCCAGCACCTGATTGGGCGCAGATTCGCCGCGTTGTGCCTGTTCAGAGGAAATGGGGTTCGGGACTTTGTCCCCGGTCTTGCCATCTGGGTGGTTCATGGGCTTATCCTCGTGCGAGTGAAGTCTTTCAGAAGAGCCTGCATCATCCATGGACTGCTCGACCGACGTTTTTACCTCGCTGCCTTTGGCCTTGAGGGTGTCGGTCAACCGATCGCTGCTGGCACCCATCAGCTCATCCTCCTTGCGGGTACCCGGCAACGCCGCACCTAGCGCCGCGCCCAGGGCTATGCCTAAAGCCGCCACTACCAACGGCTGTTCTTGTAGCAAGTGTTCGAACTGCCCTTTCAGCGCCGTGGTCTGGTCCGCGACCTTGTGCGCGCTGTTGCGCAGGCTATCGGCCGAGGCGCCCACGGAATCGTGTACACCGCTACCCAGCTCACTTGCCCGATCGCGCACGTCATGGGCCTTCATACGTGCTTTCTGGCTTGCATCGTGTAGCACCTCCCCGGCATGGGCGAAGGCATCTTGCACCGTGTTCACCGCGCCCCCAAGCTTCTCGCCCAAGCCGGGGCCCTGATGCGCTGGCCCGGGGTTGAATGGGCGGTTCTGGTTCAGGCCCAGCCAAGCCAGGCCGAACACCGTCAAGGTCGTGGGCACGGGGTTGTTCTTGAGCGTGGTACCGAGGTTCTGGAAGAACTCGCCGCCATTGCCCTTGGCATAAGCCAGCACGCGGTCGACCATCTGACCTGGGCTCAAGCGTTGTTCGAGGGCATCTACCAGGTCGCTGATATGCTCGCGCTTGGCATTGATTTCCTGTTCGAGCAAATCCGGGTCCTTTTGCGAGTCATGTTCGAAGGAAGTGGTCATGAGAGTTTCCTCTTCAGGGTGTCCTTGTCTTGTTCCATGGCATGCAAGGTACGATCTGGGGTCAGATGGGAAGGCTCGAACTGCTTCTTGCCCGACTGCAGCATGATGAAGCCGATCACCACCGTGACCGCACCAACGATCAATGCTGCCAACCATGGCGCGACCACCAGCGCCAAACCGTAGACCGCCGCCAACAAGAGAATGATGAAGCCTGCCAGCACTACGATCGCCCCGGCTGCCACCGCCGCCGTACCCGCCTTCAGGGTGGCCAGGTTGTGCTGCAACTCAGCTTTGGCCAGTGCCAGTTCCTTGGTAAACAGCTCGGGCACTTCACGCATCAACTGCCGCAGCAGGCCGCCGACTCCGACCGGATCGTTTTCAGGGGTGTGCACGCTTGAGGGGGTATGCAAGGGATCTTTGTTCATCACTCACCTCCTTTGAGCGGGTCGCGCTCGAGCGGGCCGCCACTGACCGGCGTACCGGCCCCTGGCCCAATAGGGTCATTCGGGGTGTAGAGTGAGCCGGTGGATACGTCGCTGCCTTTGTCGGGCGTCATTGGCTGCGCAGGATGCGGCTGGCTGAAATCATCAGACGCCGCGCGGTTTGATTCATGGGTGGCGCTGGCGCGCAGGAAACGCGACAAGGCAAAGCCGACCGCGACGCTACCGGCCAAAAACAATGCCGGGGTGCTGCGGGCAAGCTGGCCGCCACGTTGCAGCAGGCTTTCAGCGCTTTCATGGCGTACCTGTTCGGCAAACTCGCCTACACATTCTGCCGCCTGGCTAAGGTAGTGCGAGAGGCCCAGACTGTCGTTGCCTTCCAGGGCCGACGCCGCCGAGCGTGCGCCCTGCTTCAGCGAATCGAGCTGGTCGGCTGCGCTATCGCGATAATGTTCGAACTGCTCGCTGCCTTGGTGCTTGACCTCGCCAAGCAGCGCCCCGGCCTCTTGGCTGATGGCATGCACAGGGTCCTGGGCGGTACCGGGTGGCGACGTTGAGCTTTGATCAGTCTTTTCCATCTTCCTGCCCTCGAAGCTGATTAGGGAGTGAATGCCGGTTTGTGACGGGCATTCATTTCGAGGGACGCATTCATGTCGAAAGGAGTTCAGCGCTGATGACGCGTGACATTTGGTTGGGGATCAAAAAATATTCACACGATCAAACACCGCCCCTGTAAACGGGGCGCGTGCTTCAGACTTTCATGGAACGACTGCGGCGCCCAGCCCTCCCACCTTCATGCAGGGCAAACAGCGCTCTGCGCCCTCAACCTGGAGGATTTGGCTCGCATGAAAAAGATTCTGATGGTGCTCACGTCGCATGACCAATTGGGCAACACCGGCAAAAAGACCGGCTTCTGGCTCGAAGAGTTCGCCGCGCCCTACTACGTGTTCGTCGACGCCAATGCCGACGTCACCCTCGCCTCGCCCAAAGGTGGCCAGCCACCGCTGGACCCGAAAAGCGATGAACCGGACACCCAGACCGACGCCACCCGGCGCTTTGCCAGCGACACCGAGGGGCAGATGGCCTTGGCTGACACGGTGCCGCTGGGCGAAATCGACCCCTACCACTTCGATGCGGTGTTCTACCCTGGTGGCCACGGGCCGCTGTGGGACTTGGCTGAAGCCAAAGACTCGATCACCTTGCTCGAAGCGTTCTATGCATCCAACAAGCCGATTGCTGCGGTTTGCCATGCGCCCGGCGTGCTGAGGCATGTCAAGGCGCCAGACGGCCATGCCGTGGTCAAAGGCAAGCGGGTAACCGGGTTCAGCAACAGTGAGGAAGAGGCGGTTGGGTTGACCCAGGTGGTGCCATTTCTAGTGGAGGACATGCTGAAAGCCAACGGCGCCGAATACGCCAAGGCGGCAGACTGGGCAAGCCATGTGATCGAGGACGGCCACTTGATCACCGGCCAGAACCCGGCCTCTTCCGAAGCAACGGCCAAGGCACTGCTCAAGCGTCTGGCGCAAGAGCCAGGCGCCTGACGCAAGCGGCACACCACGGCAAGCTGGCGCTGTTACGGCGTCGAAAGTGCTCGCGCGCGGCTGCAGCACGAGCACTTCGCAGACGGTCTCAGGTATCAACGGACGCTGGGCACGGTTGGGTCGACAAAACGTTCAGACCACGCCAAAACCGCGGCCCAGACCACCGAAATGCCGTAGTTCAGGCGCTGATAGAGGCCAAACCCATGCCCGTCAACGAATGCCTTGGCCATCAACCCTACCGTTGCCAGGGCCAAGAGCAAGCAAAGCAGCGAGAACCACCCAAACATCGGTGAGGGCAGCAAACGCTTACTCAAAAAAACCCAAAGCGCGCTCGCCGTCGTCAGTGAAAGAAACATCACCAGCCCTGCAAGGTTATGTATCTGCTGAGCAGTGGATGGCTGTGGCGGCGCGCATCCCTCGTCACAAGGAAAAAAGCCGGTCATGAAACTCGCCAGCCCGTGAAGCGCTATCAGGGCGGCGCTGATCATGGCCAGGCGTGACGTGCTGAAGCGTCGCGCCAACCCCAGTGCGAACAGCATGAACAATACACCAAGGGGAAAGTTGTTCACCCATGCAGAGTACGGGTGCGTGGGAGCGCCTACTGCGCCCAACTGGCTCATTGCCTGATCGAAGTGGCTGTAACCCGGATAACCCAGTGACGTAAGCCATACGCCAACGAAGAGCCAAACGGGGATCAATAACCCCAAGTACAACAGGTTTCGGTCAATGGACTTCACGCTACAGCACTCCCTTGTCATGGCAATCAACGCCTCCGTTCGTGACGAACAGGCACCATGCTAGTAAGCCTTTGCATCCGTGCGCTACCGATTTTTTTGCAAGGCAGATGGTCGCTTCGCGAAGGGGCTAAAAGGGCCGAGTCTACTAACCCATTACCACCCGCCGTACAGCATTGCCGCCGCTACCGCATTCGCGGGTAAACCCGCTCCTACATGGACGGTACGCTCGTTGTAGGAGCGGGTTCACCCGCGAAAGGGCCGGGCCTGATAACCAACGCCCATCAGCCGATCAGTATTACCGCCGGCGCTGCCCACCCAACTCGATCCAGACAGGCGCATGGTCGCTGGCCTTGGCTTCATTGCGTACCCATGCATCGACACCTGCCTGCTTCAGGTATGGGGCCAGATCAGGGTTGAGCAACAGGTGATCGATGCGCAATCCAGCGTTGCGTGCCCAATGATTACGGAAATAGTCCCAAAAGGTGTAGATGCGCTCGTCCGGGTACAGAGAGCGAAGGGCATCCACCCAGCCTTGCGCCAGTAACTGTTCGAAACACGCCCGCGACTCTGGCTGCAGCAATGCATCCTTGCGCCATGAACGTGGGTCATAGATATCCAGATCGGTAGGCACGACGTTGAAGTCCCCTGCCAGCACCGTAGGATGGCCACTGTCGTACAGCGCCTGCGCATGGGTAATCAGGCTCTGGAACCAGCGCAACTTGTAGGCGAACTTCGGCCCTGGCTGGGGGTTGCCGTTCGGCAGGTAAAGGCACCCCACCAGCACACCATGCACTGCCGCTTCCAGGTAACGGCTCTGATCGTCGTCCTGCATGCCGGGCAAGCCACGGCGCACCTCAAGCGGCTCACTGCCCTTGGCCAGGATCGCCACGCCGTTCCACGCAGGCTGCCCCATGTAAAGGCAGCCGTACCCCGCCGCTTCGATTGCCTGACGCGGAAACTGCTGGTCGGCTGCCTTCAGTTCCTGCAGGCAGGCGATATCGGGCTGTTCCCGCTCCAGCCAGGCCAGCAAGGCCGGCAGCCGGCTACGGATGCCATTGATGTTGAACGTGGCGATCTTAAGCTTTTTCATGCGTCCGGATCGCTAACATGCGCATTGACGGCATCCTCCAGCGCCCGCACATGCGCCTGGTCGGCCAGCGCCTTGAGTGCCAGCCAGTCGTCCCACTCGATGGCACCATCGTCGCGCAGGGCCTCGGCCGTGCGGACGAGCTCATGGTGGTAGGCATCTGGTGACTCGCGCCTGTAACTGATGTCGTCGTACTGCGCGTACCAGGCCTCAAGCTCAGGAATGCTGCGTTCGATACTCATGGCGTCGCCCTCACGTTGCCGTTGCTGGTCCTTTACTGAGGGCAGAGGCACGCTGAAAATTCAATTGGATCGTCAGAGTGAACGTCGCCATCGCAGACAGCGTTTTCACTGTATCGAAACCAACGCTTGAGATTTCGAGATGTGGGCCTCAACACAGCATAGGCATTCGTTCGCGCAGGTGGCGCTGAATCACCTTTCCGCCCTTCCGGCGGGTTACTTTGGTCTTGCCCAAAGTAACCAAAGGCGCCCGCTCCCATCATCCGGCCCCTGCGCTTCGCTCCGGGGTCCCCTCGCTACGGGCTTGCTCCCGGGAGTACGCGCTGCTGGCCCCATCCCTGGGGCGTCAGCCCTTGACGGGCACGCAACGGGCGGCAAGCAAGCCCGCGATGATCAGCAGCACAAGGGCAAGGACCACTGATTCACTGTCAGCGAGCCAAGGCGGCGCAGGCTGCCTTGGCCGAGGAAAGAACACGGCGTTACCCAGATAGCTGATGGGCAACGCGCTTTGGTGAACGACCGACAATGAAAAAACCGTTGGCCCTAACTGGATCGGCGTATCGTACAATCGCCTACCGATTTCGTTGAGGCCCAGGATGTCCTTGCAAACGCTTAGCCCGGATTCTCTCCCCGATAACTGCAGGGGCATCCTCTACGCCCTGGCAACCTCGTTCCCTGGTAAAGGGAAAACCTCATTGCTCAAGTTGCTTCGCATCATGGGTATCTGTGACCCGGGCGGCAAGCTGCTTGATGTCTCCACCTTGCCCGGCCTGCTGGAATTGCTCCAGGACCAAGGCTGGGTTGAAGTGGAGCAGCGTAACGAAGGGCAATACTTCGTCGTGCCTGCACAGCGGCGCAACAGTGTGCTGCTCAGCCTGCTAAATGCCGCTGACGGTGCAGCGCGATTGCAGCAGATCGACGACAGCCTGCCAGCACTTGGGCAGAGTCAAGCCCCTGGCAAGCCTCGCGCATTGCAAGAGCTCTGGCTGGACCTGCTGAGTGGTAGCGGCCAGCGATTGCAACACTCGATGAATTGGGCGGGAAGGCTGTTCAACGCGAAGGACTGGGCCAGTCACCACCCTATGCATCTTCTGCAGGCCGATGCGGCCGGCCTGAAAGTGTTCGCCCACCTGGACGACACCGTGCGCGGGCTGCTGCTGGAAGACTACCTGTGCTTGAACAACAGCCTGTTCGGGCCGGCATCGCGTAGCTATGCCTTGGCTCAACTTGAAATGGCGCACTCCCCATCCCCTGCGCTGGGGGTGCAGTTGATGCACCAGGCCCTGTGGCGAGGCGACTGGAAAGCGCTGCAACTTTACGGTGAGCCATGCACCCCTATAACCTTCGCAAGCCTGCATTTTTTGCTGCGCGGCCAGGTTAGCGACACCCTGAAAGTGATACGGGCCTGGCTTACCGATCAGCGCAGGGAAACCAAAAAGCGCAAGATCGACCTGCCATCACTGCTTAACGGCCTGTACTGCCTGGCACTCATCGCTGAAAACGATAGCCAGCACCACACGGCGCTCAAGCAGGCCCTGGCTCAGGGCGACAAGCAGAACTACGGCACCACCTACCCGGCGCTCTCCAAGCTGCTCGAGCAATTACAGGGCAACAAACCAGACCTCTCGTACCTGCGCCCTTCAGCACTCAAAGGTTTTGATGGCCTTCTGCTCGCGCTCGCCCTGTACTGGCTGGATGCGCCGATCGCGCAGGGGCAGGATTGGCGCACGACACTGCAAGATTACAGAGCTGAACTCGATCAACAGGGTTACGCCTGGCTGGCGGCAGAGTTCGATGCCTTGATTGCAGCACAGTTTGGCGTGCCCAGGCAGCTGCACGATCTGCATCACGATGCCGGGTTAAAACCACTGGCCGCGTTGCTCCAGCGTCAGGAAGCCTGGCAGCACGCCCTCAGTGCATTGTGCCAATTGAAGCCGTCCAGCGCGCCGACCAGCCCCGCCAGCAAGAAGACGACTCGCCTGGCCTGGCTGCTGAAAACCAGTCGCTACTCCAGTCATCTGGAGCCGCGCGAGCAAAAGCTCGGGGCAAAGGGGCAATGGAGCAAAGGCCGCCCAGTAGCCCTTAAGCGCCTGGTAGATGAAGTTGACCGGCTGGACTTTCTTTGCGAGCAAGACCGGCAAGCCATCAGCACGATCCAGGCTGGCCATACGTATTATTCCAATGTCGAATTCGAGCTCCTTCCCGGTCTGGCCCTGCCCAGGCTGATCGGCCACCCGGCGCTGTTCTGGCACGATGCCCCGGACGTACGCGTCGAGCTCGAGGCAGGCCACGCCAGCCTGCACCTTGAGGCTGTCGATGGGCAGACTCATCTGCGCCTTGACCCGCAAGGCATCGTCACCGAAGACACCTACTACCTGCACCAGCAAACGCCGACCCGCCTGCTGATCTATTCGATCAACAGCGACCTGCGCCAGATCGGCAAGATCATCGACAAAGGCTTGCGCATACCGCAATCAGGTAAAGCGGAACTGATCGAAGCGATCAGCGCCATCGCGCCGCTGCTGCCCATCCATTCAGACCTCCCCGAATTTGCGGCGCAGCTCGACCACGAACCGGCAGATACACGCCTTTACGCCCATTTGCTTCCACTTGCCGAAGGTTTGCGCCTGCAGTTGCTGGTGCGGCCGTTGGCCGAGAGTAGCTGGTTCCGCCCGGGCCAAGGCGCGCAAAACGTGCTTGGCGAGCGCGATGGCAAGCCCCTGCAGGTGTGCCGCGACCTCGCGGGCGAGCGCCAGGCACTGCAACAGGTGCTACAGGCCTGTCCCGGTTTGGCCAACGCCGATAGCGATGGTCAGGAATGGCAGTTGGACCAGCCGCAGGATGCCTTGCAGGTACTCGCCGAATTGCATGCGCTGGATGGCGACCAGTTGCACTGTGTTTGGCCAGAAGGCGAACGCATGCGCTTGAAAGGCCGCCTGAAGCTGAATGAACTCCAGCTGGGCCTGCGCAAACAGGGCGATTGGTTCGTGCTGCAGGGCGAGATTGCGCTCGATGATGGCAAGGTGCTGCGTCTGCGCCAGCTTCTGGAGCTGCACAAGGCCAGCCCCGGGCGCTTCCTCAAGCTTGGCGAGCGCGACTGGTTGGCACTTGACGAAACATTGCGCAAGCGCCTGGACGAGCTGGCACACCTGGCCGATCGGGTCACCGACCAAGGCCTGCGTCTCAGCCCGTTGACCGCACCGTTGCTGGCCGGGTTGGCAGCCGAAGTTGGCGAATTCACTGCTGACAAAAGCTGGCAGGCACATCTGCAAAAACTGCAGTCGCTGCGCGACTACCAGCCTCAGCTGCCCCGCACCCTGCAAGCCGACTTACGTGGCTACCAGCATGAGGGCTTCATCTGGCTGGCACGCCTGGCTGAATGGGGCGTCGGTGCCTGCCTGGCCGACGACATGGGCTTGGGCAAGACGGTACAGATACTGGCCCTACTTCTGCAGCGAGCTGCCAACGGCCCACAACTGGTTGTTGCCCCGACATCGGTTACGCTCAATTGGCAAGCGGAATGCAGGCGGTTCGCCCCGCAACTGAAACTGCACCTGTATCATCAGGAACGCAACCTGAATGAGCTAGGCCCCGGCGACCTGGTTATCACCAGCTACGGCCTGTTGCAGCAAGACAGTGCCGCATTCGCCGCCTGCTCCTGGAACAGCGTCGTGCTGGACGAAGCGCAGGCAATCAAGAATGCCCAGACCAAGCGCGCCCAGGCTGTCATGGCATTGCAGGCGGATTTCCGCGTGGTCGCCACTGGCACCCCATTGGAAAACCACTTGGGCGAACTGTGGAGCCTGTTCCGCTTTATCAACCCGGGCCTGCTCGGCAGCCAGGAAAGCTTTAACAGCCGCTTCGCTACGCCAATTGAACAAGGCGATGCGGCAGCCCGACGGACCCTGAAAACCCTTATCCAGCCCTTCATCTTGCGTCGTCTCAAGAGCCAGGTACTCGACGAACTGCCCGCGCGGACAGAAATCACGTACAAAGTACCGCTCTCCGATGAGGAGGCTCACCTCTACGAAGCCCTTCGCCAGCAAGCGATGGACAACGTTGCGGACGCGGCTCCCGGAGCCGGCAGGTCCTTCAAGATACTGACTGAAATCACCCGACTGCGCCGTTTTTGCTGCCATCCGAGCCTGGTGATTGCGGATTCTGTACTACCAGGCAGCAAGCTTCAGGCCTTTGCGGCACTCGTCGAAGAGCTTTTGGACAATGGCCATAAAGCTCTGGTATTCAGCCAGTACGTCGACCACTTGAGCATCGTGCGCACGCTGCTCAATGAAAAACGCATCGCTTACCAGTACCTCGACGGTAGCGTACCCGCCAGAGAGCGCGAGCGCCGCGTGAACGCTTTCCAGGCTGGCCAGGGTGAAATCTTCCTAATCAGCCTGAAGGCCGGGGGCAGTGGCCTTAACCTGACCGCCGCCGACTATGTGATCCATCTCGACCCGTGGTGGAACCCTGCCGTAGAGGACCAAGCCAGCGACCGCGCCTATCGCATTGGCCAGCAGCGTCCGGTGACCATTTACCGACTGGTCGCCGAAAACAGCATTGAAGAGCAGATCGTCGGCTTGCACGCGCGTAAAAGAGACCTGGCCGACAGCTTGCTGGAGGGCGGCGAAACCAGCGCCAAGCTGGATGCCGACGCGCTGCTGGCACTGCTCGCTGGCGGAGCGCATTGATGCTGCGCCCATAGCGATTACATAGGGTTGGCAAGTGTTCTCCGTGCCTTATGCAGCGTCTATTCGATCGAGCGCCGCGCGTGGCCCGCAAGCGCAGCGAAGCCGAGGAGGTCAAGCGTACAAACCCTGGCGAAGGGGAGCCTTCATGGCTGACGGGGCTCAGTTGTCCAGAGCGCTTGCCACAGCCACAAAGGATTGCCATGGGACATACTCCAGCCTCCGCCCTGCCCCAGGTTCGCGTCGAGCGTGAACTGAGCCTGCGGGCAGTGCTCACCGGTGCGGTACTGGGCATTTTGCTTACACCCTCCAATGTGTACGCCGGGCTCAAGATCGGCTGGTCATTCAACATGTCGATCATCGCCCTGCTGGTCGGCTTCGTGCTGTGCAGCGCCGCGCTGCTGTCGGGGCTAGTGAAATGGATTGACGGGTTCGTCTGGGCGATACCGCGCTGGGCACCCACGCCTGCCTTCGAGCGCATGACCTTCACCTTAGACCCTTCGCTGCTGCTGGTCGGTTTCGGCGGCATCATCGGCATTCGCGTCGGCCTCACCCTGCTGCTTGGCGCTGCACTGGCATGGGGCGGCCTGGCGCCATGGCTGGTCGACCACGCCCTGGTGGTGCTGGCCCCGAACGCCAGCGGCCAGCTTCGGCCTGGCCGCCCCCGGCCAGGTGGCCATCAACCTGATGAGTGCCAACACGGCGGGTGGCGCGGCCGGGCAGTCCACCGACCTGATGAACGACTTCAAGGTTGGCCTGGCGATAGGCGCCACGCCGCACAAGCAGTTGCTGGCGCAATGCATCGGTCATGGGGGGGCATCGTTCTGGGAAATGCTGCGCACACTATGATCAGCCGGCTGAACCCAGCAGAATGACCTCGAATGTGGTCCCGGCCTCTTTACTGGACTCCACGTCAATCCTGCCACCATGGCTTGCCACGATCTCCGAGGCGATGAACAGCCCAAGGCCTAGCCCCGCTGCCGAGCCCCGCTCGCCCGATGAATAGCTCGAATAGCGCCCCTCCGGCCGGAAGATGAAAGGCATCACTTCGGCGGGGATAGGTTCACCCGAGTTCTGCACGCTTACCCGTGCGGCGCCTTCCACGTTGGCCACCTTCACCTTGATCGGCGCCGTTGCATCGCCATGGCGCAGGGCATTGCCAATCAGGTTGCTGAACACCTGGGCGATACGGTCAGGGTCGAACTGGCCGGTGATGCGCGCCTGCTCATCCAGGAGAATCGTTGCTTGAGGGTACCCCGTACGCAGCTCGTCAACAACAGCGCGGCAGATGGTGTTCAAATTGGCCCTTTGCAGGTTCACCGGAATGCCGGTACCGAGGTTGCAGCGGGCCAGGTCCAGCAGGTCGTTGATCATCACGTTCGCACGGCGGGCGCTGGTGCAGACCTGGTTGGCCAGCACCTTGCCCTTCTCATCCAGGCTTTGCTGACGCTGGATCAGGTCGCCCGCCATGAGTATCGCGCCGAGCGGCGATCGCAAGTCATGGCCAAGTACGGCGAGCACCATTTTTCGGGTCGATTCGACCGCCGTGCCATACGCAGCAACCGATTCTGCCAGCGCCTGGTCTATGGCTTCATTAAAGCGAATCATGTCTTGAACGTAATGGCTCTCGGCATGCGAACCGTGAGTAAGCCAGAGAGACAGCACGCTTGCACGCAGTGCCCGATACTCGGAAACCATCTGATCCATGGAGAACCCCGCTACCAGGCGTGCAACCGCGTGAGTTTCCGCGGCGGTATCACTGGAGCTCCTCGGCCCTCTTCCCTGAGCCTTTTCAGCTTGCTGATAGCCGGTTTGTGCCGTTCGCATGTCCAGGGCGGCAGTACGCAAGATCTTTTCGGCGTGATCGCGTAAACCCACGGAATCCTGCTTCGGCAGGTCTGTCTCCACCGAGCGCGCATAGTTCTCCCAAGCCTGGAGAATCGCTTCCATGCTGTTCTCAATGAAGTCGGACAGCTGCATCTCTATCCCCACTCTTAAAAAGCCGTCCGTACAGGTTAGCCCATCAAGTGGAAGTCTCCAGCCGAGCAAAAGCCCGGCAACACACTACCGGGCTGCAGGGCCTCAACGTTGTGAATCAAGCACTTCGTGCTGGGTTACAACCTGCTGGGCCTTGACGTAGCTTTCGATCAGCAGGCGGTAATGCGGGAAGATCAGGCTGTAGGCTTCGGCCCACTGCGCAGCGTCCGGGCGGTTCCAGGTGCGCTGGATTTCCGAGGCTACAGCCGCAGTATCCATGGGTACCACACCCGCCTGAACGACGCGGGCCAGGGTAATTTCCTGCGCGGCCTTGGAATAGGTCCCGGATGCATCGATCACGGCAAACACCCGGTACCCGGCGTTGACCGCAGCGATTGCCGGAAAGGCCATGCATACACTGGTGATGGTGCCGGCAATTACCAAGGTCTTCTTGCCAGTGGCCTCTACGGCAGCGACGAACTCAGGGTTGTCCCACGCGTTGATCTCACCCTTGCGCGCCACGTACTGCGCATGGGGGGCTGCCTCATGGATCTCGGGGATCAGCGGGCCGTTGGGGCCTTGCGGCACCGACGCGGTGGTAATCACCGGGATCTTCGCCAAGGTGGCGATCCTGGCGAGGGTAATGGCGTTGTTGCGCAGTTCGGTCATGGGCATGTCCTTGACCGTCTGGAACAACCCGCTCTGGTGGTCGATCAGCAGCATGGCGGTGTCATCGGGGTCGATCACCGGGCGTTGGCCGTTGAAGTTGGCAGTCTGGGTAAATTGCGTCATATCGGTTTCTCCTGGTAGGGCATTCAGCCGTGAAGGGCTATAGATGCCGGGCTGCTGTTGCCTGGCTGAAGTGCATGGAGGAAACGATACGGGCAGAACAATTGCCCCGGTAGCCAGCAAAAATTACTATCTGTGTTCCACCAGAGGAACACTGCAATGGATGATCTCAATGACCTTTACTATTTCGCCCAGGTGGTGGAGCACGGCGGCTTCACCCCGGCCGGTCGCGCCCTGGACGAGCCCAAATCAAAGCTGAGCCGGCGCATTGCCGGGCTTGAAGAGCGCCTGGGTGTGCGGCTGATCCAGCGCTCTACCCGGCATTTTTCGGTCACCGAGATCGGCCAGGTGTTCTACCGGCACTGCGTGGCGATGCTGGTGGAAGCAGCGGCAGCCACCGAAGCCGTCGAACAGCACCGCTCGGAGCCGCGCGGCGTGGTAAACCTGAGCTGCCCGACGGCGCTGCTGAACTTCTGGGTCGGTCCGATGCTGGCGCGGTTCATGGTGCAATACCCGCAGGTTGAACTGCATGTGCAGAGTACCAACCGCCAGGTAGACCTGATCCAGGAAGGCATCGACATCGCCCTGCGGGTTCGTTTTCCGCCACTGGAAAGCAGTGACCTGGTGATGAAGGTGCTGGGCGAGAGCCGCCAGCAGGTGGTAGGCGCGCCAGCCTTGCGCGAACGATTGCCGGCAAAGCCGACGCCCGCCGATGTCGCCGCCCTGCCGACGCTGCACTGGGGCGCGGTACAGCGCGATTACTACTGGCAACTGGAAGGCCCCCAAGGCACCAGTGCGCACGTACGCTACCAGCCTCGCATGGTCACCGACGACCTGGTAGCCCTGCGCCAGGCCGCGCTGGCAGGCGCGGGAGCAGTGCATATACCCGCCGTGGTGGTGTGTGAAGACCTGAATGCCGGCAAGCTGGTCAACCTGCTACCGGGCTGGGCACCGCGTACCGGGGTTGTGCACGCGGTTTATGCCTCACGCCGTGGGCTGTTGCCATCGGTGCGGGCGCTGCTCGACTTTCTTGGCGACGCGTTTGCCAGCAGCGGGATCAGCTAATGCGGGTGGTATGGCACCGGCTACGCCGGTGTTCGCGGCTAAAGCCGCTCCTACAAGGGACAGCGCAAGCTTTCAGCCAAACACCGCCCAATGTAGGAGCGGGTTCACCCGCGAAACAGGCGACGCGGTGGATGGCACCGGTTTTAGCCCCGCAGTCGTCGACCGCAAGGCCTGGGCCATGACCCTAACGCAACACCGCCAGCATGCTAGCCGCATCGCTGACTTCGAATTTGCCCGGGGCTTCGAGTGCAATGTGTTTGACAATCTGGTCGTCGACCACCATGGCATAGCGCAGCGAGCGGCGCCCCATGCCGCGTGCCGAGAGGTCCTGGATCAGGCCCAGTGCCTCGCTGAAATCGCCATTGCCATCGCCGATCATCTTTACTGCGTCACCCACCTGCAGGCTATTGCCCCAGGCGTTCATGACAAAGGCATCGTTCACCGAGACACAGAGAATTTCGTCAATGCCCGCTGCGAACAGTTCGGCTGCCGCAGCCACATAGCCGGGCACATGACGCTCGGAACAGGTCGGCGTGAACGCCCCTGGCAACGCGAAAATCAACACCTTCTTCTGCTTGCAGCGCTCGCGAATGGAAAAGGCAACCGGGCCGATCGCGCAGGCGTCGGCATCGTTG
Source organism: Pseudomonas sp. NPDC089408 (assembly GCF_044749445.1). Lineage (NCBI taxonomy): Bacteria > Pseudomonadati > Pseudomonadota > Gammaproteobacteria > Pseudomonadales > Pseudomonadaceae > Pseudomonas > Pseudomonas sp. NPDC089408. The sequence goes on from NZ_JBIVHY010000005.1 coordinate 304,210, forward strand.
TTGTATTGGTAAAGGGTGCTATCCGGTAATTGATCGCCCGCCTTGATCATCGCTGTCTCCTGGGTGAGGTGATGATTGAGCGGCACATGATGCCGCAGTCCGGTCGAAATGTCCGTGCAGGCCTGCCAGTCATCGACGGCTGAAAAGCAAAAACCGCAACCTCTTCCCGTAACAAAAGGCTGCGGCTTTGGTGTTTGCGCGGCTGTCGCAGCCAGCTTCAGACTGCTGCTACACCAATCTCAGCGCAATAGCTCTGGGTTGCCCGCTCGATCACCTGGATATTCTTGTTAGCACGTACCAGCAGGAAAACGCCCAGCGCAATCATGATGATGCCGGGCACCAGCAGGAACAGCATGGGCAAGCCGAGGATAATGCAGAACCAGCCCACCAGCTTGAGGAACTTGGCAGCCTTCAGCAGCATGTTCTTTTGCGTGTAGATAGCGTCGGCGTCTTTGGTTGGCAGCATCTTGTAACCGCCAATGATTTCCCGCTCGTTCGAAAACAGCATGGCTTTCCAATTCCCTTTAGTGAGTGTGTGAATTACGCCACAGCAACCTTTGCGCTGTTGAACTATCACGGGGCTCGACTAGCCATTCGCTGCGAGCCGTCCGTGTATCTCGCATGGCCAAGGCCTTTGCAGGCGTTTGGACCGGCGCGATTTAACCATGTTGAAGTGCGCTACTTCAATCATTTATCGGGCCCGAAAAGCAGGCACAGGAATATCCCCTGAAACAGGGAACTCATTGAGCCGGGAACGCTCTGATAAAGCTTGGCCTGCGCCAGGCAACCGGTAATATTATTATGACATCAACCCGGATTGCCGTTTAACGCGCCAGTATCGCCTGGTGATGGTCAATGGAAGGAACAGGCACCTGAACACGTCGTGCCGTCAGCCATTCGCGCATTCGCGCGGTATCGAAAATCTGCCCCTCTTCCATCATCACCAGAATGAGTGTTTGGGACATTCGGTAACAACCACATCGGGCACAACACCGCTCTTCCCAGCCGTGGGCGCATTCAACGGATTCGGCCTGCCCTGCGCAAATTAGACAGCTCATGTAAGCCCCCTTTTATTTTTCTTCCATGAAGGGTGGGTGCAAGGTTACGAAGATCGTATGTTTTCGGCTGACCATGAGATTTTCATGCCAACTTCGAAGCCGCTACTTACCCAGAGCACGCAAGAGGCCACCGCCGCCACACCATTTCCCCTGCAACCGGGCCCCTGTAGGAGCGGGTTCACCCGCGAAGAGGCCAGCACAGGCGCAAGATCACTGAAGCCCCAGCACCCTCTCCAGTACTGATTAGCCAACCGCATCATGAGCAAAACTAAAAAAACTTTGAATCATCTTCAATATCATTCATGCAGCGCCCTGCCTAGAATGGCCCTCATTCCAGGACAACTTAAAGACTACCAAGCGCCGCCCTGACCACCCAGCAGGGACGCACCGCACCGCGTGAGTCAAGCATCAGGACAGCCGTACGCCATGAACAAAGAACCTGTATTCACCGTCAAGCGCATTGCCTTTGACGAACACTATCACCCCGCCGAAAACACCCGCATCACGACCAACTTCGCCAACCTGGCGCGGGGTGCCAATCGCAAGGAAAACCTGCGCAACACCTTGACGATGATCAACAACCGCTTCAATGCCCTGGCGCACTGGGACAACGCCGAAAATGATCGTTACAGCGTCGAGCTGGAAATCATTTCGGTTGAAATGCACCTGGATGCCGAAGCGCATGGCAATGCCTTACCGCTGATTGAAATTTTGAAAACCCATATTGTCGACCACAAGACCAATACCCGTTTCGAGGGCATGGTCGGCAACAACTTTTCATCGTACGTGCGCGATTACGATTTCAGTGTCCTGCTGCTGGAGCACAACAAAGGCCTGCCAACTTTCAGCACGCCTGAAAACTTTGGCGTGCTGCACGGCAACCTGTTCAAGTGCTTCATCAACTCGTCAACCTACAAAGCGCATTTCAACAAGCCGCCGGTTATCTGCCTGAGCGTGTCGAGCAGCAAGACCTACCACCGCACCGAAAACCAGCACCCGGTGCTGGGCGTTGAATACCAGCAGGACGAATACTCCCTGACCGACGAGTACTTCAACAAGATGGGGCTGAAGGTGCGGTACTTCATGCCGCCGAACAGTGTTGCCCCCTTGGCATTCTACTTTTCCGGTGACCTGCTGGCCGACTACAGCAACCTCGAGCTGATCAGCACCATCAGCACCATGGATACCTTCCAGAAAATCTACCGCCCCGAGATCTACAACGCCAACTCCGCAGCCGGCAAGTCCTACCAGCCCAGCCTCAAGCACCAGGACTACTCGCTCACGCGCATTGTCTACGACCGCGAAGAACGCAGCCGGCTGGCAATCGAGCAGGGCAAGTTTGCCGAAGAGCAATTTGTCAAACCGTACCAGGCCACGCTTGCCCAATGGTCCGCTCAATACCTCTGATCTATTTAAAGTACAAGGTTACCGTTCATGAACACTCTGCTTCCAACGTCCACCGCCGGCAGCTTGCCTAAACCATCCTGGCTTGCCGAGCCGGAAAAGCTCTGGTCACCCTGGAAGTTGCAAGGCGAGCAACTGCTTGAAGGTAAACAGGACGCCCTGCGCCTGGCCTTGCTGGAACAACAGCACGCCGGTATCGATATCGTCAGTGACGGCGAACAGACGCGCCAGCATTTCGTTACCACGTTTATCGAGCACCTCAGCGGTGTCGACTTTGAAAAGCGTGAAACCGTGCGTATTCGCGATCGCTACGATGCCAGCGTACCGACTGTAGTCGGTGCTGTCGCCCGGCAAAAACCGGTGTTTGTCGACGATGCCCGGTTCCTTCGCCAGCAAACTAACCAGCCGATCAAGTGGGCGCTGCCAGGCCCCATGACCATGATCGACACGCTGTATGACAGCCACTATAAAAGCCGGGAAAAGCTCGCCTGGGAATTCGCCAAGATTCTTAACCAGGAAGCCCTGGAACTGGAAGCTGCCGGTGTCGATATCATTCAGTTCGACGAACCCGCGTTCAATGTGTTCTTTGACGACGTGAACGACTGGGGTGTCGCCGCCCTGGAAAGGGCTGTCCAGGGCCTTAAGTGCGAAACGGCCGTGCACATCTGCTACGGCTATGGCATCAAGGCCAATACCGACTGGAAAAAGACCTTGGGCTCGGAATGGCGGCAATATGAAGAAGCCTTCCCCAAGTTGCAGCAGTCCAGCATCGATATCATTTCGCTGGAGTGCCACAACGCGCATGTGCCAATGGACCTGATCGAGCTGATTCGCGGCAAGAAAGTCATGGTCGGCGCCATCGATGTGGCCGACCATGCCATCGAAACGCCCGAAGAGGTCGCCAACACCCTGCGCAAGGCCCTGCAGTTCGTCGATGCCGACAAACTCTACCCTTGCACCAACTGCGGCATGGCCCCCCTGCCTCGCCGGGTTGCCAACGGCAAGCTTAAAGCGCTGAGTGCAGGTGCAGCCATCGTTCGCCAGGAACTGGCAAACGCCCGCTGAAGCAAACGCAGCCACAGGGCCTAGCATGTTGATTTCTGGTACCGCCTGAAAAGGATTGTCAGGATCACGCAATCATGCGGCAAACGCCGCATCATCGCGTCGGTGAGCGATTTCCTGCTCACTGCCAAGGACATCTCCTTCACCACGCTGGCAGGTGTCAGCGTGGCTTCTGGCCCAGCCCACTGAAAGCCCGCTATAGCGCCTGCTGCTACCTTGGACGCAAATGCACGACGCTGCCGTTAGTACTGCGCGCATTGTGCTGGCCTCTTCGCGGGCGCGCCCGCTCCCACAGGTACCGTGCAACTCTTGAGGACTACGAAGATCCTGTGGGAGCGGGCGTGCCCGCGAAGAGGCCGGTACAGGCAATAAATCAGGCAAGCCAAGGCACGCTGTTCAAATCACTTCATCATGCCTAACTCAGCATCATCCATAAGCGCCTTGGCCAAAGCACAAAGGTAGTGCGAGGCCCAGATCAGTCGGGGCTTGTCTTCCATCAGTCCATTCAGGGTCATGTCCCGTGCGTAGCCCATCAGCTCCGAAGCTTGCTCGCGGGCGCTCTGGCAAGGGATACCGGCTTCGATACGGAACAGCGGTCCGGCTTGCCAATACTGTGGTCACTGGCCGTTCCCTGCACAAGATCTGATGCCTGTGCTGGCCTCTTCGCGGGTGAACCCGCTCCTACAGGAAACCCACATGCCGCGAGGCAGTCGCTGCACCTGTGGGAGCGAGTTCACCCGCGAAGAGGCCAGCTCAGTCAACACTTCAATAGCGTCCAAGCGCAATATCCGACGCCCGCTGCGTTATCCTGCCTCTTTCCCACCCCGGCACGAGATTGCCCTGGCAGCCTTGAACTGTACCTGGTCGGCGCACTGTTGAGCCATTTTCAGCATTGTCGCCATGCATGACACAGGCTCACCCGAAGGGTGAGGAATGATCGTTTGAGTCGAACAGGCTACATGACGTTAATTGGGTGAACACTACACTACAGGTGAAATCATGATCCACGGAAAAACCCTGGAAGCCTGGCAACAAAGCCACCCGATCATCACCGACCTGGTTACCTTGAAGGAAACCAGCTGGTTCAACCCGGGCATCGCCAACGCGTCAGACGCGTTGAGCGACGTGGGCCTGACGGCTGAAGACGTGCAGGCCACCAGCGAGCGGCTACGGCGGTTCGCGCCTTACCTCGCCACCGTGTTCCCCGAAACGGCAGCCACTGGCGGGGTTATCGAGTCGCACATCGCCCCACTGCCAAAGCTTCGCCAGCAACTGCTCGAAGAGAGCGCACTGCAGAACGTGGGGAGCCTGTGGCTCAAGGCAGACAGTGACCTGCCTATCTCAGGCTCCATCAAGGCCCGCGGCGGCATCCATGAGGTGCTCAAGCACGCTGAAGACCTGGCCTTGGCGACCGGCCTGATCACGCCCACCGATGACTATGTGGCACTGGCCAGTGAGCAGGCGCGTGCGTTCTTCAGCCAGTACAAGATCGCCGTGGGTTCGACCGGTAACCTGGGGTTGTCGATTGGCATCATGAGCGCGAAGCTGGGCTTTCAGGTAAGCGTGCATATGTCGTCCGACGCCCGGCAGTGGAAAAAGGACAAGCTGCGCGCCAACGGTGTAACGGTCGTTGAACACGCGTCGGATTACAGCGTTGCCGTCGAACAAGGCCGCCAGCAGGCCGCATCCGACCCCAGCTGTTACTTCGTTGACGACGAGAACTCCCCGCAACTGTTTCTGGGCTATGCCGTAGCGGCCGAGCGCCTGGCGCGGCAATTCGGCCAGGCCGGCATCAAGGTGGACGCCGATCACCCGCTGTTTGTTTACCTGCCCTGCGGTGTCGGCGGCGGCCCTGGTGGCGTCGCATTCGGTTTGAAGCTGGTGTTCGGTGACGCCGTGCATTGCATCTTTGCCGAGCCCACCCACTCCCCCTGCATGCTGCTGGGGGTGTACACCGGCCTGCACGATGAAACCAGTGTGCAGGACTTCGGCATCGACAACATTACCGCCGCCGATGGCCTGGCGGTCGGGCGCCCATCGGGGTTTGTCGGCAAGGCCATGCAGCGGCTGATCGATGGCTACTACACCGTTACTGACGAAGCGCTGTACCGCCTGATGGTCATTGCCTTCGAGCAGGACGAGGTCAAGCTGGAACCTTCTGCGCTGGCGGGCGTGCCCGGCATGGCCCGTGTATTACAATCCGGCGAATACCTGGCGCGCCTGGGCTACACCCCAACCCAGCTGCAAAATGCCACGCATCTTGTATGGGGAACGGGCGGTAGCATGGTGCCAGCAACCGAGTTTGACGCTTACCTGGCCAAAGGCCGTGCCCTGCTGACGCGTCCGTAACCTGTGAACAAGGACTGCTGAGTGAACAAGCCCGGCCGCGGCGCAATCAAGCTCAATGGTGCCCATCTGGGCAGCCTGCATGTGTTTCTGGTCGCTGCGCGCTACCTGAGCTTTGCGCGTGCGGCCGATGAGCTGTGCCTGAGCGCAAGCGCCGTGAGCCACCGCATCAACCGGCTCGAGCGTGAGCTGGCGTTGAAACTGTTCAACCGCATGCCGCGCAAGGTAAGCCTGACCGAGGACGGCGAACGCCTGTTCGCGGTCATGCAGCGCTCGATGGACGAGATCAACGAAGCCGTTCAGGAACGCGCGCATGGCGAGATTGCCGGCCAGCTGACCCTGTACGTTCGCCCGTCGGTCGCGCAGTGCTGGCTGGTGCCACGCCTTGCCCGGTTCACCTCCCGTTACCCTGATATCCAGCTGGATATCAGGGTGGGTAACGAGAGCATCGATTACCGAACCCGCAAGATCGACCTGGTCTTGTGTTATTCGGATGGCCACCACCCAGGGCTTACCAGCATTCACTTGATGGGCGAACGGATTGCCCCAGTGTGTTCTGCCCAATACGCAGAAAGCCATGGTTTGACCGGCGAGCTGCAGCAGCTGGGGCGCTGCACCGCCTTGCATGATGTGGCGGCCTGGGACAACGCTGCATTCGATGCAGAATGGCAGCAGTGGGCCAACGCCACGGCCACCGACGTGCACCTCCCGCGCAGGTTCCTGACCTTCGATCGCTCCGACCTTTGCACGCTTGCCGCGCTGAACCATGCCGGCATCGCCATTGGCCGGGAACAACTGGTGCGCGAGCGCATAGGCAAGGGTGAACTGGTGTTGCCTTTTGGTGGCTTTCGCGACACGTCCAATCACGGTTATTACCTGGTTCACCCGCACCATGACGGCATGCCCAAGCGGCTGCAGGTGTTGATTGACTGGCTGGTGAAAGCCGCTCAGGCTGAATTTTAGGAAATCAACAGCCTCTGTGGGAGCGGCCTTGTGTCGCGATGGGCCGCAAAGCGGCCCCGTCGATATATACGGTGATGCTGAAATCGTGGGGCTGCTCTGCAGCCCATCGCGGCGCAAGGCCGCTCCCACAGGTATGGTGCAGACTTCAGGCTGTCACTGGCGCAGCAAGGCAACGTTCTGATCAATCCGCCCTTGAACTGTCTGCAAGGTATCACGGGTGATAGCCCCTGGGCACAGTTGCCCGGCAATGCTTGCAAACTGACCGGCCACATCGCAGATGCGGTCAATCAGTTTGCAGGCAACGTCCAGAGGTACTTCGGCTTCTTCAGCAAGCCTTAGCACTTGTGCGCGGGAAACTGCCAGCGCCTCGCCCATCACATCCATCTGGTGGTAGCCACCTGGCCCTTCACAGAACGTCACGTCGTAGGCCGGTGCCAATTGCCAGCGACCTTCTGGCGACATCAGGAAGGCAAAGTTCTTCGGATGATCGTCTCTGTTATTGAACGCAATGTTGAAGACTGCACGCTCGAACGCCACCGCCATTTCACGTACATCGTTGGTACACATCTGCGTTGCCCGCACGAAATTTACGTAATCAAGAACACCCGGTGACTGGAAGTCAGCCCCCGTGAAAGCCGCAAGGCTCTGCATGGGTACACGCATGCCCTGCTGCCGGTCGAAGCGCTTGCTGGCAAACCCTGCCATCCCATTGGGCAGGCTGAAGTACTGCGTTTCTGGTGTGGCGATGGCGCATTTGCGCAGGCATTCGGCGTAGGCCCCATTTTACTGGTGCTTAAAGGCTTAAACAGTGGATAGCCCACAGTATTGTTGATTTATCTCCCCACCTCACTCCCCCGTGAGATCAACAACGCCGCGAACCGGGCTACCGGTTCGCGGCGTTTTCGCGCAAGGCGTACCTCAGGCAATCAGCAGGGAATACCCGCCAGTGGCCAGGCTGGCGCTTGTGTCGCTTTGGCCAGACGGCGTTTTCGCGCCCATTGGGTCAATGTGGCCATCATGGCAAAGCCAAGCAGGATCAACACCGGATAGGCCATCAGCAATTCGGTCAACGAGTACTTCCAGGCCAGCGGGCGGCACACGCCAAGCATTGCCGCATATAACCAAGACACACCCGACAAGGCGCCGGAGAACAGGGCGAACGTGCGCACGCCAACATTCAGGTCGAGTAACGAGCCCGCTTTGAGCAGGGCAGGCAATACATAACGATGCAACAACATGCCATTGAAGGTCAGTAACAAGACAATAATGATTTTCGCCTGAAGTTTAGGATTGGCGAAATAGTTCATGCCTTTTTCCAGGTAATCGAGACCAATGACAGCGATACCGCTCAGCCACAAGAATATCAAGGCATTGGCCACAGACTTCTGCAAACGCGCCATATGGGTACTGTCGTGCCCGCCTTGTTTATGCCCTTTCAATAAATCCTTGACCATTTCAACATCACTCGCAAACACGAGGCCTATCGCGATGCAGCACGCCAGCAAATGAATATAAATCACCGACATCCGCACCATTTCCATGGATTCTTTCTGCCCGAACAGGCTAATAATTGTATTGATCTCCACGTCGAATTCTCCACGCAATACTTGAAACCAGAGGGTCTTGTTATAAACAGGCGAACGCCTTGATCGCAACAGCAAGACCAAATTCATATCGTTAAGTTAAAGTGCAGACTGTTATTTCACACAGGCAATGGCTCACCCGATGAGCCTCGATTGGGCATGGCATTGCTCCAATATTCAGGTAAAAAAAAGCCCCACGTGCATCCCGACGATGCAGATGAGGTCGAACGTCCATTACTTTCTGAGCAAAGGCGCAAGGTGCAGTTCTGGAGGAATACACCCGCTGGCCAATATGAACGAGCCGCAAGCAAATCGTTCATTTTTCGAACAAGACCACCGACCAGCGGTATTTAAAGCCGCATTAGTTAGTTAACTAACTTCCTGCAAGCTGACCGAATAGGAAGTTTTTAGTGACGACTGGATCCAAACTTCCTGGCCGGCTTTGATTGCTCTAGTTCGCGGCGCGGAGTTTGCTGGTAATGAAGATTTCGCCGCTCAATACCTTGTGAATGGGGCAGGCATTGGCAATCTCGAGCAAGCGCGCGCGTTGTTCGTCATTTAGCGCCCCGTGCAGGCTGATTTCGCGAGAGATCTGGAGCTTGGGTTCACGCCCCAGTTGTTCCTGCTCGATGTTGATGTCCACATTGATGGCTTGCAGTGGCATTTCCTTGCGCTGGGCATACATGGCAACAGTGATCGAAGTGCAGGCCCCCAACGATGAGAGCAACAGCGCATGCGGCGACGGCCCTGCATCGCTGCCACCTGCCTGCGTGTCAACGTCACTGGCCCACTGGTGCTGGCCATCGGTGATGTTCACCTGGTACGCCACGCCTGCGTAAGACGCGCGGATTGCTCGCTCTGCCATGGAAACTCCTGATTGATGATTGTTCTGAAAGGCCCCGTTGCGAGGGCTGTGGGGGTTGAATGATAGAAGCACGACATGATTAGCGGCAGACAATGAAAACGGGTCCCAGCGTTCCGCCTGGTGAACGCGGACCTTTGTAGGAGCGGCCTTGTGTCGCGATCGGGCTGCGCAGCAGCCCCAGGATGCCAGCGTAAATGCACAAATTGCTGGTGCTGCTGCGCAGCCCGATCGCGACACAAGGCCGCTCCTACAGGGGACCGCGCAAACTTGCTCTATCCCAACAACTGGCTCAACACTGCGCGCAGCTTTCCGGGTTTTACGGGTTTGTTCAGCAGCGGCGCCCCTATTTCCTGCAACGAACGCCGGCACTGGTCAGTGCGGTCGGCAGTAATGATCACGGCCGGAATGGCCGAGGCAAAATGCTCGCGCAAGTGCCGCACCACCTCGCAGCCGACCACGCCATGATCCAGGTGGAAGTCCGCCAGGATCAGCTCCGGTGCGCGCCCCTGTAACGCCCGCAAGGCACCCTCCTGGTCGGTCGCGGTGACCACCTCGCAGCCCCACTGCCCCAATAGCGCGCCCATGCTTTCGAGGATGCTCACTTCGTTGTCCAGCACCAGCAGGCGACGGCCCGGTAGCGGGTTACCGGCACTTGGCTGTGGCATGGCGTGTTGAATGGGCTGCGGCAACGCTTTGCCAAGCGGCACTTCGATGCTGAACATCGAACCGCGCCCCGGCCACGAGCGGACTTCGATCCGGTAGCCGAGAATCTTGGCGATCCGCTCGACGATGGCCAGGCCCAGGCCCACGCCCTTGCGATCCGCCGCGCGGCCAACGTCCAGCTGGTTGAACTCCAGGAAGATAGCCTGTAACCGGTCTTGCGCAATGCCCCGCCCGGTATCCCACACTTCCAGGCGCAGGTGATCGCCGCGACGCCGCGCGCCCAACAGGACTCGACCCTCGTCGGTGTAACGGCAGGCGTTGCTGAGGAAGTTGCGCAGGATCCGCGTCAGCAACCGCAGGTCAGTGCTGATCGCGTAGTCAGCAATGCGCGCGTGCAGGTTCAAGCCCGCCGCATCGGCCACCGAGCGGAACTCCGACACCAGCGGCGCAAGCAGTTCGTCCAGGTGGTACACGGCCACGTCCGGTTTGACCGCTGACTGGTCCAGGCGGGAGATGTCCAGCAGGTCGGTCAGCAAGTCCTCGGCCCCCTCCAGGGCCTGGTGAGTACGCTCCACCAACACCTGTTCGGCCTCGGGCAATCGCCGCTCGCGCAACGTCGAAATCAGCAGGCGCGCGGCGTTCAGTGGTTGCAGCAGGTCGTGGCTGGCGGCAGCGAGGTACTTGTCTTTGCTGCGGTTGGCGGCTTCGGCGGCATCACGCGCCTCAAGTAACTCATCGGTACGCGCAGCGACCCGTTGCTCGAGTTCGTCATTGAGCTGCTGCAGGCGCTGCTGGGCCTGCTTGCGCTCGGTGATATCGGCAACAAACCCCTCCACCAGCCCTTCCTGGCCGGGCTTGAGCAGCAGGTTCATCAACACATCGAGGTGGCTGCCGTCCTTGCGCCGCAGGCGGGTTTCATAACCGTTCAGGCTGTGCTCACGGGCAAGGATCGTGGTAATTGCCTGCAGCTCTTCAGCCCCCCCATCGAACAAGTGGGTGGCCAGGTCGGTCAGGGAAAACAGCAGTGCTTGCGGGTCGTCATAACCCAGCATACGCGCCAGCGCCGGGTTGGCAGCACGCATGCCGTCTTGCAGGCTGGCCTGGAAAATCCCGTGCACGGCGTTTTCGAACAGCCATTTGTAGCGGTTGCGCTCGGCCTCCAGTTCATCCAGGCGGGCAGAAAGCTCCGGGTAATGGCTTTTGCGCGCCGAGTGGTCGCCCAGCCCCAGCAGCCCGGCCAGCGCCCGTTGCTGCTCGTCAGAGGGCCTCGCCATAGACCACCTCGACATCTCGCTGGCTCGACGCGCGTGGATTGGTGAGGATGCACGGGTCGTCCATCGCATGTTGCGACAGGAACGGGATATCGGAGGTGCGTACCCCGTGCAGGCCCAGGGTTTCATGGAAGCCGATGGCATGCTTCAGGGCAATCAGGTGCTCCACCAGGCGCCCGCAGATCTGCCGGTGGTTGAGGCCACGGCAATCGATGCCGAACACTTCGGCAATCACCTTGAAACGCTCCGGTGCCGAGCTGTAGTTGAACGCCACCACATGCTCCACCAGCACCGCGTTGCACAAGCCGTGCGGCAGGTCGAGAAACCCCCCCAGGCTGTGCGACATGGCATGCACTGCGCCGAGGATAGCGTTGGAGAACGCCAGCCCCGCCTGCATGCTGCCGAGCATGATCTTTTCGCGCAGGGCAATGTCGCCAGGGTTGGCGATCATCTCCACCAGGTTGCCATTGATCAGGCGCATGGCTTCCAGCGCATGAGGGTCGGTCAACGGGCCGTGGCCGGTGGAAACGAAGGCTTCGATGGCATGCACCAGCGCATCGATGCCGGTACAGGCCGACAGGAACGGGTCCATGCTCAGGGTGGTTTGCGGGTCGATCAGCGACACATCCGGCACCACCGCCTTGCTGACGATGGAGAACTTCATGCGCTCCTGCTGGTTGGAGATGATCACGAACTGGGACACGTCCGCCGAGGTGCCGGCGGTGGTCGGGATCAGGATCAGCGGCGGGCTGGGCACGCGGATCATGTCCACGCCTTCGAATTCGAGGATGCTGCGCCCGTGGGCGACCACAATGCCGATGGCCTTGCCGCAATCCATCGGGCTCCCGCCACCGACGGCAACGATCACGTCACAGTGGTTCTGCCGGTAGATCTCGGCACCGAGCATCACCTCTTCGACCCGTGGGTTGGGTGACACGGCGCTATACAGGCAGTAATCGATGCCCTGGGCCTGCAAGCTGGCCTCGACATCGGCCACCCAGCCAGCGGCGATCACGCCGGGGTCGCTGACCACCAGCACCTTGCGCGCACCAAAGGTTTTGGCGTAATTGGCGACATTGTGCCGGCAGCCGGCACCGAAGATGATTTCAGGCGATACAAACTTGCGAAGCGGGCTGAAACTCTGGCTCATCGGGAAGCCTGTTCTTATTGTTCTGGAAGGTAACCGCCAGCGTAAAGCATCCCGCCGCGAAAGCAACCAGACCAAAGCGGCATCCGGGTTAAAGACCCGGCCACCGCAAGGGTGGCCGGACAGACATCAGCGATTGGCGAAATACATCGTCACTTCGAAGCCAATGCGCAGGTCGGCGTAGGCGGGTTTGGTCCACATAGGGCAAGTCCTCTTCTTCTGCCGGGTGATTCCGGTAGAGGCATTAATGCATGGGGGGCGGCGGGGGCGAATGCTACTTTGGAACGAATTTGCGGGGGGCGTTGGTAGGAGGCAGCGAATCACTGCGGATTTGTCTATTGCAGTGCCGGCCTCTTCGCGGGTGAACCCGCTCCCACAGGTACTGCGCAGATCTTGAAACCTGCGCAGCAACCTGTGGGAGCGGGTTTACCCGCGAAGAAGGCGACGCGGTTTAGAAGAAGCCCAACGGATTGATGTCGTAGCTCACCAGCAGGTTCTTGGTCTGCTGATAATGGTCCAGCATCATCTTGTGCGTCTCACGCCCCACGCCCGACTTCTTGTAGCCGCCAAATGCCGCATGCGCCGGGTACAGGTGGTAGCAGTTGGTCCACACGCGCCCGGCCTTGATCCCGCGGCCCATGCGGTAGGCACGGTTGATGTCGCGGGTCCACAGGCCGGCACCCAGGCCGAACTCGCTGTCGTTGGCAATCGCCAGGGCTTCGGCTTCGTCCTTGAACGTGGTCACCCCCACCACCGGGCCGAAGATTTCTTCCTGGAACACCCGCATCTGGTTGTGGCCCTTGAGCAGGGTCGGCTGGATGTAATAACCGCTGGCCAGGTCACCCTGCAGGCGCTCGGCAGCGCCGCCGGTGAGTAGCTGTGCGCCCTCCTCCCTGGCAATTTGCAGGTACGAGAGAATCTTGTCGTACTGCTGCTCCGAAGCCTGGGCACCCACCATGGTCGCGGTGTCCAGCGGGTTGCCGCGGGTGATTTTGCCGATTTTCTTCATCACCTCGGCCATGAACGGCTCGTAGATCGACTCCTGAATCAGCGCCCGGGACGGGCAGGTGCACACTTCGCCCTGGTTGAAGAACGCCAGCACCAGGCCTTCGGCAGCCTTCTCGATGAACGCCGGTTCCGCCTGCATGATGTCTTCGAAGAAGATGTTCGGCGACTTGCCGCCCAGCTCCACGGTCGACGGAATGATGTTCTCGGCCGCGCATTTCATGATGTGCGAGCCCACCGGGGTAGAACCGGTGAAGGCGATCTTGGCGATACGTTTGCTGGTCGCCAGCGCCTCGCCGGCCTCACGGCCGAAGCCCTGGACGATGTTCAGCACACCCGCCGGCAACAGGTCGGCGATCAGTTCGGCAAACACGGTGATCGACAGCGGCGTCTGCTCCGCCGGTTTGAGCACCACGCAGTTGCCGGCGGCCAGAGCCGGGGCCAGCTTCCAGGCCGCCATCAGCAACGGGAAGTTCCACGGAATGATCTGCCCCACCACGCCCAGGGGTTCATGGATGTGATAGGCCACGGTGCCTTCGTTGATTTCGGCGGCACCGCCTTCCTGCGCGCGGATGCACCCGGCAAAGTAGCGGAAGTGGTCCGCCGCCAGCGGCACGTCGGCATTCAGGGTCTCGCGCACGGCCTTGCCGTTGTCCCAGCTTTCGGTAACCGCCAGCACTTCCAGGTTCTGCTCGATGCGGTCGGCAATTTTCAGCAGTGCCAGGGCACGGTCCTGCACCGAAGTCTTGCCCCAGGCATCGGCGGCGGCATGCGCGGCGTCCAGTGCACGTTCGATGTCCTGGGCGGTGGAACGGGGGAATTCGGCAATTGGCTGGCCATTGACCGGCGAGCTGTTGGTGAAGTATTGGCCAGCCAGGGGCGCCACGAATTTGCCATTGATGAAGTTGCCATAACGTGGCTTGAAGGACACGACGGCGCCTGGAGTTCCGGGTTGTGCGTAGATCATGCTGAGCCTCTGCGGGTCGATGCCTGTCCGGCGACAGGCGATGGACCGATGGTAAAAAGCCCCGCCTGCCGGGCGAATGCATCGTTGGCAGCGGGGCTCTCGTCATTTGGTAGTAGGGCCGCTTACCGCCAGGGCACCGGCAGCAGGCGGCAGGGTTGCGTTACGGCTGGGTGCTTGCGGTTTGCTGCAGCTGCTTGGGCAGCTTGAAGGTCCAGAGCATGCCGCCCTGGTTGAAGTCCTTGACCCGCTTGGCCACTTCACCGCCCCACAGTGGTACCGCGCCGCCCCAGCCGGAAACCACCGAAACGTATTGCTCGCCGTCCATTTCCCAGGTAACGGGCGAGCCAAGCACGCCGGAGCCGGTCTGGAACTCCCAGACCTTGTCGCCAGTCTTGGCGTTGAACGCCTGCAAGTAGCCTTCCGGGGTGCCGGTGAACACCAGGTTGCCCTTGGTGGTCAGCACCCCACCCCACAGTGGCGCGTAGTTCTTGTGGCGCCACACTTCCTTGCCGCTGATCGGGTCGATGGCGCGCAGTACACCGATGTAGTCTTCGTTGAGTGGCTTGATGGTGAAACCGGCACCCAGGAACGCCGCGCCCTTCTTGTAGGCAATGCCTTCGTTCCAGATGTCCATGCCCCACTCGTTGGACGGCACGTAGAACAACCCGGTGTCCTTGTTGTAGGCCATCGGCATCCAGTTCTTGGCACCGAGGAAGGCTGGCGCGACGAACACCGAGCTGCCCTTGGCTTCGCTACCCGGGGCGCCCGGGCGGCTGGCTTCGTTGTAGATCGGCCGGCCATCCTTGTCCAGGCCGGTGGCCCAGGTGATCTTGTCGACGAAGGGGAAGCCACGGATGAACTTGCCGTTGGTGCGGTCAAGCACATAGAAGAAGCCGTTGCGGTCAGCGGTGGCGGCCGCTTTGACCTCTTTGCCGCCGTCCTTGTAGTTGAACGAGATCAGCTCGTTGACGCCGTCGAAGTCCCAGCCGTCATGCGGCGTACTCTGGAAGTGCCACTTGATGGTGCCGTCGTCCGGGTTCAGCGCCAGGCGCGACGAGGAATACAGGTTGTCACCCGGGCGCAGGTGCGAGTTCCATGGCGCCGGGTTCCCGGTGCCGAACAGGATCAGGTTGGTTTCCGGGTCGTAGTAGCCGCCCAGCCACGGCGCGGCACCGCCGGTCTTCCACAGGTCGCCGGGCCAGGTCTTGCCGGCTTCGCCACCGGATATGCCGTTTTCGATGGCCTTGCCGTCCTTGTACACATAGCCCATGTGCCCTTCGACGGTGGGGCGCATCCACAGCAGCTCGCCGTTTTCCGGGTTATAGGCCTGGATCTTGCCCACCACGCCAAATTCGCCGCCGGCGACACCGGTAATCAGCTTGCCGTTGACGATCATTGGCGCAGCGCTGATCGAGTAGCCTTCCTTGTGGTCGGCGACTTTCTTGCTCCACACCACCTTGCCGGTGTCCTTGTTCAGTGCCACCAACTTGGCGTCGAGGGTGCCGAAGAACACCAGGTCGCCGTACAGCGCCACGCCACGGTTGATCACGTCGCAGCACGGGCGGATGTCGTCGGGCAGGCGGGCATCGTACTGCCACAGCTTCTTGCCGGTGCGCGCGTCCACGGCAAACACCCGCGAGTAGGAGCCGGTCAGGTACATTACCCCGTCCTTGATCAGCGGCTGTGCCTGCTGGCCGCGCTGTTTTTCGCCGCCGAAGGAAAACGCCCAGACCGGGCGCAGTTCCTTGACGTTGTTGCTGTTGAGCATGTCCAGCGGGCTGTAGCGCTGGCCCTGCACGCCCAGGCCGTTGGTCACGATCTGCTGCGGGTTCTTCGGGTCCTGAAGGATTTCGTCATTGCTGACGGCGGCGTGGGCCGCGCCGGCAAGCAGCATGGCGCTGAGCACCAGGCTCACAGCGAACGCGGGACGACGTGGAGATCGGGTCATGTCGGCTACCTTTGGTTTTTTTGTTGTGTCCGGGAAAATTTCCCGGTGTGCCGAGAATTCTTGGTCGCGGCCTGCTCGCCAACAATTGCCAGGAGTGCGGAGTTTTCTAGTTCCTTGGTATCGGCTGGGGACATGGGCTGGTGCGGAAATCGAGCGCCGCCCGCGCGGCGCTTCGCGGCACAAGGCCGCTCCCACATCTATTTCGGGCCAATTATTCCTGTGCCTTTGGCGCGCGCACCCTGGGTGCATGGCTGGAGATTGATGAAGAGAAGTGGCGCAGCCGATATCGAATGGAACAAACAAGGCGGCCAGCGGTGAACTCACAGGAGTGATTGGCCCGAAACAGACTGTGGGAGCGGGCTTGCCCCGCGAAGCGCCGCGCGGGCGGCGCTCGATCTCGCAGGCACAGAAAGTCTCACGGCAAGCGCTGAAGTTGCTGGCGTTCGTAACGGGGATACAAGTGGCTGACACTGCGAATCAGCTCATACCGGGTCAGGCTGATACCGGCAAACCGCTCGGGGATCGGGCTGCGGATCATCTCGGCCATGTCGTCGCCACGCGCGGCGCCCTGACGCATCAGGGCATCCAGCCAGCCCAGGTAGTCGCGCATCTGCACAAATGGCTGCGCATCGCTGGCCACCGGGCCATGCCCGGGCACCAGCTGCTTCCACGGCAGCGCCTGCAAGGTGTCGAGGTCGTTGAGCCAAACGTCCAGCCCGGGGCTGTTGGGCGTGGTCAGGGCACGTTGGTAGAAGACCAGGTCGCCCGCGAACAGTACGCCTGTCTTTTCGTCGAAAATCGCCAGGTCGGCACCGGTATGCCCGCCCAGCCCCAGCAAGCGCAGCCGGTGCCCGCCTACCTCAGTCACACCTGGCTCCACCACCCGGGTCGGTAGTACCACCTCGGTGCCGCGCATCCAGTCGCCAACCAGGCGGTACATGTTCTCGGCCATGGCATCGCCCTGTTGGCGCAGCAGCTCAGCGGTACCGGCCAAGGCACCAATGGGCACATCGGCGAAAGCCTGGTTGCCCAGCACATGGTCCGGGTGATGATGGGTCAGCAGCACTTCCAGCACCGGCTTGTCGGTTATGGCGGCAATGGCCTGGCGCAACGCCTCGCCATAACGCTTCGACGGCCCGCTGTCGATCACCACCACGCCGCTGTCGGTCACGATGAACGCGGTGTTGACCACATTGCCGCCATTGGCCTTGGCAAAATTGTCGGTACTGCCTTCCAGCAACCAGGTGCCCTCGGCGATCTGCCTGGGCGCGAGCCGGTATTCCAGATCGGCCTGGGCCGGCAGCCCCAGGCACAGCAGCAATAGCAGTATCCAACGCATGTAAGCGCTCCGGTCAGGGGTTTGGTCAGGCTGCACGCTCAGGGCAACGCCGCCTCGAACTGGTTGCCGCTGTTGTCCTGCAACAGCAGCCGGGTCGGCCCGGCGCCCTGGATATCAAAGCCCAGGTTGGGGTTTTCGCTAACGGCCGGGTATAGCTCAAGGCTGGCCAGGCGCTGGCCGTCGGCGCCTTGCAGTTCGGCATGGTTGAGGAAGAATTCGGGAATGCCGCTGACCAGGCCGTTGTCCATCGGGTGGGCTACTTGCAGGCGCAAACGGCTACTGTCGCCACGCGGGTAGCGCCCACCCAGGACCTCGCCAAGGTGCTCTTCCCAGCCAGGCTGGGTGCGCACCACGCTGGGGGCGGTACAGCCGCCACCGGCGGCATCGATCAAGGTCGAACCAACATGCCACAGGCCGTCGCGGGTAAGCACGGCCGCACGCAGGGGCGTGGCCTGTTCAATGCGGATGCGGATCGACAGCCAGGGCAGCACGCGCTCGCCGGGCTGGAAGTCGACAATGCGTGGCAGCGGGTTGAGTTCGGCCCAGGCGATGATACGCACCACCTCGCCGGTGAATGCCCGGGCATCGATCTCCAGCGGCACCTGGCGGGCATCCTCGGCAAACGGCGGCGCCAGCAGCTTGACCCGGTCATCGAAGACGAAGGGTGCCTGGCCCAGCAGTTGCTTGTGGTAGAAGTCCCACATAACCGAGGGTACCGGGTCGTTGTTGGCAGTTGGCGCGCTGGCCAAGGCCTGGGCGGCCCAGGGTAGCCAGCAGGCCAGCAAGACAGTTGCTCTCAGTTTCATGATCCGCTCCCATGGATCAACAAATGGCTTTCAGCCTTGCCTGGCCCCCTGTAGGAGCGGCTTTAGCCGCGAACACCGGCTATGCCGGTGCGATACACCGTGTCGCATTCTTCGCGGGTGAATCCGCTCCCACAGGGAGTTGTGTCGCCCATTTGATATCAAGGCCTGCTGGATCAGCTATTGATACATTTCCGGGGTTTGATAGCGCAGTCCGTAACGGCTATAGATCGCCTTCAACCGCCCATCCCGTATCAACCCCTCCAGCGCCTCTTCCACGGCATACGCCAGCTGCCGGTTGCTTTCATGCACCGCCATGCCGATCTCCCAGGCTTGCTTGCCAAGGTTCGGGTAGGCGTTTTCCGCCAGGGCCCATTGCGGGTCGGCGGCCTGGTGCAGTTGCCAGTCGACTTCGCCGCGCATGGCCATCACCGCGTCCACCTGGCCAGCCTGCATGGCCGCAAACGCCTGCTGCACGCTGGGGTAATGGTGGGCCCTGGCGCTGAGCATGCCGTTGAACACCGAGGTCAGGTAGAACGATGGCACGCTGTCCACCTCGACGCCGATCGGGTGCTGCTGGAACACCGCGACACTGGCCACCGAGGCCAGCCGGCGACGGTCATAGGCCACTTGCCAGCGCTCTTCCTGATAGGGGCCGAACATCACCACCTGGGCGTTTTCCAGTTCACCCAGCTCGTTGCGCTTCTGTGCGTAATCGTGGTCGTACGGCACCCGCATCATCAGGTCGGCCAACTGCTGATGGCGCAGCGGGCTACCGCGCCAGATGTAGTCACGCAGGTCGTCGTCGAGCTTTTCCCCGGGCGGCGCCCAGATCAGTTGCAGGCGCACGCCCATGGCCTCGGCCAACGCCTGCGCCAGTTCCACATCGACGCCACGCGGCTGGCCGTGGTCCTGGAAACTGTAAGGCGCAAAATCCTTGTACACCGCCACCTTCAGCTCGCCGGCGGCGATGATCGCGTCGTAGTTGCGCACCTGCGCCTGGGCTGCTGCGCAGCACAGCAGCAGGCTACTCAACAGCACCGCCCACAGACGCATGGCCGTTACTCCTCGACGTGGACGCTGTCCAGATAGGTGCGTACCGCCCACAGGGCTTCCTGGCTCAGGTAGTCGGCCATTTTCGGCATGTACACGCGGCCGTCACGCACCGCGCCGTGACGCACGCGCTCGACGAACCATTCATCGCCAGCGTCGCCTTCATCGAGCATGCGCAAGTCGGGGGCAATGCCGCCCGACTTGGCTTCCAGGCCGTGGCAGGCCGCGCAATTCTGGTTGTAGGCCGAGGCGCCGATTTCCACCGCCTTGTCGTGTTCAGGTGAACTGCGGTAAGGGTTGACCGCCGCCCAGCCGTCAGCGTCCAGGCTCACGCCAGCGTCCTTGATCGGGGTCAGGCCCTTGGTCTCCACAGCCTGCGGGACCACGTTGCCATGGGCCCAGGCCGTACCGGTCAACACCGCCCCGGCCAGCAGACCTGCAGCAAGCAACACATTGCGTTTTTTTGTCATTGTTATGCCCTCACCATTGCACGCAGAGCCTCAACCACAGAGGCCGTGCCGCCATCTTAAAAACACCCCGCAGGCGGCCGAATGCTGCTTTGGTGGCCGGGCCTTACTCCCTTGGTAGTAGGGCTTGTGGCGAAGGGCCAAATGAGGTGCCGGCCGGGAACTCTTCCCGGCAAGGGCGGGACTTTTTCCGTATCCCGCAACTGTCGCTGCAGCCCACCCTGTGCAGGCCAAAACCTCCACTGGGAACTGCAACCATGACAATAAGATCGCTACCCGCCCTTTCCCCTCTGGCCCTGAGCGTGCGCGTGCTGCTGATGGCCGGTAGCCTGGCCCTGGGCAGCGTGGCAACAGCGGCCACCCCCCCTGCGGCACCTGCCGGCAAGAACGTCACCTGGGAAGACATCGCCAACGATCACCTCACCACCCACGACGTGCTGCAGTACGGCATGGGCACCAATGCTCAGCGCTGGAGCCCGTTGGCCCAGGTCAATGACCAGAACGTGTTCAAGCTGACGCCGGCCTGGTCCTACTCGTTTGGCGACGAGAAGCAGCGCGGCCAGGAATCCCAGGCCATCGTCAGCGATGGCGTGGTCTATGTCACCGGCTCGTACTCGCGGGTATTCGCCCTCGATGCCAAAACCGGCAAGCGCCTGTGGACCTACAACCACCGCCTGCCCGACAACATTCGCCCGTGCTGTGATGTGGTCAACCGTGGCGCGGCCATCTATGGCGACAAGATCTACTTCGGCACCCTCGATGCGCGGCTCATCGCCCTCGACAAGCACACCGGCAAGGTAGTGTGGAACAAGAAGTTCGGCGACCACAGCGCCGGCTACACCATGACCGGCGCGCCCGTGCTGATCAAGGACAAGACCAGTGGCAAGGTGTTGCTGATTCACGGCAGCTCCGGGGATGAGTTCGGCGTGGTCGGCCAGCTGTTCGCGCGCGACCCGGACACCGGCGAAGAAGTGTGGATGCGGCCCTTTGTCGAAGGCCACATGGGCCGCCTCAACGGCAAGGACAGCAGCCCGACCGGCGACGTAAAGGCCCCCTCCTGGCCGGATGACCCGACCACCGAAACCGGTAAGGTCGAAGCCTGGAGCCACGGCGGAGGCGCCCCATGGCAGAGCGCCAGCTTTGACCCCGAGACCAACACCATCATTGTCGGTGCGGGCAACCCGGGCCCGTGGAACACCTGGGCGCGCACCTCGAAAGACGGCAACCCGCATGACTTCGACAGCCTGTACACCTCTGGCCAGGTCGGCGTCGACCCGAGTACCGGCGAAGTCAAATGGTTCTACCAGCACACCCCCAACGATGCCTGGGACTTCTCTGGCAACAACGAGCTGGTGCTGTTCGACTACAAGGACAAGGACGGCAAGGTGGTCAAGGCCACCGGCCACGCCGACCGCAACGGCTTCTTCTACGTGGTCGACCGCAACAACGGCAAGTTGCAGAACGCCTTCCCCTTTGTCGACAACATCACCTGGGCCAGCCATATCGACCTGAAGACCGGGCGCCCGGTGGAAAACCCTGGCCAGCGCCCGGCCAAGCCGCTACCGGGTGAAACCAAGGGCAAGCCGGTCGAGGTGTCGCCGCCGTTCCTCGGGGGCAAGAACTGGAACCCCATGGCCTACAGCCAGGACACCGGCCTGTTCTATATCCCTGGCAACCAGTGGAAGGAGGAGTACTGGACCGAGGAAGTGAACTACAAGAAAGGCTCGGCGTACCTGGGCATGGGCTTCCGCATCAAGCGCATGTACGACGACCACGTCGGCACCCTGCGCGCCATGAACCCGTCCACCGGCAAACTGGTGTGGGAACACAAGGAGCACCTGCCGTTGTGGGCTGGCGTGCTGGCAACCAAGGGCAACCTGGTGTTTACCGGCACCGGCGATGGTTTCTTCAAGGCCTTCGACGCCAAGACGGGCAAGGAGCTGTGGAAGTTCCAGACCGGCAGCGGCATCGTCTCGCCGCCGATAACCTGGGAACAGGACGGCGAGCAGTACATCGGCGTGACGGTCGGCTACGGCGGCGCGGTGCCGCTGTGGGGTGGCGACATGGCCGAGCTGACCAAGCCGGTGGCCCAGGGTGGCTCGTTCTGGGTGTTCAAGATCCCGAGCTGGGACAACAAGACCGCACAGCGGTGACCTGCAGCGGGGAGCGGCCTGTGCCCCTCCCCGTTTTGCCCTTTTCCTGTCGAGAGCCTTTCGCGATGAACTACCTGCCCTTCGCCCTGTTGTTGGTACTCACCCCGGCCCTGGCGGCAACTACTGATGAAGATGGCAACGATACACCCCTGGCCATCAATGGCTGCATCATTGCCGAAGCCAGCCAGTGCCCGGGCGCCAACCTGCGCGGTGCCAACCTGGCCAACCAGGACCTGCGCAAGATGAACCTGGCCGGCGCCGACCTGCGCGATGCCGACCTGCGTCACGCCCAGCTGGACTTGGCCAACCTGGAGAAAGCCCGCCTGCAAGGCGCCAACCTGACCCGCGCCAGCCTGCAGCAAAGCAACCTGCGTCTGGCCGACCTGAGCCGTAGCCGCCTGGTGGCCATTCAGGGCTGGGGCTTGTTCGCCCAGGGAGCGCAGTTCGAGAAAGCCGACCTCAGCGCGGCCTACCTGCAGTTCGCCCGGTTGCCCGGGGCCAAGCTGCAGCAGGCCAACCTGCAGGCGGCGGACCTGGAAATGGCCTGGCTGAGCAAGGCCGACCTGCAAGGGGCCAACCTGGGCGATGCCAACCTGCAGGAGGCCAAGTTCGGCCAGAGCAACCTGGCACGCGCTGACTTGCGTGGGGCGCGACAGCACTATGGGAATTTTCAGGAGGCCAACATGGAGGGGTGCACGGGCTGCCCTGAAACCTGGGACAAATGAACCCATCGCTGTCCAAGCCGCTCATTTCCCCTGTGCGTGAATTTGAGCAAGCCCGTTCTGCCCACATAACCCGCACAGGTTGCAATTACAGGGCTCGCAGGCCCAACGCCTCGACCGCCCCGCAGGCAATGGCCATGCCCACCAGCTCTGCCAGGCTGGTGGCCTGCAGCCGCTTCATCACCCGCCCGCGGTACAGGTCGACGGTTTTCACGCTGATACCCAGCTGCTCGGCAATCTCGCGGTTGCTCAAGCCCTGGGCCAACGGCACGAACACATCCCGCTCACGCGGCGTCAGGCCGTCGATACGCGCCTGTACCCGTGCCTGCGCCTGGTCACCCTGCCTGGCCCGCCCGGCGTGTTCCAGTGCTGCCTGCACGCTGTCGAGCAGCAACTGGTCGTTGTAGGGCTTTTCGATAAAGTCGCAGGCACCGGCCTTGAACGCCCGCACCACGATCGGCACATCGGCATGGCCGCTGACAAAGATCACCGGCAGCGTCAGGCCGCGCTCGCGCATCGCCTGCTGCACTGCCAACCCGCCCAGCCCCGGCATGCGCACATCCAATAGCACACAGGCAGGCCCGTCATCGACACAGGCATCGAGAAATGCTTGCCCGGTGGCAAACGGCAGGGCCTGCAAGCCCACCGACTGCAGCAGCCAGACCGTCGAGTCGCGCATCCCCTGGTCGTCATCGACCACATACACTTTCGCTTGCACCGCAGCTTCCCCTTATCCCCTGCTGACCGCCAACCGGCAGCACAGTACCAGACCGCCGTCATCCCCCGCCCGTGCCCACAGGCTGCCACCAAAACCTTCGATCAGGCTGCGGCTCATGCTCAAGCCCAGGCCCAGGCCGTCGGCCTTGCTGGTGGTGAACGGCGTGAATATTTCATCCAGGCGCTCGGGCGCCACGCCCGGCCCCTGGTCGGCCACCTCGACCAGCACGCCGTCGCCCTCGCGTGCGGCGCCGAGCAGGATACGTGACGGCCGCTCGCCATGCTGCTCGCGGTTGGCATCGATGGCGTTACGCAGCAAGTTGAGCAGTACCTGCTCCAGCAACACCCGGTCGGCATACACCCAAGGCAGTTGCGCGCTCATGCGCAACTCGACCTGCACCTGGTCACGCGCAGCCTCCCAGGCGCACAGGCGCATGGCTTCGCCGGCCACTTCAGCCACGTCCAGCGCCTGCAGGCGGCGTGGCCCCTTGCGCAGGAAGGCGCGCAGACGGCGGATCACTTCGGCGGCATGGGTGGCCTGCTCGCTGATGCGCTGCAGGCCCTGGCCAACCCGCTCGCGGGCCTGTGGGTCGCGCGCCAGGCTGTGCAGGTAGCGCTGGCTGGCGTTGGCATAGTTGACCACGGCTGCCAATGGCTGGTTGATTTCATGGGCAATGCCCGAGGCCAGTTCGCCCAAGGTGGCCAGGCGGGCGCTGTGGGCCAAACTTTCCTGGGCTTCGATGCGCAAGGTGATGTCGCGGGACACGCTGACCACCTCCACCACCGCGCCAGTGTAGGTCTCGCGGATCGCCCGGCTGGCGATCTCGAACCAGCGGTAGCCGCCAGTGGCCTGGCGTACCCGGCAGGTCATGGTGTGGTAGCCATCCTGGTCCAGTGCCGCGGCCGCCTGGCGCAGTACCTGGCGCCGCTCGCGCGGGTGCAGCAGGCTGTACACCGGCATGCCACGCAATTGCTCGGGCCATAGCCCCAACAGGCGGTAGGCGGCCGGTGAAGCATCGAGAAAGCGGCCATCGGGGCTGTGCCGCGAGATCAGGTCGGTGGTGTTTTCGATGATCAGCCGGTACAGGCGCCGGGCGCGGCTGGCCTCGCGTGCACCTCGGCGCTCTTCGCTGGCGTCACGGCAGCGACCCACAACCTGCTGGCCGTGGTCGTCCGGCACGAAGGTCCACAACACGATGCGCTCGCCGACCTGTACTTCGACATCGCTGATCGCCCGCTGCTGGCGCAGGCAGGCACGTACCAGCGCTGCGCAGTTGGCGGGCAGCCAGGCGGCCAGCGTCGGCCCCTCGGCGACCCAGGCCTGCAACGCCGGGTTCAGGGCCAGCGGGCGGGCATCGTTGGCCAGCAGCAGGCTGGGTTGTGGGTCCCTGGCGAGCAAGGGGGAAACAGTCTTGTCCACGGCAGGCGGCCCTTCTTATAGTAGTTTTACTATATTGCTATAGTCGATATTCCTACTAATATAGCGAATCGCGTAAAACTGCGACAGAGGGAGCGGCCCACCGTCCGCCTCTCTGCACCCTGAACAGAGCTAACAATCAGCCATCGGGGGCCAGGCAGCACAGGTTGCGCCTGCCTCCCCTACAGGATTACCGCATGTCGATCTATGCCCAGGGCCTGATGCCCGCTGCCGTCAACCATGTCGCCCTTACCCCGCTGAGCTTCATCGAACGCACCGCTGCCGTGTACGGCAACTACCCGGCGGTCATCCACGGCGCCATCCGCCGCAACTGGCAGCATACCTACCAACGCTGCCGACGCCTGGCCAGCGCCTTGGTTGGCCGCGGCATTGGCCGTGGCGACACCGTGGCAGTGATGCTGCCAAACACCCCGGCCATGCTCGAAGCCCACTTCGGCGTGCCCATGACCGGCGCTGTGCTCAATACCCTTAACGTACGCCTGGACGCCGAGGCCATTGCCTTCATGCTGCAGCATGGCGAGGCCAAGGTGCTGATCACCGACCGCGAGTTCCACGCGGTGGTCGAGGCCGCCCTGGCGCTGCTCGAACACCCGCCGCTGGTGGTCGATGTGGATGACCCGGAGTACGGCGAAGGCCGTGCGGTCAGCGAACTGGACTACGAGGCCCTGCTTGCCGAAGGCGACCCGGACTTTGCCTGGGAATGGCCGGATGACGAGTGGCAGGCAATTTCGCTGAACTACACCTCCGGCACCACCGGCAACCCCAAGGGCGTGGTCTACCACCACCGTGGCGCCTACCTGAACGCCTTGGGCAACCAGATCACCTGGGCCATGGGCCACCGCCCGGTGTACCTGTGGACCTTGCCGATGTTCCACTGCAACGGCTGGTGCTACCCCTGGACCATCACCGCGTTGGCCGGCACCCATGTGTTCCTGCGGCGGGTCGACCCGCAGAAAATCCTGACCCTGATCCGCGAACACCGGGTTAGCCACCTGTGCGGCGCGCCGATCGTGCTCAACGCCCTGGTCAACATGCCCGAGGCAGCCAAGGCGGCCATCGAGCACCCGGTACAGGCCATGGTCGCCGGCGCCGCGCCACCGGCCAAGGTGATTGGCGCCGTCGAGGAAATGGGCATCAAGGTTACCCATACCTATGGCCTGACCGAAGTCTACGGCCCGGTGACCGTGTGCGCCTGGCACGATGAATGGGACGAGCTGACGCTGGAAGAGCGCGCGCGGATCAAGTCGCGCCAGGGTGTGCGCTACCCGACCCTGGACGGCCTGATGGTCGCCGACCCGCAAACCCTCGAGCCGGTGCCACGCGATGGTAATACCCTGGGCGAGATCTTCATGCGCGGCAACACGGTGATGAAGGGCTACCTGAAAAACCCCGAAGCCACCGCCGAAGCCTTCCGTGGCGGCTGGTTCCACACCGGCGACCTGGCGGTGTGGCATGCCGACGGTTATGTCGAGATCAAGGACCGGCTCAAGGACATCATCATTTCCGGTGGCGAGAACATTTCCACCATCGAGGTCGAGGACGCCCTGTACAAGCACCCGGCAGTGCTTGAAGCCGCCGTGGTGGCACGCCCGGATGAGAAATGGGGGGAAACGCCGTGCGCCTTCATTGCCCTGAAATCGGGGCGTGAAGACACCCGCGAGGCCGACATCACCGGGTGGTGTCGCGAACACCTGGCCGGGTTCAAGGTGCCCAAGACCGTGGTGTTCGGCGAGCTGCCCAAGACCTCGACCGGCAAGATCCAGAAGTACGTGTTGCGCGATCGGGCCAAAGCCCTCTGATCCTGTAGCGGCCCTTTCGCGGGTAAACCCGCTCCTACACAGACCGTTGTAGGAGCGGGTTCACCCGCGAAAGGGCCAATCCTGATTTCCCCTTTCAAGAGCCACCCATGACCACCTACTCCGCCCCCCTGCGCGACATGCGCTTCATCCTGCACGACGTCTTCAACGCCCCGGCCCTGTGGGCCCGCTTGCCCGCCCTGGCCGAGCGCATCGACGCCGACACCGCCGACGCCATCCTTGAAGAAGCGGCCAAGGTTACCGCCCAGCTGATCGCCCCACTCAGCCGCAACGGCGACGAACAAGGCGTGCACTTCGACGCCGGCTCAGTCACCACCCCCGACGGCTTCCGAGAGGCCTGGCACACTTACCGCGAAGGCGGCTGGGTCGGCCTGGGCGGCAACCCCGAACATGGCGGCATGGGCATGCCAAAAATGCTCGGCGTGCTGTTCGAAGAAATGCTCTACGCCGCCGACTGCAGCTTCAGCCTGTATTCGGCGCTGAGCGCCGGCAGCTGCCTGGCAATCGATGCCCATGCCAGCGAGGCGCTCAAGGCCACGTACCTGCCGCCGCTGTACGAGGGCCGCTGGGCCGGCACCATGTGCCTGACCGAACCCCAGGCCGGTACCGACCTAGGGCTGATCCGCAGCCGCGCCGAACCCCAGGCCGATGGCAGCTACCGCATCAGTGGCAGCAAAATCTTCATTACCGGCGGCGAACAGGACCTGACCGAGAACATCGTCCACCTGGTGCTGGCCAAGCTACCGGATGCGCCTGCCGGCGCCAAAGGCATCTCGCTGTTTCTGGTGCCCAAGTACCTGGTCGAGGCCGATGGCCGCCTGGGCGCACGCAACGCCGCCCATTGCGGTTCGATCGAGCACAAGATGGGTATCAAGGCCTCGGCCACCTGCGTGATGAACTTCGACGGTGCCACCGGTTACCTGGTCGGCGAACCGAACAAAGGCCTGGCAGCGATGTTCACCATGATGAACTACGAGCGCCTGTCCATCGGCATCCAGGGCATCGGTTGTGCCGAAGCCTCCTACCAGAGCGCCGCCCGTTACGCCAACGAGCGCCTGCAAAGCCGCGCCGCCAGTGGCCCGCAGGCACAGGACAAGGCAGCCGACCCGATCATCCAGCACGGCGATGTTCGGCGCATGCTGCTGACCATGCGCACCCTCACCGAAGGTGGCCGGGCGTTTGCCGCCTACGTCGGCCAGCAACTGGACCTGGCGCGCTATGCCGAAGATGCCGGTGAGCGCGAGCATGCCCAGCGCCTGGTGGCGCTGCTGACCCCGGTGGCCAAGGCGTTCTTCACCGACAATGGCCTGGAAAGCTGTGTACTCGGCCAGCAGGTGTATGGCGGCCATGGCTACATTCGTGAATGGGGCCAGGAGCAACGGGTGCGTGATGTGCGCATTGCGCAGATCTATGAAGGCACCAATGGTATCCAGGCCCTGGACCTGCTCGGGCGCAAGGTGCTGGCCGACGGCGGCCAGGCGCTGGCCAGCTTTGCTGCCGAAGTGCGGGCGTTCAGCGTGGGCGCGCCTCTGCACCGCGAGGCCTTGCAGGCCAGCCTGGCGCGGCTGGAGGCGACCAGCGCCTGGCTGCGGGCGCGGGCGGCTGAAGACGCCAACCTGGTCAGTGCGGTGGCGGTGGAGTACCTGCAGCTGTTCGGGCTGACTGCGTATGCCTATATGTGGGCGCGGATGGCTGCGGTGGCGTTGGCCAGGCGTGATGAAGATGCGGCGTTTTATGGGGCGAAGCTTGCGTGTGCGGCGTTCTTCTTCCAGCGGGTGTTGCCGCGGGGGTTGGGGCTGGAGGCCAGCATTCGGGCGGGTAGTGGCAGCCTTTATGGGCTGGAGGCGGCGCAGTTCTGATGGACCGCCGGGGGCGCTTTGCGCCCCTTTCGCGACACAAGGCCGCTCCTACAGAGGAACGCGACAACCTCGCGGCTGGGCGTTGCCCCTGTAGGAGCGGCCTTGTGTCGCGATAGGGCTGCAAAGCAGCCCCATACGATCGCGTGCGCGAAAGGTTCTCAAACGCCGAAAAACCGTTGCAAATCCGACGAAAAACCGGCACAACTGATAGTCATTCGCCATTACGCCGGTTCTCGGGGGCCCTTCAGCAAGGGTAGAATGCGCAAAACCCGGAGCCGCAATGAACCACGACCGCCTCAATCCCAGCCCAGACGATGCCATCACCGACGCCGCCGCGCACTGGTGCATGCGCCTGCATGCCGAAGATTGCACGGCAGCCGAGCGTGAGGCGTTCGCCCGCTGGCTGGCGGCCGACCCGCGGCATGCCGAGGAATACCAGGCGATGCTGGAAATCTGGCAAACCGCCGACCTGCTGCCGCGCACGGCCACAGTCATCGACTTCAACCCTACGGCCAAGCCAGCCAGGCGCCCGCGTAGCTGGCGGCCGCTGGCTTCGGCCGCCGCCATCGCCCTGGCGGTGCTGCCGCTGGCCGGCTGGGTGGGCTGGGAGCAAGGATGGCTGCCTAACCACTACCAGCATTTCGAAGCCGGCGACCGCATGCAAACGGTGGAGCTGAGCGACGGCAGCACGGTACAGCTCAACCTCAATACCGAGCTTACCTACCTCAACTACAAGGACCAGCGCCAGGTCACGCTCAAGCGTGGCGAGGCGTTCTTCAAGGTCCAGCACGACAGCAGCCACCCGTTCATCGTGCATGCCGGCCGCGGCCAGACGCGGGTGACCGGCACCCAGTTCAACGTGTGGAAGTACCAGGACCAGGTCAAGGTCACCCTGGTGGAAGGCTCGGTACTGGTTTCCAGTGATGGCAGCGCCGGCGGTTACCGCCTTGGCCCTGGCATGCAGGCCAGCTACCACAAAGGTGACTTCGAGCCACAGCTGGAGCAAAACGACGACTACGGTAACAGCCTGGCGTGGCGCAACGGCAAGCTGGTGCTCGACAACCTGAGCCTGGAACAGGCGTTGCCGGTGATCAACCGCTACCTCGACGCGCCCTTGCTGCTGGCCGATGCCAGCACCGGGCGCATCCGCATCAGCGGCATCTACAACACCCGTGAAGTGGCGCGCCTGGTCAACAACCTGCCCAAGGTGCTGCCGGTCTACCTGACCCGCAGCAAGGACGGCAGCACCGTGCTCAACCGCATCTCGCCGCCGCCCGGCAAGGGCTAACGCCCTCCCCGCCTTACAAGGTCATCGCCGCCAGCCAGCCGAACGCCAGCAGCGGCAGGTTGTAATGGATGAATGTCGGGACCACGGTGTCCCAGATGTGGTGGTGCTGGCCATCCACGTTCAGGCCCGAGGTCGGGCCCAGGGTCGAGTCCGACGCTGGCGACCCCGCATCCCCCAAGGCACCGGCAGTACCGACGATGCACACCGTGGCCAGCGGGTCGAAGCCCAGTTGCACGCACAGTGGCACGAAGATCGCGGCCAGGATCGGCACGGTGGAGAACGACGAGCCAATGCCCATGGTCACCAGCAGGCCCACCAGCAGCATCAGCAAGGCGCCGACACCCTTGCTGTGGTCGATCCACTGCGCCGAGGTTTCCACCAGGCTCTTCACTTCACCGGTGGCTTTCATTACGTCGGCAAAGCCGGACGCGGCAATCATGATGAAGCCGATCATGGCCATCATCTTCATGCCTTCGGTGAACAGGTCGTCGGTGTCCTTCCACTTGACGATGCCCGACAACGAGAAGATCAGGAAGCCGACCATGGCGCCGATGATCATCGAGTCCAGCAGCAACTGGACGATGAAGGCGGCAGCAATTGCCAGCCCGGCCACCATCAGGGTCAGCGGGTTGTACTGCACGCTCACCTGCTCTACCTGTTCGATGCGCGCCAGGTCGTAGTCACGCTTCTTGCGGTAGCTGATGAACACGGCCAGCAACAGGCCGACGAGCATGCCGGCAGCCGGAATGGCCATGGCGTGGGTGACGTTGACACCGCTCACGTCGACACCCGCGCGGGCAACGTTGGCCAGCAGGATCTCGTTGAGGAAGATATTGCCAAAGCCCACCGGCAGGAACATGTACGGGGTGATCAGGCCGAAGGTAATCACACAGGCGATCAGCCGGCGGTCAATGCGCAGACGGGTCAGCACGTACAGCAGCGGCGGCACCAGCAGCGGGATGAAGGCAATGTGGATGGGCAGGATGTTCTGCGACGACACGGCCACCGTCAGCATCAGGCCGATCATCAGCCATTTGACCTTGCCGCCGTTGGCGTGGCCTTGACGGTCGATCATGGCCAGGGCGCGGTCGGCCAAGGCATGGGCCAGCCCGGACTTGGCGATGGCCACGGCAAAGGCGCCGAGCAGTGCGTAGGACAACGCCACCGTAGCCCCGCCACCCAGGCCACCGTTGAAGGCCTTGAGCGTGCCTTCGATGCCCAGGCCACCGACCAGCCCACCGACCAGCGCACCGATGATCAGGGCGATGACCACGTGCACGCGGGACAGGCTGAGTATCAGCATGATGCCGACCGCGGCGATCACTGCATTCATGGTTGGCTTACCTCATTACGACAGAAAAAAGCGCGAACTCTGAAGCAGTGGGGGGCAGATGTCAAAAATGCCATGTTGCGGCGGGTTTCACAGGGGGCTGGATTTTAAATTGAATGTTTGAATAAAGAAAAAAGGGCGTGGGCCGATACAGGGTGGGGTTTGGGGTGCCTGGCTGGAGATTTCTGGTGCCTGTGAGATCGAGCGCCGCCCGCGCGGCGCTTCGCGGGGCAAGCCCGCTCCCACAGTCTGTTTCGGGCCAGTCACTCCTGTGAGGTCACCACTGTCCGCCTTGTTTGTCCCCTTCGATATCTGAAGGGGACGCAACTGCTTTGCATTGATCTTCAATCATGCACCAAGGCGGGCAGCGGTAATTGCACAGGACAGATTGGCCCGAAACAGACTGTGGGAGCGGGCTTGTCCCGCGAAGCGCCGCGCGGGCGGCGCTCGATCTCGCAGGCACCAAATACCTCAAGGCAGGCTCCTCTCAGCCCCAACCCAGCCCCAAAGCCATAACCCTTACTGCCCAAAAAAGGGACCCACCCCATGCCTTTGCGACAACTTTCCATCCAGTGGAAAATCACCCTGCTCGCCGGTCTCTGTCTGGCCGGCATCGTCACCTTGCTCGTCGGCCTGTCGCTGTACCGCATGGACCACAGCTCGGACCTGGTCAAGGCCAGCAGCATGCAGATGCTGACCGAAGCCGCGCAGTCGCGCATCGAGTCGCAAGGTGAAGTGCAGGCGCTGAACATCCGCCGCCAGTTCATGGACGCCTACCAGTACGGCGCCGGGTTCGCCCGCCAGGTGCTGTTCTTGCGTGAACAGGCAGAAAAACGCTTTCTCGATGCCTTCGACCTGCGCGAGGACATGACCCGCCAGGTGCGCGCAGCCCTGCAAGCCAACCCCGACCTGCTCGGCCTGTCGCTGGTATTCGAACCCAACGCACTGGACAACAAGGACAGCCTGTTTGCCGGCAAGGCGGAACTGGGCAGCAACGAAACCGGGCGCTTCGCCCTGTACTGGTCACAACCGCGTGCCGGCCAGTTGACCTCGATGGCCCTGCCCGAACACGATATGGCCAACAGTGAGATTGGCCCCAGCGGTCAGCCGGCCAACACCTGGTGGGTGTGCCCGCGCAACACCGGCAAGGTGTGCGTGGTGGAGCCCTACTTCTACAACATCGACGGCCAGCAAGTGCTGATGACCAGCATCGTCTTTCCGCTGGCGGTCAACGGTAAGATCATTGCCACCCTGTCCATCGACATCAACCTCAACAGCCTGCAGGCGCTGAGCCAGGAGGCCAGCCGCAGCCTGTACGAAGGCCGCACCACGGTCGGCATCCTTAGCCCGGTCGGCCTGCTGGCGGGCTACAGCGCCGACGCCAGCAAGCTTGCCCAGCGCTTCGACCAGGTCGACCCGGCCAACGGCGCCGAGCTGGTGCGCAAGCTGGCCGACGGCAAACTGAGCATCCTCCACGACCAGCAGCGCCTGAAGGTACTGGCGGCGTTCCCGCCGATCCCCGACGCACAACCCTGGGGCGTATTGCTGGATGTACCGGAAAGCGCCCTGACCGGGCCGGCCGAAACGCTGAAGCAGGAGCTGGACGCCCTGAACACCAGCGGCACCCTGCTGGAGCTGGGCCTGGGCCTGGCTGCCGCGATTGCCGGCCTGCTGATGGTGTGGCTGATGGCCCGCGGGGTTACCCGGCCGATCCTGGGCGTGGCCGCCATGCTCAAGGACATCGCCAGCGGCGAAGGCGACCTGACCCGCCGCCTGACCTACCAGAAGCAGGACGAGCTGGGTGAACTGGCCGGCTGGTTCAACCGCTTCCTCGACAAGCTGCAGCCGACCATCGCCGAGGTCAAACGCTCGGTGCAGGCCGCCCGTGGCACTGCCGACCAGTCCTCGGCAATTGCCACCGAAACCAGTGCCGGCATGGAGCAGCAGTACCGCCAGGTCGACCAGGTGGCCACCGCCTCGCATGAAATGAGCGCCACTGCCCAGGACGTCGCCCGTAGCGCTGCCCAGGCTGCGCAGGCCGCGCGCGATGCCGACCAGGCCACCCGCGAAGGCCTGGCGGTGATCGAGCGCACCACCACCAGCATCGATGCCCTGGCCGCCAACATGAGCGACGCCATGGCCGAAGTCGAGGGCCTTGCGCAAAACAGCGAGAAGATCGGCTCGGTGCTGGAGGTGATCCGCTCGATCGCCGAGCAGACCAACTTGCTGGCACTCAACGCCGCCATCGAGGCCGCCCGCGCCGGTGAGGCCGGTCGTGGCTTTGCCGTAGTCGCCGACGAGGTACGCAACCTGGCCCAGCGCACCCAGGAATCGGTGGAAGAAACCCGCCAGGTGATCGAAGCACTGCAAAACGGCACCCGCGAAGTGGTCGGCGCCATGGACCACAGCCACCGCCAGGCACAGGGTGGTGTCCAGCAGGTTGGCCAGGCGGTTACCGCGCTGCAGCGCATTGGCCAGGCCGTCACGGTGATCACCGACATGAACCTGCAGATTGCCTCCGCTGCCGAAGAGCAAAGCGCGGTCGCCGAGGAAATCAACAGCAACGTGGCGACCATCCGCGATGTCACCGAATCGCTGTCGGGCCAGGCCAACGAATCGGCGCGGGTCAGCCAGTCGCTGAACAGCCTGGCCAACCAGCAGCAGGCGCTGATGGACCAGTTCCGCGTCTGAGGCCAACGGGGCCATGCCAGTGGCCCCGAAAACTGGCAAAACCGCGTCGTCTACACTTGCCCCACTGTCGACGACGAGGTGTCCATGAAAAGAATTCCAGCGCTGCTGGCCGGGCTGCTGTTGACTGCGGGCCTGGCCAGCACCGATAGCGCCGCCTCTGCAGAGCAGCCCGCGCCCATCCACTTTGGTGCCATTGGCTGGGAAAGCGGCGCACTCACCACCGAGATTTTGCGGCTGATCGTGGAGCGCGGCTACGGCTACCCCACCGACACCCTGCCCGGCAGCACCGTCAGCATGGAAGTGGCGCTGGCCCGTAACGACCTGCAGGTAATCGCCGAAGAATGGGCCGGGCGCAGCCCTGCGTGGGTCAAGGCCGAACAGGCCGGCCAGGTGTTCGCCCTGGGCGACACGGTCAAGAACGCTGAAGAAGGCTGGTGGGTGCCGGCCTATGTGATTGAAGGCGACGCGTCACGCAACCTGAAGCCCATGGCGCCCGAGCTGCGCAAGGTCGAAGACCTCAAGCGCTACCCACAGGTGTTCCGCGACCCGGAGTCGCCCGACAAGGGGCGTTTTCTCAACAGCCCCAGCGGCTGGACTTCCGAAACCGTCAACAGCCAGAAGCTCAAGGCCTATGGCCTGAATGAGCTGTATAGCAATTTCCGCAGTGGCTCCGGTGCGGCGATGGATGCAGAAATCGGTTCGGCCATCCGCCGTGGTCAACCGGTGCTGTTCTACTACTGGAACCCGACCCCGCTGATGGGCCGATACAAGCTTATCCGGCTGGAAGAGCCGCCCTTCGACGCCCAGGCCTGGGCTACCCTGACCGATGCCGCCAACCCTAACCCCAAGGGCAGCAGTTCGCTACCGGCGAAGCTGTCGATTGGCGTATCCAAGGTCTTTCGTGAACGCTACCCGGACCTGGTCAGCGCGTTCGAAAAAGTCGACCTGCCGATCGATCGCCTGAACAAGGCGCTGGCCAAAATGAGCGAAAAACGCACCCCGCCGCGTGACGCTGCGCTCACCTTCCTACGCGATAACCGCGATGTGTGGAAGGCCTGGCTGCCTGCCGACATCGCCGCCAAGGTCGAGGGCAGCCTGTGAGCGACGGTTTTCCGCAAGCCCTGCAGTTTTCCTTTGCCGACAGCGTCAACCGCCTGGTCGACTGGCTGGTGATGAACTACGGCGACCACTTGCGCAGCGTCTCCGATCGGTTGCTGCAGCTGCTGGTCGGCCTGGAGAACCTGCTGCGCCTGCTGCCCTGGTGGCTGCTGCTGTTGCTGGTCGGGCTGCTGGCCTGGCATGCCAGCCGCAGCCTGCTGCGTAGCGTGGTGCTGGTGGCGCTGCTGGCACTGATCGGCATGCTCGGCTTGTGGGACAAACTGCTGCAGACCCTGGCGCTGGTGCTGGTCAGTACCGGCTTGTGTGTGCTGGTAGGCGTACCGCTGGGCATCTTGCTCGCGTCCCGTCCGATGGCCAGGCGGCTGCTGCTACCGGTGCTGGATGTGATGCAGACGCTGCCGGCATTTGTGTACCTGATCCCGGTGCTGATGTTGTTCGGCCTGGGCAAGGTGCCGGCGGTGTTCGCCACGCTGATCTATGCCCTGCCACCCCTGGTGCGGCTGACCGAACTGGGCCTGAGCCAGATCGACCCTTCGTTGCTGCAGGCCGCACATGGTCTGGGCGCCAGCCGCTGGCAGCGCTTGCGCCGCATCGCGTTGCCGCTGGCGCTGCCGAGCATCATGGCCGGGCTCAACCAGTCGGTGATGATGGCCCTGTCGATGGTGGTGGTGGCGTCGATGATCGGTGCCCGCGGGCTGGGCGAGGATGTGCTGGCGGGGATCCAGACCCTGAATGTTGGCCAGGGCGTGGAGGCCGGGCTGGCAATTGTTGCCCTGGCCATGGTGATCGACCGGATCAGCCAGGCCTATGGGCGTGCTGCACGCAACGGCTGACACCATCCGCTGTAGGAGCGGCCTTGCCGGGGCGCCGGACCGGTCGGATGGGGCGCGCAGCGGCCCCTTGATTTCAGCTTCGCCGCAGATATTGCCGGGGCTGCTTTGCAGCCCGATCGCGACACAAGGCCGCTCCTACAGGGGTTGGCGCGAGGCACGATATTTATTGCTGGCGATAGGTCCGGGCCTGACAATGCAACCCTGTCAGCTGCAACCGGATCTCTTCGGCATGTCCCTCAAAGCCCTGCGCACCCTGGTGACCATCGCCCGTCATGGCACCTTCGCCCGTGCCGCCGACCTGCTCAGCCTCACCCCCTCGGCAGTGAGCCTGCACATCAAGACCCTCGAAGACGAACTGCAGGTCACCTTGTTCGACCGCAGCCGCAGGCAGGTGGTGCTGACCGAAGCCGGCCAGCTGGCGGTGGCCCGCGCCGAAAGCATACTGGCGGCCTACGACGAACTGGCCGATGCCCTGGCCAGCGGCCCGAGCCTGCGCGGCCGCCTGCGCCTGGGGGCGATCCACACGGTACTGGCGCGGCGCCTGCCCAAGGCACTGGTGTGGATCAAGGCGCACCACCCGCAGTTGCACATCAGCGTGGCGTCGGGCATGTCGGCGGAGCTGGCACGACGCGTGGAGGATGGTGAGCTGGATGCGGCGATCACCACTGAGCCGGTCAGCCCCTACCCGCAAAACCTCGACTTCACGCCCTTGTTCGAAGACCGCTTCTGGGCCATTGCCAGCCCCGAACTGGCCGGGCATAGCGTGGCGCAATTGCTGGCCAGCCAGCCATTCCTGCGCTTCGACAAGCGGGCCTGGGCCGGGCGGCAGATCGAGCAGGAACTGCGCCGCCAGCATATGCAGGTAAGCGAGCAGATGGAACTGGACAGCCAGGAGGCCTTGGCGCGCATGGCAGTGATGGGCCTAGGGGTGGCGATCATTCCCATGGCGGATGACGACCTGCTGCGCCTGCCGCCGGCCACCTGCCTGCCGTTTGGCGAGCCGCAACTGACCCGGCGGGTGGTGTTGCTGGAGCATCAAAAAAGCCAGCGCCGGCACTTGAGTGCGGTGTTGAAGACTGCGCTGGAGGTTTGAGCCCTCATCACGAAAGCTGTCGCGGTCCCTGTAGGAGCGGCTTTAGCCGCGAACACCGGCAAAGCCGGTGCCATCCACCGCGTGAGCTTCTTCGCGCGTAAGCCCGCTCCCACAGGTAAAGTGCAGCCGCAAGTGGCAGTACTGAGTGCAATCATTCATTTTTCCTCAACAGTCAGTGCAGAAAACAACGTTTTTACAAATCAATCCGTGTAGCTAGTCTGTGCCCGTACCCGTCCACGGAACGCTGACCATGCTGCATTTGCTGCTGACCACCCTGCTGCCGATCATCCTGCTGATTGCCCTGGGCACGTTCCTGCGCCTGCGGGGCTTTCTTGCCGAAAGCTTCTGGCCCGGCGCCGAGCGCCTGAGCTACTACGTGCTGCTGCCGTCGCTGTTCCTGCATGGCCTCGCCACCGCCAACCTCGATGGCGTGCCAATACTGGGCATGGTCGGCGCACTGATGCTCTCCACCCTGGCCGGCGCAGTATTGCTGGTGCTGTACCAGGGCGTGGTGAGCCACGACGGTGCCGACTTCACCTCGGTGTTTCAAGGCGGTATCCGCTTCAACAACTACATCGGTGCCACCCTGGCCGCCGGCATCTACGGCAGTGCCGGTATCGCCCTGGCGGCGGTGGCCAATGCGGCCATCGTGCCCCTGGTGAACCTGCTTTGCGTGCTGATATTCGCCCGCTTCAGCGCCCGCCACAGTTCACCCGTCACCGTGCTGCGGGCTATCTTCGCCAACCCGCTGATTGTCGGCTGCGCGGGCGGGCTGCTGCTGCGGGTGACAGGGCTGGGCTTGCCAGCGGGTATCGAGCCTACGGTCAAAGCCCTGGGCCAGGCCGCCCTGCCGCTGGGCCTGCTGTGCGTCGGCGCGGCACTCGGTGGCGCCAGCCTGGGCCAGCAGGTGCGCCCATTGATGGCCGCATCGGCGTTCAAGTTTCTGGTCATGCCACTGACCACCTGGGGCCTGTGCCGCCTGCTGGGCCTGAGTGGCCAAGCGGCCGTGGTGGCGGTGTTGTTCCAGGCGCTGCCCACTGCTTCGTCGTCCTATGTGATGGCCCGGCAAATGGGTGGCAATGCTCCACTGATGGCGACCATCATCGCCTTGCAGACCGTTGTCGCTGCCGCCACCCTGCCTTTGGTATTAATGCTTACGCTTGACTAGACTGAGCCTCAGCCCACAGTTCGGACGCTTGCCCATGCGCTTTTCGTGGATGGTGATCGGCTTGACCTCGGCCCTGCTCGCAGGCCCACTGAATGCGGCCGACCCGGCCAAGGCCGCAGTCGCTGAAGACAAGGCTGAAGTGCTTGAGGAAAAGGTGGTCGAAGACGCCTCGCCGCCGAAGAAGGCAGAGAAACTGACCCCGAGCGAAGCCCAGGCGGTCGACCCGGCCGGCCAGGCGCCGCTGGACGACAGCCTCACCTGCCTGGCCCGCACCCTCTACTGGGAAGCCAAGGGCGCCGACGCCGAAGACATGAGCGCCGTGGCCAGCGTGGTGCTCAACCGCCTGGGCCATGACGGGTTCCCCGACACCATCTGCGGCGTGGTCAAGCAGGGCGTGGAGAGCAAGGCCTGCCAGTTTTCCTGGTGGTGCGACGGGCGCTCCGACCAGGTCGAGGAAGCGCAGCGCTACGACGTCGCCAAGGAGATTGCGCGCAAGGCGCTGAACCAGCAATTGAAGGACCCCACCGGTGGCGCGCTGTACTTCCATGACCGCAATGTGCACCCCAGTTGGGCCAAGGCCTACCGCCGCACTGCGCAGACGACACACTTCCTGTTTTACAAGCCGAACCAGGCGCTGGCGCGGTGAACTGCCTTCAACCGGGGTAACGCGATCCTTGTAGCGAACACCGGCAACGCCGGTGCCTGCACTGAGGGCGATACCAAGTGATCGCACTTTTCCGCGGGCCGATGGTCTACTCCCTCTTTTGCCGACAACATCGATTGTCGGCGTTTTCATTGCATCGCACGTTCCCGGGCCAAAAGCCGTGGGCTTGTGTAGGATGAGCAGCGCATACCACGACGCTGCCAGTCATAGGGAGATCCATATGCGCGTCCTGTCATCCGTTGCTGCCTTGTCGCTGGGCCTGCTGGTTTCGACCGGGGCATTGGCTGCCACCGGCGAAGAGGCGCAACTGATCGATTCGATCAATGTCTACCGCAGCAAGGCCCAACCCTGCGGCGGCGAGGCGTCGCTGGAGCTACCGCCGCTGAACAGCGATACCCGCCTGGCGCTTTCGCCAGAGGGCACCCGCGACCTGCAGCAGGCCATGACCCGCGCTGCCTACCCCATGGTCAATGTACAGGCCATCAGCCTGTCGGGGCCGCGTGATGCGCGCTCGGCCATGCATGCCATCGAAGAAAGCTTCTGCCAGGTGGTGCTCGACCCGCAATTCGTCGATATCGGCGTCAGCCAGGAAGGCCGTGACTGGCGTATCGTGCTGGCCCGGCCGCTGCTCAGCGGCCGCCTGGGCGACTGGCAGGCCGAGGGGCAGAAGGTGTTGCAGGAAATCAACGCCGCACGCAAGGTGCCGCGCCAATGCGGCGGCCAGCCGTTCGCCGCCGCCCCGCCATTAAGCTGGAGCACGGTGCTGGCCGGGGTTGCCGCCAACCACACGCGGGCCATGGCCAACCAGAACTTCTTCGACCACATCGACAAGGATGGCCGCACCCCCGGTGACCGGGCAGAGCTGGCCGGCTACCTGTACCAGCAAGTTGGGGAAAACATTGCAGCCGGGCGTGACACCGCACACAAGGTGGTCGAGGGCTGGCTGGACAGCCCGGGGCACTGCGCCACACTGATGAACCCGGACTTCCGTGAGCTGGGGGCTGCGTATGCGGTAGACCCGAAGAGCGATGCCGGGATTTACTGGACAGGGTTGTTCGGTACACCGCAGTAAGCCCGGCTGACGCGGTCCCTGTAGGAGCGGCCTTGTGTCGCGAACGGGCTGCAAAGCAGCCCCAGCATTGTCCGCAGCGAAGCCGAGTTTCTGAGGGGCGCTGCGCACCCCATCGCGACACAAGGCCGCTCCTACAAGGAACCGGGCGCGGCTTTAGAGGGGGGTTGTGCCTGATCGTAATTCAAGGGCCGTACACCCAAACCGCCGCCGCACACACTTGCCCAGGTAACTGGCATCCGCCATCCCGACTTCATCGGCAATCTGCGCCAGGCTGTGGCTGGAGTTAAGCAAGCGCCAGCGCGCCTGCTGCAAGCGCATCTCCAGCCACCAGGCCTTGGCACTCATGCCATGGCTGGCCTGAAACTGCCGGTCCAGCTGGCGGCGGCTGATGCCCAGTTCGACAGCCAATTGCTCCACCGCCAACGGCGCCCCCAGGTGATGACGCATCAGCGCCTGCGCCCGCTGCACCTGGCGCCCCTGGCCCACCCCCAATGCCAACGAACGCAAGGCATGGCGGCTGTCGCGCGTTTCGTCCACCAGCATGTCGGCCAACCCCTTGAGTGCCCGGGTGCGGCCGCAGGCGCGGGACAATAGCGCAACGGCCAGGTCGATGGCCGCAGTGCCACCTGCGCATGTAATGCGATTGCCGTCGATGCAATACAGCTGCTCACGCAACACCTGCAAATGCGGGAAGGCCGCACGAAACTCGGCT
The DNA here is from genome assembly GCF_044749445.1 of Pseudomonas sp. NPDC089408. NCBI lineage: Bacteria > Pseudomonadati > Pseudomonadota > Gammaproteobacteria > Pseudomonadales > Pseudomonadaceae > Pseudomonas > Pseudomonas sp. NPDC089408. Next base: position 344,830 of record NZ_JBIVHY010000005.1, read on the forward strand.
TCGTGACGCCAGTGCACCACCACCTTGTGCCCCCGCAGCAGGCCGCAGGCGGCCAGCAGGAAAGCGCCATTGTCGACCCCCACCAGCTTGACCCCGGCCCTGTCGGCCTGCCTGAGCAACGCCTGGTAGCGGGGCGCCAGCGCGGCAGTCGCCATGGCATTGCGCCCGCCGAACAGCACCAGGTAGTCGAAACCGGCCATGTCAAGCTCGCCAGCGACAGCTTCGACCTGCAGCACCGCGCCACTGCTGGACGGCACCGGGTCGAGGTTGAGCCCTGCGACAGTCCAGCGGCAATAACGTTGCTGGCTGTAGTCCTCGTCGTCTGCACTGAAGCGCAACTTGTCGAGAAAGGCACCAAGCGGCAAGAGGGCAAAATCCGGTAACGGCAGGATCAGCAGGCGGATATCGGGTTGCACGAGGCAGCGTCCAAACGTGACTATTCAATGTCCAGATCATACCCTTGCAGATCACGCATTGCGCCATAGACTGGCGCCCTCCACAGCACAAGGCATTCCTGATATGGCACTCGACACCTGGCTTATCTACCTGCTGGCCAGCATCGGCCTGTCGCTGACCCCGGGCCCCAACAGCCTGTTGGCGTTGACCCACGGCGCCTTGTACGGCGCGCGACGAACGTTGTTCACCATTGTAGGCGGGGTGTTCGGCTTCAGTGCCCTGATCGCCCTGGCCATGTTTGGCCTCAGCGCCCTGCTGCAAACCTCGGCCTCGGTGCTGGGCGTATTGAAGTGGGTGGGTGGTGCTTACCTGATCTGGCTGGGCATTCAGCTGTGGCGCAGCCCGGGGCTGCACCTGGAACTGACCGAACGTAGCGCACGGCTAAGTCATGCGGGGCTGTTTCGCCAAGGCCTGCTGTCGGCCATCGCCAACCCCAAGGTGCTGCTGTTCTATGGCGCGTTCCTGCCGCAGTTCATCGACCCGCAGCGCGGGCTGGCGCTGCAGTTCGTGGTGATGGCGGCGACCTTTGCCAGCGTCGAGTTCCTGGTCGAGTACCTGCTGGCGCGGTTGGCGTTCCGCGTTCGACCTTGGTTGGCCAAGGGCGGCAAGGGCTTCAATCGTTGCTGCGGCAGCCTGTTTGCCTTGATTGGTTTGGCGTTGCCGCTAAGCCGATAATACCCAGGCTGGCGCGCCCCCTGTAGGAGCGGCCTCGTGTCGCGATGGGCCGCAAAGCGGCCCCGGCGATCTGTGTTGGAACGTGAACCGTGGGGCGCTTCGCACCCCGATCGCGACACGAGGCCGCTCCTACAAGACCGCGTTAGCCTTCAGGCTCGGCGTGCTTTGGCCAAGAAAATCAGCAAGGCAACACCCGGCAATGCAGCCCCCACCAGCGCCACGCCCTGCCAGCCAAACTGGCTGAACAGCGCACTGGCCACCGCCGACCCCAGGGCGCCACCGAGGAAGATGCTGGTCATGTACACCGCATTCAGCCGCCCGCGGCTGGCCGGGTCCAGTGCGTACACTTCGCGCTGGCCGATAACCATGTTCATCTGCACGGCAAAGTCCAGCAGTACACCGGTGAGGCCCAGGCCAATCACGCTGTAACCCGGCACCGTCAGCCCCAGCAACAAGGCAGCCGGCGCCAGCAGCAGCGCCAGCAGCGAGCCCGCCCGGGCATGCCCGGCATCAGCCAGGCGGCCGGCCATGGGTGCGGCGACCGCCCCTACCGCGCCAACCAGGGCGAACACGGCAATCTGGCTTTGCGACAAACCATGCTCACCCGCCAGCGCCATTGGCACCGCTGTCCAGTAAAGGCTGAATGCGGCAAACATCATGGCCTGGTACAGCGAGCGCTGGCGCAGCAACGGGTAGCGGCGCAACAAGGTCAGCAGCGACAGCATGAGCTCGGCATAACTGGCCTTGTGTTCGGGCCGACGTTGCGGCAGGGTCAGGGCTAGCAGCAGGATGATCGCCAGCATGACCGCGGCAGCGCCAATGAACACCGCGCGCCAGCCAAAATGGTCGGCTACCAGGCTTGACAGGGGTCGCGCCAGCAGGATGCCCAGCAACAGGCCACCCATGATGTTGCCCACTACCCGGCCACGCTGTTGCTCTGGCGCCAGGTGCGCCGCCAGCGGGATAAGCATCTGCACCGCCACCGAGCTGAAACCGATCAGCAAGGCATAACCCAGGAACAATTGGCCCTGGCCGCTGCTGCTGGTCCCTGCCAGTAGCAGGCTGACACAGGCCAATACCGCGGTTGCCACCATCAGCCGGCGGTTTTCCAGCAGGTCGGCCAGCGGCACCAGCAGCAACAGGCCCAAGGCATAACCCAGCTGAGTGAGGGAGACGATCAGGCTGGCGTGCTCGGTGGACAACCCCAGGTCCGGGGCGATCAGCCCGACGATGGGCTGGGCGTAGTAAATGTTGGCAACGATTGCGCCGCAGCAGAACGCCAGCAGCACGACCAGGGTCCGGCTCAGGCCGGCGGCTGCCGGTTGCGCTGCGGCAAGGGAAGGGTTCATGCGAGGTTCCTCGACAAGAGTGGTTTATGTCGGCCACCTTACCCATACACGTCAGCGCCGAGAATCCGGCCTCGGCGCAATGCGCCTTTGCGCCATACGCAACGCTAGCGACTGCACTGCAACAATGCTTCGCAAAAGCCGATAAACGCGTTCACCCGCCTTGAGCCCCGATGGTTGGGCAGGTACAGCGCATTGATGCTGTCATTGGCAGTGCCTGGGCTGGCCTGCCAGTCGGGGAATAGCCGCTGCAAGCGCCCGCCCTCAACATCTTCACGCACCAGCCAGTCGGCCAACAGCGCAATACCGCTCCCGCCCAGCGCGGTTTCACGCAACATGTCAGCATTGGCGCTGCGCAGAGGCCCGCTGACGTCCAGATCAAGGCTTTCCTGGTCGCGGGTCAGGCGCCAGGGTCGCGCTTTCTGCCCATAGCGAAAACGCAGGCAGGCATGCTCAAGCAACTGCCGGGGGTGCTGCAGCGGTTCATGCTCGGCCAGGTAGGCGGGGCTGGCCACCAACCAGCGCTGGAAGCGCCCTAGCGGGCGGCACACCAGTTCAACATGCGGCGAAGGGTCGCCCAGGCGAATCGACAGGTCGTAGCGCCCGTCGAGCAGGTCATCGAGGCGATCACTGAGGTCGATGTCCAGCTCCAGCGCCGGGTGCCGCGCCAGAAAAGGCGCCAGGTGCGGGGCGATGACGCGCCTGCCGAACTCCACCGGCAGGCACAGGCGCAATACCCCAACGGGCTCCTCGCCCCGGTCGGCGACGCTGGCGTCGGCCTCGTCCAGCGCCTCGAAAATGCCTCTTGCACGCTCATAGTAACGGGCGCCCGCCTCGGTCAGGCTGACCTGGCGCGTCGAGCGGTTGAGCAAGGTGGCACCCAACGCCGCTTCCAGGGCATCGACCAGGCGTGTCACTGACGATGTCGCCAGCCCCAGCCTGCGCGCGGCCGCCGAAAAGCCCTGGGCATCGACGGTGGTCACGAACATTTTCATCGCCAAGAGTTTGTCCATTGGCTAGCCGTCTTCCAAAACTCGGAAAGTTCTTACAAACAGCCGGGCAGGTCAAGAAGCGCACTGCGCGGTGATTGCGTCCATAGTGAAATTACCCCCTTCAAACGAGACGTACCATGACACCGAACAACCTGCTGACCGCCCTGCCCCCCTGCGACCCCACCCGCGCCGAACGTGTCGACCAGCTGCTCAGCCGCCCGGGCGTGCGCGTGGAACGTATCGTCTCCAGTGGCCAGGCCAGCCCGCCCGACTTCTGGTATGACCAGGCTGAAGGCGAGTGGATCGTCTTGCTTAGCGGCGCGGCCGGCCTGCGTTTAGAACACGAAAACCACACCCGCCTGCTGGCACCCGGCGACTGCCTCGACATCCCGCCGCACTGCCGCCACCGCGTTGAATGGACCGCACCCGGCCTGTCCACCGTCTGGCTGGCAGTGTTCTACAGCAGCGCCACGCCGTGGCCGGCGTGAGCTGGCCCCTCTACAACCAAAGTCGCAATGCAAATTTCTCAGCCGCCATGAACTCCTCGTTTAGTGCAATTTTCGGCGCACGATCTAGACTTTTAGCCACACCGGAGCAAGTTCAGCCCTGCGACAATCAGCCCCACAAAATTATGTACCAACTTGTTAATTAGCAAGCTAAGGGCTTAAACTGCGCGCATTCCACCTGCTGAGATCCCTGGCATGAACGAAACACCGCGCGCCTCTGGCGCCACAAACATCATCCTGATCGGCCTGGGCGTGGTCATCGCCCTGCTCGGTCTTCTCCTGGCTGCTGGCGGCATCAAGCTCGCCGGCCTAGGCGGTTCCTGGTACTTCCTGATCGGCGGCCTGGCCATGGCCATCGCCGGTATTCTCATCGCTCGCCGCAAGCAGGCCGGTGCCTGGCTGTACGCGCTGTTCCTGGTCGGTACTGCCGTCTGGGCACTGATCGACGCTGGCCTGGTATTCTGGCCGCTGTTCTCGCGCCTGTTCATGTTCGGTGCCATCGGCATGGTGGTGGCGCTGGTCTACCCGCTGCTGGCGCGTGCCAACGGCGCCAGTGCCGGCCGGGGTGCCTACGGCATCGCCGCGGTCATGGCGGTGGTGCTGGTGATCGCCGCCGGCAACATGTTCGTTGCCCACCCAAGCGTTGCCCCTAACGGCAAAGGCCCGGGCATGACCCCGGTTGAAGCCGGCAAGGAACAGAAAGACTGGGCCCACTACGGCAACACCGAAGGTGGCAGCCGCTTTGCCGCGCTGGACCAGATCAACCGTGACAACGTCAACAAGCTGAAAGTGGCCTGGACCTACCACACCGGCGACGTGGCCATCAGCGACGGCAACGGTGCCGAAGACCAGCTGACCCCGCTGCAGGTTGGCAACAAGGTGTTCATCTGCACCCCGCACAACAACCTGATTGCCCTCGATGCCGACACCGGCAAAGAACTGTGGAAGAACGCGATCAACGCCCAGTCCAAGGTCTGGCAGCGTTGCCGTGGCATGGCCTACTTCGACGCCACTGCCGCCATCGCCCAGCCGACCCAGCCGAACAGCTCGCCAATCACCGGCGGTAGCGTGGCAGCCGGTGCCAACTGCCAGCGTCGCCTGCTGACCAACACCATCGATGGCCGCCTGATTGCCGTCGACGCCGACACCGGCGAGTTCTGCCAGGGCTTCGGCAACAACGGCCAGGTCAACCTGATGGCCGGCCTGGGTAATGTGCCGGACTCGTACTACCAGCTGTCCTCGGCACCGCTGATGGCCGGCACCACCGTGGTAGTTGGCGGCCGTGTTGCCGACAACGTCCAGACCGACATGCCAGGCGGCGTGATCCGTGGTTTCGACGTGATCACCGGGGAAATGCGCTGGGCCTTCGACCCGGGCAACCCGGAGGACCGCCAGGCACCGCAAGGCGACAGCACCTACGTGCGCAGCACCCCGAACAGCTGGGCGCCGATGTCCTACGACCCGGCGATGAACACCGTGTTCTTGCCGATGGGCTCGTCGTCCACCGACATCTATGGTGTTGAACGCAACAAGCTGGACCACACCTACGGCGCTTCGGTGCTGGCCCTGGACGCCTCCACCGGCAACCAGAAGTGGGTGTACCAGACCGTGCACAATGACCTGTGGGACTTCGACCTGCCGATGCAGCCGAGCCTGATCGACTTCACCAAGGACGACGGCCAGTCGGTACCTGCGGTGGTGATCGGCACCAAGGCCGGGCAGATCTACGTGCTCGACCGCGCCACCGGCAAGCCGCTGACCCAAGTCGACGAAGTACCGGTCAAGCCAAGCAACATCCCGAACGAGCCGTACTCGCCAACCCAGCCGAAATCGGTGGGCATGCCGCAGATCGGCGCGCAGACTTTGACCGAATCGGACATGTGGGGCGCTACCCCGTATGACCAGCTGCTGTGCCGCATCGACTTCAAGAAGATGCGCTACGACGGCCTGTACACCGCGCCGGGCACCGACCTGTCGCTGAGCTTCCCGGGTTCGCTCGGTGGCATGAACTGGGGCAGCCTCTCTACCGACCCGGTACATGGCTTCATCTTCGTCAACGACATGCGCCTGGGCCTGTGGATCCAGATGATTCCTTCGCAAAACAAAGGTGACGCCGCTGCCGGTGGCGAAGCGTTGAATACCGGCATGGGCGCAGTGCCGCTCAAGGGCACCCCGTATGCCGTGAACAAGAACCGCTTCCTGTCGGTGGCCGGTATTCCATGCCAGGCACCACCCTTCGGCACCCTGACCGCAATCGACATGAAGACCCGCCAGGTAGCCTGGCAGGTACCGGTGGGCACTGTTGAAGACACCGGCCCGCTCGGTATCCGCATGCACCTGCCGATCAAGATTGGCTTGCCAACCCTGGGCGGCACCCTGTCGACCCAAGGCGGCCTGGTGTTCATCGCCGGTACCCAAGACTTCTACCTGCGCGCCTACGACAGCAGCAACGGTAATGAAATCTGGAAGGCTCGCCTGCCAGTGGGCAGCCAGGGCGGCCCGATGACCTACGTCTCGCCGAAAACCGGCAAGCAGTACGTGGTGATCACTGCTGGCGGTGCACGCCAGTCGACTGACCGTGGCGATTACGTGATTTCTTACGCCTTGCCGTAAGACCGCGTCGCCTGCTTCGCGGGTGAACCCGCTCCCACAGGACCCACACCGGTCGTTGTAGGAGCGGGTTCACCCGCGAATAGGCCCGAACAGACAACACGAGACACAGCAATGCCATCCGCAATCCGCATTACCCCTGCCCTGGTGCTGGCCCTGGCCAGCACCACTGCCCTCGCCAACGACGACCTGCTGACCCGCAGCACCCTGACCGGTGACTGGGGCGGCCTGCGCCATCAGCTGGAAGAAGACGGCGTGAAGATCACCGGCGACTACAGCGGTGAAACCGCCTACAACGCCCAAGGCGGCCTGCACCGTTCGGCGCGCTATTCGCAGAACGTCAAGCTGGGCGTGCAGTTCGACCTGTCGAAACTGTACGGCCTGGATAACGGCGGCAAGGTCCAGCTAACCATCAACGACCGCCGCGGCAACAGCGCCTCGGAAGACCTGGTCGGCAACCGCCTGCCCATCCAGGAAAACTACGGTGGCCTGTACACACGCCTGACCGAGCTGAGCTACGAGCGCACCCTGTTCACCCCGGCGCTGAACGTCAAGCTCGGCTACATGGCCATGGGTAACGACCTCGGCGGCTTGGACAGCGGCATCCTGTGCAACTTCATGAACGCCGGTTTCTGCGGCCACCCGCTGAACATGTCCGGTGGCAGCGGCTGGACCAACTACCCCAACGCCCACCTCGGCGTGCGGGTAAAGTACGACCTGTCGCCAGCCTGGCAGCTGCGCGTGGCGGCATTCAACGTCGACCCCGAGAGCAACGGCAACTCCAGCCGCGCCTGGCACCTAGGGCCCAAGCACACCACTGGCACCGTGGTCCCGGTGGAGCTGGTGTACAAGCTGCAGGGTGAACTGCCGGGCGAATACAAGCTGGGCTACTACTACGATAGCTCCGATGTGAAACGCATGGGTAGCGATGACGAAGTGTCGGGGCGCGGTGGTCACTACCTGCTGGTCGACCAGGCAGTGTGGAATGATCAGACCTCGCCTGGCCGCAGTTTGCACGCTTTCGGTCAATACTCGGCGTCGAGCAAGGCCGCCTCGCCGTTTACCAAGTGGTACGGCGCCGGTGTGGTGCTGTACAAGCCGTTCCAAGGTCGGCCGAAGGATACCGTGGCACTGGGTTACGGCCGCGCCGTGCCCAACCCGCGTAGCCGCGATGTGCTGGAAGATGCCGCGTTCAATGCAGGCCAGCAGTTCCCTGACATCGACAGCGCCGAGCAGTTGATCGAGCTGAGCTACGGCTACCAGGCCACGCCGTGGCTGAACCTGCGCCCGGATGTGCAATACATCATCGAGCCAGGGGCGTTTTCCGGGAAAGACATCGACAACGCGCTGGTGGTAGGCCTGCAGGTCAAGGCAACCTTCTGAATCGCCGGGGCCGCCTTGCGGCCCATTCGCGGGTGAGCCCGCTCCCACAGGGATGGCGCACGCCTCAAGGGTGGTGAGGTCCGTGTAGGAGCGGGTTTACCCGCGAATAGGCCGGCGCTGAAATAGTACTGTCACTGGCATACACCTTCCCCCCGGTCTTTACTCAACCCTTCACTGCAAGGAAGGGCAAAGCCAATGAGCAGCGCAACGGAAGGCAAACTCAACGTCTGGGCGCTCACTGCCCTGGTTGTCGGCTCCATGGTCGGCGCCGGTATCTTCTCCCTCCCGGCCACCTTCGGCCGCGCCACCGGCGGCCTCGGCGCAATCATCGCCTGGTGTATCGCCGGCCTCGGCATGCTGATGCTGGCCTTCGTGTTCCAGACCCTCGCCCGCCGCCGCCCCGACCTGGACTCGGGCATCTACGCTTACGCCAGCGCTGGCTTCGGCAGCTACCTGGGCTTTGCCTCGGCATTCGGGTTCTGGGCCGGCACCTGCATCGGCAACGTCTCCTACTTCATCCTGATCAAGTCGACACTCGGCGCGTTCTTTCCGGTGTTCGGCGACGGCAACACGGTCGCCGCCATCGCTGCGTCCTCGGTGCTGCTGTGGGCCTTTCACTTTCTGGTACTGCGCGGCGTGCAACAAGCGGCGGTGATCAACAGCATCGCCACAGTGGCAAAGATGATCCCGATAGTGGTGTTCATCGTGGTGATCTTCGCCGCGTTCGACAGCGACCTGTTCAGCCAGAACTTCTGGGGCGTCGCCGCAGCTGGCCCGGCCGCCGACCTGGCCCACCTCGACGACTATGGCCGGGTCGGGCATGCCGCCGCCGAATTGCTGCCACCCGGTGAATCGCTGTTCGAGCAGGTACGCAGCACCATGCTGGTGACCGTGTTCGTGTTCCTCGGCATCGAAGGCGCCAGCGTGTATTCACGCTACGCCCGCAACCGCCGCGACGTCGGCATCGCCACCGTGCTGGGTTTTGTCGGCGTGCTGTGCCTGCTGGTGCTGATCACCCTGCTCAGCTACGGGGTGATGCTGCGCCCGGAACTGGCCGGGCTGCGCCAGCCCTCGATGGCCGGGGTGCTGGAGGCCATTGTCGGGCGCTGGGGGGCGATCTTCATCAGCATCGGCCTGATTATTTCGGTGCTGGGCGCCTACCTGTCGTGGACACTGCTGGCCGCCGAGGTGCTGTACTCGGCCGCCCATGACCAGGCCATGCCGGCCTTTCTCACCCGGCAGAACCCGCACCAGGTGCCTGCGGCGGCGTTGTGGCTGACCACCTTGTTCGTGCAACTGTTCCTGCTGCTGACCTGGTTTACCGAATACGCCTTTACCCTGGCGCTGGAACTGACCAGTTCGCTGACCTTGATCCCCTACCTGCTGGTGGCAGCCTATGCGCTGAAACTGGCGGTAAGCCGGGAGACCTACCAGCAAGGTGCGCCCGAGCGTGGCAAGGACCTGCTGGTGGCCTTGCTGGCGACCGCCTATGCGGTACTGATGGTGTGGGCCGGCGGGATGAAGTACCTGCTGCTGTCGGCGGTGATTTATGGGCCGGGAACCGCGCTGTACATCAAGGCGAGGATGGAGCAGCAGCGGCAGGTGTTCAGCGGGTTCGAGCGGGTGGTGTTTGCGGTTGTGCTGCTGGGGGCGGTGATTGCCGTTTATGGGTTGGTCAGTGGTGCAATCGAAATCTGAGTAGAGGGCTGATGACCTTTTCGCGGGTAAACCCGCTCCCACAGTGACAACACAACTTTCAGATCCAGTGCAGTACCTGTGGGAGCGGGCAAGCCCGCGAAGAAGCCAACCCCGTCAAGCCTGCTTGAGGTAATCCACCAGCCTGAGCAGCATCGCATCACAGCCCTGCAACTGCTCGACACTGACAAACTCGTCCGGCTTGTGCCCCTGGTCCATGCTGCCAGGCCCGCACACCACGGTCGGGATACCCGCCTGGTCAAACAACCCTCCTTCGGTACCAAACGCCACCGTGCCGAACTCATCCGACCCACTGAGCAACGCCACCAACCGCGCTGCTTCGCTGTCCTCTGGCGTAGCCAGTCCGGGATAAGCACTTAACGGTTCCAGGCGAATGCCACTGTCGGCATTGACCTTGCGCATGCGCGGCAGCAATTCAGCCTCGGCATAGGTCTGCAGCTGGTCAGCCACCGTCTGTGCCTCGAACCCCGGCAAGGCACGCACCTCGAAATCAAATTCGCACTCGGCCGGCACGATGTTCAGCGCCCTGCCCCCTTTGATCACCCCGGTCTGCACCGTTGAGAACGGCGGGTCGAAGCGTGGGTCGCGATGCTGCGGCAAGGCCAGCGCGTCGCCAATATCGCCCAGCTTGCCGATCAGCCTGGCGGCATACTCGATGGCATTTATCCCATACGGTGCATACGCCGAATGGCAAGCAGCCCCCTGCACCTGGCAGCGCATCGCCAACTTGCCCTTGTGCCCCAGCACGGGCTTGAGCTCGGTGGGCTCGCCGATCAGGCACAGCCGCGGTTTGTGCGGGCGCTGTTGGAGCGCTGCGAGCATTGAGCGTACACCCAGGCAGCCGACTTCTTCGTCATAGGAAAATGCCAGGTGCACCGGCATGCGCAACGGCTGGGCGAGAAATGCGGGCACCGCTGCCAGCACCGACGCGATGAAGCCTTTCATGTCGGCTGTACCACGGCCATACAAGCGGCCATTGCGTTCGCTGAGGGCAAACGGTTCGACCGTCCAGGCCTGGCCGTCCACCGGCACCACATCGGTATGCCCGGACAGCACCACGCCGCCAACATCCTCGGGGCCGATGGTGGCAAACAGGTTGGCCTTGGTGCCCTCCGGGTTATGGAACAGTTCGCACGCCACCCCCAGCTCGGCCAGGTAATCGCGGATAAAGCCGATCAGCGCCAGGTTGGAGTCGCGGCTGACCGTGGCAAAGCCGATCAGCCGGGCCAGCAGCGCGCGGCTGGCAAACTCACTCATCACCCGGCACCCCGTAGCTAGGCGCGGAGGTCGGGTTGAGGGCGCGGGTGACGTAGTCCTGCATTTGTGGGCGGTACGCCTGCCACAGGCCATCGAGCACACCGATCGGGTCGTTGTCGGCCCAGTCGACGCGCAGGTCCACCAGCGGCCAGGTCAGCTCGCCCGCAATTTTCAGGGCCGCAGAGTGCACCGGCCCCGCTTCCCCGCCAGCAGCCATCGCCGCGTGCATGGCCGCCAGCAGGCGGTCGGCCAGGTGACCGCCGGCCTGTTCGAAGGCCAGCACCATCGCTTCGATCACCTGGGCCGAGGACAGCAGGTTGCCCGCTGCCGCGCATTGCTCGCCGGCCACGGCATTGTGCATGCCAAGCGCCTCGCGGCCAGTGAACAAGGCCACCTGGCCATTGCTGTCGATCACCGTTACCTGGCGGTACTCGCTCCAGCCGTTGGCGCTCAGCACCCGGTCCAGCGCTGCGGCGGGCGGCAACTGACCCTGCTCCATGGCATCGAGAATCTGCGGGCCCAGCGCCGGCAGGGTGATGTTCTGGGTAGAGACTGCGCCCACGCCGGCACGCACCCATGGGCAACGAGCGCCCACGGCGATGCTCGACGAGCTGATGGCGATACCGACCTGGCCGGTTTCCTGGCAACGACCAATGATGGAGAACGTCATGTCTAGGTTCCTGTTGTGCTGTGCGATATACGGCATTCTGGGTGGAACCTTCGGGCTGGCGAAACGACCTTTTTCCTTGGGGGTAAGCAGGAAAAAACTAGGCTGGGGCAGAGATCGAGCGCCGCCCGCGCGGCGCTTCGCGGCTAAAGCCGCTCCTACATTTGTTTCGGGTCAATATCTCCTGTGCAATGCAACAAAATCCGGGGCCTTCGCCGTTTTATCGGCAAGCCCCAGCTAAATACTATTTTCGTCATTTCCACAGCATCCCTAGTCTGGCACCAGGCAACGGCGGTCCTCCAAACCGACCTGACAAAAACCGCCTGAACAAGGGCTCGGACATGACACTGAACAATCTCGAAATCGACACTCTCGTGGTCGGCGCCGGCCAGGCCGGCGTGGCCATGAGCGAACACCTGAGCAAGCTTGGCGTGCCGCACCTGGTGCTGGAGCGCAACCGCATTGCCGAGGCCTGGCGCACTGGCCGCTGGGACTCGCTGGTGGCCAACGGCCCGGTCTGGCACGACCGCTTCCCGGGGCTGGAATTCAACCTCGACGCTGACGCCTTCGCCGGCAAGGACCAGGTAGCCGACTACTTCGAGCAGTACGTACGCAAGTACAACCTGCCGGTGCGCACCGGTATCGAAGTGAAGAAAGTGGTGCGCAACAGCGACCGCCCTGGCTTTACCATCGAGACCAACGAAGGCGTGATCCGCGCCAACCGCGTAGTCGCCGCCACCGGCCCGTTCCAGAAGCCGGTCATCCCAGCGATTGCGCCGAAAGACGCCAGCCTGCACCAGATCCACTCCGCCGCCTACTTCAACCCCGAGCAACTGCCCGAGGGCGCAGTACTGGTGGTGGGTGCCGGTTCCTCCGGCGTGCAGATCGCCGAAGAGCTGATGCGAGCAGGCCGCCAGGTGTACCTGTCGGTCGGCGCCCACGATCGCCCGCCACGCGCCTACCGCAACCGCGACTTCTGCTGGTGGCTGGGTGTGCTGGGTGAGTGGGACGCGGAAATCGCCAAGCCCGGCCGTGAACACGTGACCATCGCCGTGAGCGGCGCCCGTGGCGGCCACACCGTGGACTTCCGCGCGCTCGCCCATCAGGGCATGACCCTGGTCGGCCTGACCCAGTCGTTCGACAACGGCGTGGCGCGCTTTCAGGACAACCTGGTCGACAACATCCGGCGTGGCGACGACAACTATCTGGCCCTGCTGGACGCCGCCGATGCCTACATCGAGCGCAACGGCCTGGACCTGCCGGAAGAGCCCGAAGCCCGCCAGCGCCTGGCCGACCCGGAGTGCATGGTCAACCCGCTGCAGCAACTGGACCTGGCCCAGGCCGGCGTCACCAGCATCATCTGGGCCACCGGTTACGGCGTGGACTTCAGCTGGTTGCAGGTCGACACCTTCGACGCCAACGGCAAGCCCCAGCACCAGCGCGGCGTGGCCCGCGAACCAGGCGTGTACTTCCTCGGCCTGCCATGGCTGTCGCGCCGCGGTTCGTCGTTCATCTGGGGCGTGTGGCACGACGCCAAGCACGTCGCCGGCCACATTGCCACGCAACGCACCTATACCGCCTACCGCGACCGCGACCAGCGCGCAGCGGATGAGCAGCAACCCGCCAAGATCAGCAACGTCAGCACCCTCGGAGCCCACTGATGCCTACCCATACTCGCATCCGCATGTTCAACACCAAGGCCACCTATCCCAACCAGACCCTGGACAACGACCTGTGCCAGGCGGTGCGGGCCGGCAACACCATCTACGTGCGTGGCCAGGTAGGTACCGACTTCGAAGGCAAGCTGGTGGGCCTGGGTGACCCGCAGGCGCAGACCGAGCAAGCCATGAAAAACGTCAAGCAACTGCTTGAAGAAGCAGGCTCCGACCTGTCGCACATCGTCAAGACCACCACCTACATCACCGACCCGCGCTTCCGCGAGCCGGTGTACAAGGAAGTGGGCAAGTGGCTCAAGGGCGTGTTCCCGATTTCCACCGGGCTGGTGGTCGCAGGCTTGGCCCAGGCCGAATGGCTGATGGAGATCGACGTGATCGCCGTGGTCCCGGATCAGGAATGATCCGGCCCCTTGGGGCCGCAAAGCGGCCCCAATCAGTTGAATCCAAACAGCCGGCGCGGGGTATCCCACATCACCGCACGGCGCTGCCGGGCATCGGGCATCAGCTGCTCGGCCAGTTTCAGCAGCGGGCCATAGTCCACCCGCGAGCGCTGGCGAATGAACGGCCAGTCCGAACCCCACACGCAGCCCTCGGCGCCGAAGGCTTCAAGCAGCGTGTGGACATAAGCACTGCTCTGCTCCAGCAAGGCATCCGCTGCGGCGAACTTCTGCATGCCCGACAGCTTCACGCAGGCGCGGCCGCTGTCGGCCAGCCGCAGCAACGCCTGGAAGCCGGCTTGCTGCACCCCGGCAGATGCATCCGGGCGGCCACAATGGTCGATCAGCAGGCGTGCCTGTGAGCCTTGCAGCAGACCGTGCAGGTCCAGCAACTGGTCTTCGCACACCTGTACCTGGGCGAACAGGCCAAGCTCGGCGAGCTTACCGAATAACGGGGCCATGCCCTTGAGGCTGGCTACGCCGTACAGCGCGGGGTTGAAGGCGATGCCGACCACCCCTTGCACCTGCAAGGCCGCCAGTGCGTCGAGGCTGATATCCGTCTCGACCACCGCCACCCCCTTGAACCGCCCCTGCCCGGTGGCCAAGGCGTGCAGCAGGCAGCGGTTGTCGGTGTGGTAGCCGCTGTTGGGGCCTACCAACAAGGCATGTTGCACCCCGTAGGCGTCCATCACCCCGGTGAACTGTTCCTGGGTGGCGACTTCCTGGCCCGAAGGCGCATAGGGCGCGTCGGGGTGGTAAGGGAAACGTGCGGGGTCAAACAAATGGTTATGGCAATCGATCTTCGCTTCATCAAAGATGTTCACGCAGCACTCCCTTCAAGCGCCACTGCGCTTGCCTGCAGATCTTGTTGTTGTGGGCCGCAAGGGCGATTAGGCTGGGGTTCACGATACTGCGTGGCCGGGTTTGGCGCTCATACCCAGATGGCGAAGACCATAACCGAAGGTAATACTCATGCTGCTTGGCAACGAAGGCGCAGACACCCGCCCCATGCTGTTCAAACTGCGCCACATGGAAGTGTTCCGGGCGGTGATGCTGACCGGCTCGATCAGCGCTGCGGCCAAGCTGCTGTATGTGTCCCAGCCGGCCGTAAGCAAGCTGATCCAGTACATCGAAGGGCGGCTGGCCTACCCGCTGTTCGAACGCATCAACAACCGCCTGGTACCCACGGCCGAGGCGCAGGTACTGTTCCGCGAAGTCGAGCGGGTGTACCAGGCCGCGCTGGAAGTCAACGAATGCGCCCTGGCACTCGGTGCCGGTGGCCAACGCAAGCTACGTATCTCGTGCAGTGCGTCGTTGTCGACGGTGGTGATCCCGATTGCCCTGGTTCAGCTCAAGCGCGAATCACCGTCGCTGAACATCGAATGGCAGACCTCGCTGATGGGCGAGATGCCCAACCAGATCCTGTCGAAGAAGGTCGACCTGTCGATTGCCGCGCTGCCGGTGGTGCACGACCACCTGCATTCGCAGGCATTCATGCGCGGGCGCATGGTGGTGGTAATGCCGCCCGACCACCCGCTGGCCGGGCAAACAACGCTGACCTTGCAACAGCTGGAAGGCTATGCCCTGCTGCTGTTCAGGCCCGACATGCCGTTTGGCAAGCTGCTGGCCGGGCACATCGAGCGGCGCGGCTTGCAACTGAAATCACTGTTGTCGTTTACCAATGCCAACGAGGCGGTGGCACTGGTCAGGCAAGGCATGGGCATCAGCATTATCGACGAATTTGTGGCGCAGGACAGCGGGCTGGCGGTGGTGCCGTTGGCCGATGAAATTCACTTCGATATCAGCTTTGTCCATTCGCGCTTCGAGCCTCCGTCGCATGCAGCGCTGCATTTGATGAAGGTGTTGCAGGGGCAGGCGCGGAAGCTGGGCCGGGCGATTGCTCCAAGCTGACTCTGCAAGCCGACGCGATCCCTGTAGGAGCGGCCTTGCCGGGGCGCCGGACCGGTCGGATGGGGCGCGAAGCGGCCCCGGCTATTTTCGCGGCGAAGCTGAAAATTTGGGGCCGCTTCGCGCCCCATC
>NZ_JBIVHY010000005.1:360596-360714 GCF_044749445.1 Pseudomonas sp. NPDC089408
CCGCCCCCCCCCCCCCCCCCCCCCCCCCCCCCCCCCCCCCCCCCCCCCCCCCCCCCCCCCCCCCCCCCCCCCCCCCCCCCCCCCCCCCCCCCCCCCCCCCCCCCCCCCCCCCCCCCCC
>NZ_JBIVHY010000006.1:0-349632 GCF_044749445.1 Pseudomonas sp. NPDC089408
GGCGGCAAGATCACCTACACCGCCACCTTGACCAACAAGGCTGGCACCGACCTGGTGATCAAGCTGAGCAATGGCGAGACCATCACCATCGCGGCTGGCTCGAAAGAAGCCTCGATCACCGTCGACGCGCCAAGCGACGATGTGTACATCGATGCTGAAGACCTGAGCGTGAAGGTGGAAAACACCACCGGTGGCGACTTCGAGAAGCTGGACGTCAGCAGCACTGCTGCCGTGACCAAGGTGACCGACACCATCGACACCACCACCGTCACCCTGACGGCGACTTCGACAGTTGCTGAAGGTGGGGTAGTGACCTACACCGCCTCGGTCAACCACAAAGTCACCGGCTCTGACCTGGTCGTGAAACTGGCCAACGGCCAGACCATCACCATCCCGGTTGGCGAATCGTCGGCTTCGGTACCGTTCACCGCGCCGAACAACGTCCATAACACCAACCTGGACCTGAGCAACAAGATCACCGATATCTCGGGCGGTAACTACGAGAAGACCGTAGCCGTCGGCGAGCCAGTGACCACGGTTACCGACAACCCGGCGACCCCGGACATCACCACGCTCACCCTGACCGCCACGGACACCGTGGCCGAAGGCGGCAAGATCACCTACACCGCGACCTTGACCAACAAGGCCGGTACCGATCTGGTGATCAAGCTGAGCAATGGCGAGACCATCACCATCGCGGCCGGCTCGAAAGAAGCCTCGATCACTGTCGACGCGCCAAGCGATGACGTGTACATCGATGCTGAAAACCTGAGCGTTAAGGTGGACAGCACCACCGGTGGCGACTTCGAGAAGCTGAATGTCAGCAGCACTGCCGCTGTGACCAAGGTGACCGATACCATCGACACCACCACCGTGACCTTGACTGCCACGCAAAGCGTGGTCGAGGGCGGCGTGGTTACTTACACCGCTTCGGTCAACCATAAAGTCACCGGCTCGGACCTGGTCGTGAAACTGGCCAACGGCCAGACCATCACCATCCCAGTGGGTGAGTCGTCTGCTTCGGTGCCGTTCACCGCCCCGAACAACGTTTACAACACCAACCTGAACCTGACCAACAAGATCACCGATATCTCGGGTGGTAACTACGAGAAGGTAGTGGCTACCGGTAGCCCGGTCACTGTGGTGACCGACGTACCTGGTACCAAGGACACTACCAACCTGAGCCTGACCGCGACCCCGTCCGTGGCCGAAGGCGGCTACATTACCTACACCGCCACCTTGACCAACAAAGCTGGCACCGAGATGACCGTCAGGTTGAGCAACGGCGAGACGATCACCATCGCTGAGGGTGCCACCCAGGGCAGCGTCACCATCAAGGCACCTGCGGACGATCCGTACATTGATGCGGGTACAGTCCAGGCCAAGATCGATGGCAGCACTGGCGGTGACTTCGAACAATTGTCCACAAGCGGCGCCTATGCGGTAACCCAGGTGACCGACACCATCGACCACACCGGTCTGAGCCTCAGCGCCACACCGGCAGTCGAAGAAGGTGGCCAGATCACTTACACCGCCACCTTGACCAACAAGGCCGGCACCGACATGACGATCAAACTCAGCAACGGTGCTGTCATCAGCATTGACGCGGGCAAGTTGTCGGGTACCGTTACCG
Organism: Pseudomonas sp. NPDC089408; assembly: GCF_044749445.1. Taxonomy (NCBI): domain Bacteria; kingdom Pseudomonadati; phylum Pseudomonadota; class Gammaproteobacteria; order Pseudomonadales; family Pseudomonadaceae; genus Pseudomonas; species Pseudomonas sp. NPDC089408. The sequence continues at coordinate 1,634 of NZ_JBIVHY010000006.1, forward strand.
TTCCGGCGCCAGCGGATGACGTCTACATCGATGCCGGCAATGTTTCGGCGAAGATCACCGAAACCAGTGGTGGTAACTTCGAGAAGCTGGATGTCAACGTCACCCCAGCGGTTACTGCGGTCTCGGATACCATCCAGACCACCACCCTGAGCATCAGCGGTACCACCGCAGTCGCCGAAGGTGGCAATGCCACGTATGTCTTGAACCTGACCAACAAGGCCGGGACCGATGTCACCGTCAAACTGACTTACACCGGCACTGCGACCGATGGCACGGACTACACGGGCGTGGCCACCGTGGTGATCAAGGCCAACAGTACACAGGCAACATTCACCATTCCGACCTTCAAGGATAACGTCACCGAAGGCACCGAAAATTTCACCGTCAAGATCGATTCGGCCACTGGCGGCAACTTCGAGAAGCTCGCCATCAGCACCAGCGCCGGAAGCGTGACTACCCAGATATTTGAACCGGCTCCGGTTCTGGACCTGGATGGCAATGACTCCAGCGGCAAGACGGGTGCCGACTACCAGACCACCTTCACCGAGAACCAGCCGGGTAGCGGCGTGTCGATCGGCGACGTGGACGTCACCATCACCGACTTCGACAGCTCGCAGCTGACGGGGGCGACGGTCACCCTGACCAATCGCCAGCCGGGCGACGCGCTGAACCTGGGTAACAGTGTCAATGGCATCGTTATCAACGCCAACAGCACCGAAGGCAAGGTAGTCCTGACCCTGAGCGGCACTGCATCGCTGGCTGATTATATCCAGGCGATCAAGAACATCACCTTCATCAACAGCAGCGAGGACCCGAGTACTACGCCGCGAGTCATCACTGTGACAGTGACGGACGGTGTGAACACCTCGAACACCGCCACAACCACGGTGAACGTCATCGCGGTCAACGATGCACCGGTTGCTACCGGAGGCGCTGTTACCGGTGTCGAAGACACGCCGCTGGTACTGACCTGGAGCGACTTCAACGTTTCCGACGTCGACAGCGCCCTTTCGAGCCTGGGTGTGACCTTTACCCAGTTGCCAGCGGGCTCGCTGCAGCTCTACAACGGTACCGCTTGGGTCAATGTGAGCCAGAACCAGACTGTCAGCCAGGCCGACATCAACGCCGGCAATCTGCGGTTCGTGCCGAAACTCAACGAGTCGGGTATCGACGGCTACGGCGGAACGGGCATCGGTAACAAGCAGGCTGACTACGCCCAGATCAAGTACAAGCCTACCGACGGTATCAGCCAGGGCAGCGAAGCGACCATGAAGGTCGATATCCGCCCGGTTGCCGACAAGCCGACCCTTAGCTTCGGCAGCGCCGATATCGAGTCCAAAGGCCTGACCAAGGAAGTCTGGACCACCCTGAAAAACCTGGGTACTGGCGGTAACGGTATTACCGGTGAAGAGCTGAAGACGGTGTTTGCCAACTCTGGCAATGCCAACTCCAGCAGCACCACCACCAACGTGCAGTCCGATGCTAGCGTTGCAGGTGGCAGCGGCTCGAAAACGTCGGGCCTGATCTACTTGGAAGCCGGCAAGACCTACACCTTCAGCGGTTCCGCTGACGACAGCTTCGTGGTCACCATAGGTGGCAAGACTGTGGTCACCGCTACCTGGGGTGCTGGTGGCGGGGTTTCGGGTAGCTTCACCCCGACTACCAGTGGCTACTACCCGATTGAGGTCTACCACGCCAACCAGTCTGGTCCTGGCAGCTATGACCTGAACATCCAGGTAGGTTCTGGTGCGGTCACCGACCTGAGCAGCTCGAACATCAAGATGTACCAGAACGTGACCGAGATGGCCAACGCCGGCCTGGGCGTGTCCGACCTGCACACCGTGAATGGCCAGAGCTACTACGACGGTTACAAACTCAACGAAGGGCCGGAAGGTGGCTCGGTGAAACTGGTCGGTATCAATACTGCCCTGACCGACACCGACGGCTCCGAGACGCTCGCCGTGACCCTCAGCGGTATTCCGAAAGGTACCGTGCTGAGCGATGGCGCCGGCCATACCGTGACTGTCGGCAGCACGCCGGTGGATGTGACTGGCTGGAAACTCAGCGGCCTGACGCTGACCCCGCCGGCTTACTACAAGGGCTCGTTCGACATCACGGTTACCTCGACTTCCACTGAAAGCCTGGGCGGTTCGGCCATCACTACCGGCAACATCCCGGTGACCGTGTACGCCGCGACCTATAAGGCCAGCGTGGGCACCTCGGGTAACGACGCGCTCACCGGCAGCGAAGGCAATGACATCATCGTTGCAGACGTTTCCGGGCTGAACGTGGTAGCAGGCAAGAACTACAACATCGCCTTTATCGTCGATAGTTCGGGCAGTATGACTGATGAGTCGATTGCTGCTGCCAAGACGCAGCTGGCTTCGGTCTTCTCCACCCTTAAAGCAAGTTTGGGGTCTGACACGTCGGGTACGGTCAACGTCTTCCTGGTTGATTTCGACTCTCAGGTCAACAAGAACGTGGCAGTGAACCTCGCCGATCCGAATGCCCTGAACCTACTGCAAGCCGTCTTGAAGTCGATGCAAGGCGGGGACGATGGTGGCGGTACCAACTACGAAGACGCTTTCAAGACCACTGCCAACTTCTTCAAGAGCGCAATGGCGGCCGGTAACACGGGGGCGGAGAACCTGACGTACTTCATCACTGACGGCAAACCGACGTATTACCAGCGCAATGAAGTTACCGACAAACGCCTGTGGTCGGGCGGCAAGACGCTCGATGAAGTAGTCAACGTCAACAACTACAAAGTTGGCGGCACCTTCAGTGAGTGGGCTGATTCGACTCACAAGGTTGATATCAGCAGCGCTGGCGTTGTGAAGGTGACGACGTATGGCTACAACTGGTGGGGCAACTTCGTTGCGACCTCTACCGACACGTTGGGGACCATACATGCTCAAGGAGACGGCACGTATGAATTCTCCAGTCAGGGCGGCACCGGCAGGGGGAATTCCTCTAACTGGAATGATTCGGCATCGAATACGACCGATAGCTTCATGCTGCTGGGCGGTAGTACGACCGTACCGGGCCTGAGCAAGGTCTACGCTATTGGCTTGAACGACGACATCAGTCTTTCTGATCTGAAAGCGTATGACAGCGCTGGCAAGCCACAGACCAACATCGATCCGTCCGACCTGGCGAAGGCGATTCTTGGCCACACCGAAGCGACGGTGCCAGGTGCCGATACCGTCGACGGCGGTAACGGCAACGACATCATCTTCGGCGATCTGATCACCCTCAACGGTGTCGTCAGCGAGGGCTACCAGGCCCTGCAGACCTACGTGGCGCAGAAGAGCGGTGTCGATGTCAGCACCGTCACCACCAGCAATGTCCACCAGTACATCACCGAGCACTACACCGAGTTCGATATCTCCGGTGCCAAAGACGGCAACGACATCCTGTCGGGCGGCAATGGCAACGACATTCTCTTCGGCCAAGGTGGTGACGACACGCTCGACGGTGGCAAGGGCAACGACATCCTGCTGGGCGGCACAGGCAAGGATGTCCTGATCGGTGGCCAGGGCGATGACATCCTGATCGGTGGCAGCGGTGCCGACACCTTCGTGTGGAAGGCAGGTGATTTCGGCAACGACGTCATCAAAGACTTCAAGATGGGCGAGAAGGACAAGATCGACCTGAGTGACCTGCTGCAAAACGAGAAGGGCAGCACCATCGACAACTACCTGAAGCTCACCACCGTGGATGGTACGACGACGCTGCAGGTCAGCAGCGAAGGCAAGCTCAACGCCGCGGGTGGTATCGCCAACGCCGATGTGACTATCAAGCTGGAAGGGGTGAACTGGTCCAACCAGACCGTCAACTCGTTGATCAGCGGTGGTGACCCGACCATCATCATCCACAACAAGGACAACTGATGTGCTAGTGGGCCGTGCCTGACAGGCGCGGCCTTTGCCCGACTGGCGCGGTCCCCTGTAGGAGCGGCCTTGTGTCGCGAAAGGGCTGCAAAGCAGCCCCGGCGATTTCGGCGTTGATGCTGAAACCATGGGGCCGCTTTGCGGCCCTTTCGCGACACAAGGCCGCTCCTACAAGGGATCGCGTTAGCCTGGCAGTGGCTACACCGGCCCTTTCCTGCCATCTTCCGACAGCGCATACTCTGGCGCCGGGCCTGCGTACCCGGCGATCTTTGCCTATGCTGCTGTCTACCAACAAGGAACCAACGTGACGAGGGACACCGCCATGTTCTACGTGCAACGCGACGCCACTGGCCAGCTGCTGCGGGTAGAAGCAGCCGCTTTTGACGAGTTCACCGAAATGCTTCCCGCCGACCATGCCGATATCCAGGAATGGTTTGCCGATGACGTCGTGGAAAACAGCCTCAACCAGCTCAAGCAAAGCGACCTTGACATGATCCGCGTGCTTGAGGACCTGATCGATGTGCTGACCGCCAAGGGAGTGTTCAACATCACCGATCTGCCCGCTGGCGCGCAGGCCAAGCTGCTCAACCGCTCCAAGGCGCGCAAGGCGCTCAGCAGCCTGACCAACCTCATCGAAGAAGAAGAGCAGGGCGGGTTGATCTGATCATTGGCGAGCCAATACCGGTGCTATAGTTATTCTGTAAAGGTATTTAAATTATTGCTCTTATGACTTTATAGTCACTTCCACTGCGTACCCGTCGACCAATCGATGCGCCGCACGACTCGAACCCACACGGGAAATCCCCGTGCGTTTCTGATCGTTGCGCGCCATAGAAGTCGCGCACTGCGTGGGAGTGAACAATGTCAGCCGCCTCGAACGCCTTGTCGACCATCGACAGCGCCCAGCCGCAACCCTTTGAAATCCGCCCGTTCGCCGGTGCCGTCGGCGCCGAGATCATCGGCCTGGACCTGGCCAAACCGGTCAACGCCGAGGATTTCAAAAAAATCCATCGCGCCCACCTCGACCACCATGTGCTGGTGTTCCGCGACCAGCGCATCAGCCCGGACCAACAGATTGCCTTCAGCCGCCGTTTCGGCGAGTTGCAGATCCACGTACTCAAGCAGTTCCTGCTGGCCGGCCACCCCGAAATCCTGATCGTTTCCAACATCATCGAAAACGGCCAGAACATCGGCCTGGGTGATGCCGGCAAGTTCTGGCACTCCGACCTGTCGTACAAGGAGCTGCCCAGCCTCGGCTCCATGCTGCATGCCCAGGAACTGCCCAGCGAAGGCGGCGACACCCTGTTCGCCGACATGCACAAAGCCTGGGACGCGGTGCCTGACACCCTGCGCAAAGTGGTCGAAGGCCGCGATGCTGCTCATTCCTACACCGCCCGTTACGCCGAGACCAAGTTCGAAGGCAACTGGCGCCCGACCCTGACGGCCGAGCAATTGGCGCAGGTGAAAGAAGTCATCCACCCGGTCGTGCGCACCCACCCGGAAAACCACCGCAAGGCGCTGTTTGTCAGCGAAGGCTTCACCACCCGCATCGTTGGCCTGCCAGACGACGAAAGCCGCGACGTGCTGCAACAGCTGTATGCCCTGAGCGTGCTGGAGCAGAACATCTACCGCCACCAGTGGCAGCCCCACGACCTTGTGTTCTGGGACAACCGCTCGCTGATCCACCTGGCCGCCGGCTGCCCGGCCCACCTGCGGCGCAAGCTGTACCGCACCACCATCCAGGGCGATGCCCCGTTCTGACGTCTGAGGAAACCATCATGCGCAAATCCATCAGCCGCCTGGCGGCAAGCATCGGCCTGGGCGCAAGCCTGGTCATTGGCAGCTTGGCTGCCCCCGCCGCGGCGCAAGCCGAAGGCAAGATCCGCATCGCCGAGCAGTTCGGCATCGTCTACCTGTTGCTGAACGTGGTGCGAGACCAGCACCTGATCGAGAAGCACGGCAAGGAGCAGGGCATCGACATCGACGTCGACTGGGCCCAGCTGTCGGGTGGCTCGGCCATCAACGACGCCCTGCTGTCCGGCTCGGTTGATATCGCCGGTGCCGGCGTCGGCCCGCTATTGACTGTATGGGACCGCACCAAGGGCCGGCAGAACGTCAAGGCCGTGGCCTCGCTGGGCAACTTCCCGTATTACCTGGTCAGCAGCAACCCCAATGTGAAGACCATCGCCGACATCTCCAACAAGGACCGCATCGCCGTGCCGGCGGTAGGCGTTTCGGTGCAATCGCGCTTCCTGCAGTACGCCGCTGCCCAGCAATGGGGCGACAAGGAATACAACCGCCTCGACAAGTACACCCTGGCCGTCCCGCACCCGGATGCCACCGCTGCACTGCTGGCCGGTGGCACCGAGCTGAACGGGCACTTCTCCAACCCGCCTTTCCAGGACCAGGTACTGGCCAACAAGGACGTGCACGTGGTGCTCAACAGCTACGACCTGCTTGGCCCCAATTCGCCGACCTTGCTGTTCGCCACCGAGAAATTCCGCACGGACAACCCGAAAACCTACAAGGCGTTCGTTGACGCGCTGGCTGAAGCCGCTGACTTCGCCCAGAAGGACAAGGCCGCTGCTGCCGACACCTACATCCGCGTGACCAAGGCCAAGATTGACCGCGATACGTTGATCAAGCTGATCGACAACCCGCAATACGAATTTACCGTCACGCCCAAGAACACCTACAAGCTGGCCGACTTCCTCTATCGGGTAGGCGCCATCAAGCACAAGCCGGAATCGTGGAAGGACTACTTCTTCCAGGACGAACGCCCGCTGCAGGGGGGCTGACCGATCATGACCGCCCCTTTGCCAGGCCACACGGCCAGCAACCTGAGCCGTGTCGCCACGCCGCCTTTGCTCAAGGTGGATAACCTCAGCCTCGAATACCGCACCGCGCAACGCGTGGTGCGCGCCACTCACCAGGTCAGCTTCGAAGTCGATCGTGCCGACCGTTTTGTACTGCTTGGCCCCTCCGGTTGCGGCAAGTCCACCTTGCTCAAGGCCGTGGCCGGGTTTATCCCGCCGCAGGAGGGGCAGATTCTGTTGCAAGGCCAGGCAGTCCACGGCCCAGGCCCCGATCGCATCGTGGTGTTCCAGGAGTTCGACCAACTGCCACCGTGGAAAACGGTGAAGCAGAACGTCATGTTCCCGCTGCTGGTGTCTGGCCAGCTCAAGCGCGCCGAAGCTGAGGAACGTGCGCTGCATTACCTGGACAAGGTCGGGTTGGCGGCGTTCGCCGATGCGTATCCGCATACCTTGTCGGGCGGCATGAAGGCCCGTGTCGCGATTGCCCGCGCTTTGGCCACGCAGCCGAAGATCCTGCTGATGGACGAGCCGTTTGCTGCATTGGACGCGCTGACCCGGCGCAAGATGCAGGAAGAATTGCTGCTGCTGTGGGAGGAGGTGCGTTTTACCTTGCTGTTCGTCACCCACTCCATCGAAGAAGCGCTGGTGGTCGGCAACCGCATCCTGCTGTTGTCGCCACACCCGGGGCGGGTGCGGGCTGAAGTACACAGCCACCAGTACGATCTTGGCAGCCTGGGCGGCAGTGATTTCCAGGCCAGTGCCCGGCGTATCCACCGTTTGCTGTTCGATGAGGCAGACGTTCCGGAGCAGCCCGACGACCTGGGCTTCAACGACATTCGCATCGCCTACTGACAGGAGCTTCAGCCATGACCACTACACCTGTACGCCAGGAATACGAGGTGCAGCTGCAGCCCCTGCTCAGTGTGCCTGTGGAACGTCAATTGCCCCTGGCCCAGCGCTTGTGGCAGCAGGGCTGGCTGCGCAAGGCGGTGATCCTGCTGGTGATCGCCTTGCTGTGGGAGGCCGCCGCCCGCTACCAGGGCAACGACCTGCTGCTGCCCAGCTTCCTGCAAACAGCTGCAGCCCTTTGGGACGGGCTGATCAGTGGTGAACTACCGGCCAAGGTCGGGGTTTCGCTGGTGATCCTGCTCAAGGGTTATGTGCTGGGTATCGTCCTGGCCTTCGGCCTGACCAGCCTTGCGGTGTCGACCCAACTGGGGCGTGACTTGCTGGGCACGTTGACCTCGATGTTCAACCCCTTGCCGGCGATTGCCCTGTTGCCGCTGGCCTTGCTGTGGTTCGGGCTGGGTGACAACAGCCTGATTTTCGTGTTGGTGCATTCGGTGCTGTGGGCACTGGCCTTGAATACCTACGCTGGCTTTCTCGGCGTATCCGAGACCCTGCGCATGGCTGGCCGCAATTATGGGCTGAAGGGCCTGCGGTTGGTGCTGCACATCCTGGTGCCGGCGGCCTTGCCGTCGATTCTGTCGGGGCTGAAGATCGGCTGGGCGTTTGCCTGGCGCACGCTGATCGCCGCCGAACTGGTGTTCGGCGCCAGCAGTGGCAAGGGCGGGCTGGGCTGGTACATCTTCCAGAACCGTAACGAGCTGTATACCGACAAGGTGTTTGCCGGGTTGGCGGTGGTGATTCTGATTGGTTTACTGGTGGAAGGGCTGGTGTTCAATACCCTGGAGCGGTTGACCGTTCGGCGCTGGGGGATGCAGCGCTAGCGGGTGAACCTGTGCTGGCCTCTTCGCGGCGGTTCGACGCCTCGATAAACCCGCTCCTACACGGGTTGATGAAATACTTGTAGGAGCGGGCTCACCCGCGAAGAGGCCGGCACAGGCAATCAACTCAGGTACTGCGCCGCCGCATTGCTCAGAATCCTGCCAATCTCCTCGCGCAACCCCGCTGGCTGCTCCACCACCACCCCATCGCCATGGCTCAACAGCCACCAGCGCAACGGCCAGCCATCGCTCACCGTAGCCCGCAACCGGTGCCCATGTTCCAGCGCTGTCAGCTGCATGTCGCTGCTCAGCGGCGCTTCGCGCAACTGCCGCGCCAGCGCATCGCTGATCCGCGCCACCAGCTCCACGCCCTCACCCTGGGCCGGCTGCAGCGCATCCCCACGCAGGTGCGTCAACAAGTCGAAATTGCCGCGCAACTCGCCCACCGCACTCGCCGACCAGTGCCAGCCGAACGGGATGCTCTTGTCATTGCGTTCCAGCGGGAAGATCAGCGACAACTCATTGAGGTCGCGCTCGACAGTGCGTTTACTGACCGTGAAGCCCACATCGCGCAGGCGCCACACCAGCTCGGCGCTGGTAATGCCTGGAGAGCGGCTGGGCAGCTGGCGCAGCAGCGCCCACTGACGGCTGAGGGTGGCGCGAGTGGTGGCGAACGGCAAAAGGTAACGTCCTTGTCTAGGCTTGCCGCAATAGGATGGCGGCACGCGAGGGGCATGGCAATTGGCCACAGCCTGCTCAGATCAAGGAAGTCGCATTTGGTTGCCTTGTGCCGAATCGTTCGCGACAGGTTTTGACGTGACGTCACGCAGAATCACGCCTCATCACAGCCGAAGGTTGGGGTTGTGCGTCGTTCAATGAGGATGAACATGTCTGCTGCCAGCAATATCCATTCGCTGCTCGCCCGCCTTTTACCCGAGCGGGTCATCGCCCCACCTGCACCCGCCGGGAGGCGGCATCGATTGTTTGCCGGTGTCGGCTTGCCCAGCCAGCGCTCGCTGCTGGTCAACCGCCTGGACGAAGCCAGCGACCTGGAGGCGGTCTATGCAGATCTGCGTCTGCAGGCCCTGCAAGGCAGCGTGGCGGCACTCAACGACCTCGGCTGGATCTGGCTCAACGGCAAGTACTGGCGTGCCGATACCGTGCTGGCCGGGCACCTGCTGCGCATGGCGGCCCTGCAGGGTAATGCAGCCGCCTGGTTCAACCTGGGGCAGCAACACTACTTTGGCAAGGGTATCGACCCCTCCTATGTACAGGCGGCGGATTGCTATCGGCAGGCCTTCGAGCGCGGCATGCTGCACGCGGCGGCGGCTTTGGGCGACCTGTATGAAGAAGAAGTGTGCGATGGCGACCTGGAATGGCAGGTCGACCTGGTGCAGGCCTACCAGTGGTTCATGCGTGGGGCTGAGCGGGGCGAGGCGCGTTGCCGCTTTGAGGTGGGGTACCGGCTGATGCACGGGCTGTATGTAGAGGCCGACATCAAGGCCGCGCTGTATTGGCTGGAACTGGCGGCTGCGGCCGGGGTGGTGCAGGCGGCCGAGGAGCTGGCGGTGCATTTCAGTAGTCGGGACGCGCTGCGCTACCAGGAATGGCGAGACCGGGCGGTGCAGATGGGCAGTACATTGGCCCTGACCATGAAGCTGGAGGACCAGATTCAGCCCTGATTCTTGGCATCATTTCTACGGCCAGCGCGAGCCCTGTAGGAGCGGCCTTGTGTCGCGAAAGGGCCGCAGAGCGGCCCCAGCAATATCAGATTGATACACAAATCCTGGGGGCGCTTCGCACCCCTTTCGCGACACAAGGCCGCTCCTACACGGCTATGCGTTACCCAAGCTGGTACCGATAGGGCAGTGCAAAACCCCCAGCATGAACAACAATTCATCCATACCCCCCGTCACCCCCTGTTGACGACAGGGGGAGGGGCAGGCGTATATTGATAGTTAGCAAACTATGAATATCCTTGGTTCCTTCCATGTCCCTTGATCTCCTGCGCCTGCAAGTCAGCAGTGGCATGGTGGTTGCCGCTCGCCATTGGCGGCGCATCTGCCACACCGCCCTGACCAGTTACGGCATCTCCGAGGCCTGCGCCGCGCCGTTGCTGATGATCGTGCGCCTGGGCGACGGCGTGCACCAGGTGGCTGTGGCCCAGGCCGCCGGCCTGGAAAGCCCGTCGCTGGTGCGCCTGCTCGACCAGCTGTGCAAGGCCGGCCTGGTCTGCCGCAGCGAGGACCCACTCGACCGCCGCGCCAAGGCCCTGAGCCTGACCGCCGAAGGTCGTGCCCTGGCCGAGGCCATCGAAACCGAGCTGGTGCGCCTGCGCCGCGATGTGCTGCACGACATCGACCAGGCCGACCTCGAAGCCGCCTTGCGCGTGCTGCGCGCCTTTGAAGCTGCCGGCCTGGGCAGCGCAGGCGGGGTGGCATGAACGGCTTCTTCAGCTCGGTTCCCCCAGCGCGCGACTGGTTTTACGGCGTGCGCACCTTTGCCGCGTCCATGATTGCCCTGTACATCGCCCTGCTCATGCAGTTGCCGCGCCCCTACTGGGCCATGGCCACGGTGTACATCGTCTCCAGCCCGTTCGTCGGCCCCACCAGTTCCAAAGCCGTGTACCGCGCCGTGGGCACGCTGCTCGGTGCCGGTGGGGCGATATTCCTGGTGCCGCCGCTGGTGCAGTCGCCGTTGCTGTTGAGCATCGCCATCGCCCTGTGGACCGGCACCTTGCTGTTCCTGTCGCTGAACCTGCGCACGGCCAATAACTACGTGCTGATGCTGGCTGGCTACACCTTGCCGATGATCGCCCTGGCGGTTGTGGATAACCCGCTGGCGGTGTTCGACGTAGCGTCCTCCCGCGCCCAGGAAATCTGCCTGGGCATCGTCTGCGCGGCCGTTGTCGGGGCCATCTTCTGGCCGCGCCGCCTGGCGCCCGTAGTAGTCGGCGCCACCGGCAACTGGTTCACCGAGGCGATTCGCTACAGCGACACTTACCTTGCCCGCGATGTCAGCGCCGACAAGGTCGGCGGCATGCGCGGGGCGATGGTTGCCACTTTCAACTCGCTGGAGCTGATGATCGGCCAGCTCGGCCACGAAGGCGCCGGCCCGCATACCCTGAAGAACGCCCGCGAACTGCGCGGGCGGATGATCCACCTGCTGCCGGTAATCGACGCGCTCGATGATGCACTGGTGGCCCTGGAAGGCCGCGCTCCAGCCCAGTTCGCCCAGCTTCAGCCCGTGCTCGCCGCTGCCCGCGAATGGCTCAAGGGCACTGCCGACAGCGCGTCCGTAGCACGCTGGGCCGCACTGCACGAGCACATCGACCGCCTGCAGCCCGGCGCTGCCATGCTCGATCAGCGCGCCGAACTGCTGCTGTCCAACGCCCTGTACCGCCTGACCGAATGGGCCGACCTGTGGCAGGACTGCTGCTCCCTGCAACACGCGCTGCGGACCGATGATGCCAAGCCTTGGCGCGCGGTCTATCGCCACTGGCGCCTGGGCCGGCTGACGGCGTTCTTCGACCGTGGCCTGATGCTGTATTCGGTGGCCTCCACGGTACTGGCTATCGTGGTCGCCTGCGGCCTGTGGATCGGCCTGGGCTGGAACGACGGCGCCAGCGCGGTGATCCTCGCCGCCGTGTCGTGCAGCTTCTTTGCTGCCATGGACGACCCGGCACCGCAGATCTACCGGTTCTTCTTCTGGACGCTGATGTCGGTCATCTTCTCCAGCCTGTACCTGTTCCTGGTACTGCCTAACTTGCACGACTTCCCGATGCTGGTGCTGGCCTTTGCCGTACCGTTCATTTGCATCGGCACCCTGACCGTACAGCCGCGCTTTTACCTGGGCACCTTGCTGACCATCGTCAACACCTCGACCTTCATCAGCATCCAGGGCGCTTACGACGCCGACTTCTTCACCTTCCTCAACTCCAACCTGGCCGGCCCGGTTGGCCTGCTGTTCGCCTTCATCTGGACCTTGGTCATGCGCCCGTTCGGCGTGGAGCTGGCGGCCAAGCGCATGACCCGCTTTGCCTGGCGCGACATCGTCGAGATGACCGAGCCAGCGACCTTGGCCGAGCACCGCCAGGTCGGCGTGCAGATGCTCGACCGCCTGATGCAGCACTTGCCACGCCTGTCGCAAACCGGCCAGGACAGCGGCGTGGCCCTGCGCGACCTGCGCGTCGGGTTGAACCTGCTCGACCTGCTGGCGTATCTGCCGCGCGCTGGTCAGCAGGCCCGTGAACGGCTGACCACGGTCATCGAGGAAGTCGGCGCCCACTACGCCGCCTGTCTGCGTGCCGGTGAACGCCTGCATGCCCCCGCCGCGCTGTTGCGCAACATGGAGCGGGCGCGGCTGGCGCTGAACCTGGACGAGCTGTACGAGCGCGGCGACGCCCGCACCCACCTGCTGCATGCCCTGAGCGGCCTGCGCCTGGCGCTGTTGCCAGGGGTGGAGGTGATGCTCGAGCCCGCCGAACAACCCCAACTGCCCCCCGGCCTCGACGGAGCGCCCCTGTGATTGGTGAACTGGATATCAGCGGGGTGTTCCTGCCCACGCTGCTGGTGATGATGTTTGGCACCTACCTGTTGTTCCTGGGGGTGCACGCGGTGCTGGTGCGCCTGCATTTCTACCGCCTGGTCTGGCACCGGGCCTTGTTCAACGTTGCCCTGTATGCCGTGCTGCTTGGCGCGGTGAACCACTTTTGCCGAAACCTGATGCTGCCATGAAAAAACCTTTGCTGACCCTGGGCCGTGTGGTCCTGACCTTGCTGGTAGTGACCTTCGCCGCCGTGCTCGTGTGGCAGATGGTGGTCTACTACATGTTTGCCCCCTGGACCCGCGACGGCCACATTCGCGCCGACGTCATCCAGATCGCCCCCGATGTGTCCGGGTTGATCCAGAAAGTCGAGGTGCGCGACAACCAGACCGTCAAGCGCGGCGACGTGCTGTTCACCATCGACCAGGACCGCTTCACCCTGGCCCTGCGTCAGGCCAAGGCCACCCTCGGAGAACGCCAGGAAACCCTGGCCCAGGCCTCCCGCGAAGCGCAGCGCAACCGCAAGCTGGGCAACCTGGTGGCTGCCGAGCAGTTGGAGGAAAGCCAGTCCCGCGAGGCCCGCGCCCGCTCGGCCGTCAGCGAGGCGCAGGTGGCGGTCGATACTGCCAAGCTCAACCTCGACCGCTCGGTGGTGCGCAGCCCGGTGGATGGCTACCTCAACGACCGCGCGCCGCGTAACCACGAATTCGTCACGGCCGGCCGCCCGGTGCTGTCGGTGGTCGACAGCGCCTCGTACCACGTTGACGGCTACTTCGAGGAAACCAAGCTGGGCGGTATCCACATCGGTGATGCCGTGGACATCCGCGTGATGGGCGACAACACCCGCCTGCGCGGCCATGTGCAAAGCTTCGCTGCCGGCATCGAAGACCGCGACCGCAGCAGCGGCGCCAACCTGTTGCCCAACGTCAACCCGGCGTTCAGCTGGGTGCGCCTGGCCCAGCGTATTCCGGTGCGCATCGCCTTTGACGAAGTACCTGAGGACTTCCGCATGATTGCCGGGCGTACTGCCACGGTGTCGATCATCGAGGGCCAGCGCCCATGAAACAGCTGATCCTGGCCGGTCTGTGCCTGTCGCTGGGCGCCTGCATGATGGTCGGCCCTGACTATGACGTGCCGACGGACGCGGCGGTACAACGCAGTGACCTCAACGGCCCGCTGCGCCAGGATGCCGACAGTGTAGTCTCGGCGCCTGTGCCCGAGGACTGGTGGCAGCTGTATCAGGATCAACGGCTGAACGAGCTGGTGCGCCAGGCCCTGAGTGCCAACACCGAGCTGCGCGTGGCCGCCGCCAACATCGCCAAGGCCCGCGCCCAGGTTGAAGTGGCTGAATCGCAGGGTGGCTTCAACGGTGGCGTCAAGCTGGGTGCCCAGCGCCTGCAGGAGTCGGGTGAAGCCTTCCTGCTGCCCGAGAAGGTGCCGGTCGCCAACATCGGCGAGGCCATCATCAGCGCCTCGTACCAGTTCGACCTGTGGGGCACCTTCAAGCGTGGCACCGAGGCCGCCAAGGCCAATGCCGACGCGGTGCAGGCCGCAGCCGACACCGCCCGCATCACCCTGGTGGCCGACGTGGTCAAGGCCTACACCCAGGTATGCTCGGCCAACGAGGAATACCACATCGCCCGCGAGTCGCTCGATTTGCAGGAGCAGAGCGTGAAGCTCAACCAGCGCCTGCGTGATGCCGGCCGTGGCGACGAAACCCAGGTCACCCGCTCACAAACCCAGTTCAAATCCTTGCGTGCCGAACTGCCACGTTTCAAGGCCGAGCGCGAGACCGGCATGTACACCCTGGCCGCATTGCTGGCCAAGCCGGTGGACCAGTTGCCTGTCGGCACCGCCGATTGTGCCGAGCTGCCGCACCTGAACCAGCTGGTGCCGGTGGGCGACGGTGCCGCGCTGCTCAAGCGCCGTCCTGATGTGCGCCAGGCCGAACGCCAGCTGGCTGCCGCCACGGCCTACATCGGCGTTGCCACTGGCGCGCTGTACCCCGACATCAGCATCGGCGCCCAGGTCGGTACCATCGGTATCCTGGAAAACCTCGGCGAGCCGTCGACCAACCGCTGGGGCTTTGGCCCGCAGGTCAGCTGGAGCATCCCCACCAACGGCACCCGCGCCCGCATTCACATGGCCGAAGCCTCGACCCAGGCTGCCCTGGCGAATTTTGATGGGGTTGTGCTTAACGCCATTCGCGAAACCCAGACCCGCCTGGCGCAGTACAGCGCCCTGCTGGACCGGCGTGATGCGTTGGCCGAGGCGGAGAAGTCGGCCAAGGAAGCGTCGGATCAGACCCACCGCTATTACCAGGCCGGGCGTGAGTCGTTCCTGGCGGATTTGCAGGCGACGCGGACGTATACCGACATGCGCGCGCAGCTGGCGGCGGCCAATAGCCAGGTGGCGTTGGGGCAGATTGGGGTGTTCCTGGCGTTGGGTGGGGGGTGGAAGGATACGGGTAGGCATTGAGGTAGGGCTGCCATGTGCCTGTCTTAAGTCCTTCAGCGCTTATGAGATCGAGCGCCGCCCGCGCGGCGCTTCGCGGGGCAAGTCGGATCGCCGCACCGCCGCTCCCACATCTGTTTCGGGCCAATTATTCCTGTGCCTTTGGCGCGCGCACCCTGGGTGCATGGCTTGAAATTGATGAAGAGCGCTGACGCAGCCGATATCGAATGGAACAAACAAGGCGGCCAGCGGTGAACTCACAGGAGTGATTGGCCCGAAACAGACTGTGGGAGCGGGCTTGCCCCGCGAAGCGCCGCGCGGGCGGCGCTCGATCTCATAAGCGCTGAAGAACTTCAGACAGGCACCTCGCAGCCCCTACGCGATCCCCTTGCGCCCGTAAGACATTTCCGAACCTGAAACCAAATGCTTCAGTTCGGATGCTCTGTCGAATTATCCTACAGCACCTGTCGGATGGTGCTGTCTTGGCTGGGAAGTGTTCCCGGACTAATGTCGTGGGGTCGCCTCGCAAGGCGATCGGGCGTGAGACACCCGGTTTTCATTCGGTAGCACCGCTTTATGGCGGTCGTGTGCGGACAGGCTTCGGCCTGGCCGGGGTTACCGTATGTCCCGTGTCTCACACCGTGCACGACTGCCACCCAACTTCGTGAGACAAGGAGGAGAGCAGTTCAATCCACCATACGGAGTTCTGCCATGAATAAGCTCGTCCCCGATCCACCTGTTACCGATCTGCTTCTACTCGACCCTCCCGCGCTCTCACTAATCGAGCCACTCAGCCCCAAAGACTGCGAAGTGCTGATCAGCGCCCTCACCCTGACCATCGACCACACCACCACAGCCCTGCTCGACAACCCTCCTGGCGACATGCGCAATGCCATGGGCATGAATATTCGCTTGATCTGCCGCCTGATCAATGCCGTGTGCGATCACACACATGTCACTCACCACGATCAAGGAGCGACCCGATGAGCAATGATCCAAGAGACTCTGCAACCGCAGGGGTGGAAACCTTCGACCTGTTCCGCCTACAGCCCAATGTGCCGTTCAGCCATGCGTTTTCACAGTTGTCGGTGTTGCTGGGCTGTATCCGCCACCTGACCACCGAAGCGGAAATGGAGAACGACCGCATTGCCGGCAGTGCTGCGCGGATACTCAGTGAGATGGCCAAGGCGTTGATCGATGATATGGAGCGAGGAATGAGCAAGGTTCTTCAATAGCCGTCAAGAACTTGGGGCCGCTGTGCGGCCTCATCTTTTAGCCTGACTGGTCCTCCTCAGCTGAAACCAAATAGACGATGATTCCTACAAGGCCAGTCGTTGGCCGCCGACTAGGCCAGGAGCAACACCTGGCTTAATTTGTTCGCTCGCCTTTTCAGGTGAGTCGCCTTGTCCATTTTTCTGATTGTGTCGCAATCAACGGCAGGCGCTTGAGTACTCGATTTTATATCGATACCGATATAAGCTGTGCGTGAGACTCTTGGAGTCTGATCGTCGCCATGCATGCCAGAAAGGCGCTGCGGGATGATCACCACATTGCTGAAGGTGAGGCGCGGTAGGCGAGCACAGCGGGTGATTGGCACGAGAGCAAAGGAGCCTGCGGCATGTGGGACGGTCAGAAGCCTATCGAATGGGTGGGCGGCAGCAAGGATGATGTGCGCAGGTTCCCACCCGTGGCGAGGCAGCGGGCTGGGTACCAACTGGATTTGATCCAGTCCGGTGAAGAGCCTACGGACTGGAAGCCGGTGGAGAATGTAGGGCAGGGTGTGCGGGAGATCCGTATCAAGTGTAAAGACGGTGCTTTTCGCGTGTTCTATGTTGTGAACCGCCCGGAGGCTGTCTATGTCCTGCATGCATTCCGCAAGACAACTGAAAAGACGGATAAGCGCGATATTGATGTGGCTAAGGCCCGATTCAGGTCGCTGGACTGAGAGGTGATCAACCATGGCGAATGAACGCTCGACATCGGTATGGGACGCGTTGGCTGATACGCCAGAAGAGGCCGACAACCTTCGGCTGCGCTCGCAGCTGATGCGGATTTTGGTCAAGACGGTACGTACCTGGGAACTACCCCAGAAGGATGCGGCGCGTCGGCTTCATGTCTCTCAACCGCGCTTGAGTGAGCTGTTGAACGGGAAGATAGACAAATTCTCCCTGGATGCCCTGGTGAACTTGCTGGCCAATGCCGATCTGGAAGTGGATTTCACAGTGAAGGAAAAGCTCGCCTGAATCGATGGTTGTCTTCAGTAACTTTCAGGCACCCAGGGCAACGGGGTATTTGCGGTTCATGTGGGAGCGGGTTTACCCGCTAAGAATGCAATACGGTGTATGGCACCGGCTGTGCCGGTGTTCGCGGGTGAACCCGCTCCCACAGGGATAGCGTCCGGTCCTCGCCCAGGACTTCATCAGATTTGTACCAAGATTTTTCATGAAATCCGCCCAGCACCCTTGAGGGAAGCCAAGTCGGAGTAAACAATGTTCTCTTTCGCATTCCCTTTGAGACTGGCCATGAAAACCCGTTCCCGTCTGCTTGCCTGGTTGCCGGTTATATTGCTCGGCCCGGTGCTGGCGCTGTGTAGCACTTTGGCGCTGGCAGAAGCCCCCGCCGAGGCTACCAAAGCCCTGCACCTGCTGGACTACATTGGCGCCGACTACCCGCCCACCGTGCAGGACGGCAAGGTGATCGACGATAGCGAATACCGCGAGCAGCAGGAATTCAGCACGGTACTGGCCGAACTGGTCAAAGGCCTGCCCGCCAATACCGAGCAAGCTGCACTGGAACAGGGCATCCAGGCGCTGCGCCAGGCCATCGAGCAGCGCCATGAGGGCGCGGCGGTTGCGAAGCAGGCCCGCCAGCTGGGCGCGCGCCTGGCAGTGGCCTACGAGGTCAGCCAGGCCCCGGTAATTACCCCGGACCCGGCCCGTGGCGCTTCGCTGTATGCGCAAAACTGCTCGATCTGCCACGGCGACACCGGCGCCGGCGATGGCCCGGCAGGCGTCGGCCTGCAGCCTGCCCCGGCCAACCTGCGCGATGTTGCGCGCCTGGACCAGTTGAGCCTGTTCGACCTCTACAACACCCTGGCCCTGGGCATCGACGGCACCGAGATGCCATCCTTTGCCGACCAGCTGGACGACCGCCAGCGCTGGGACGTAGCGGCCTACATCGCCAGCTTCACCGCCAAGCCGGAAGCCGGCAAAGGCGACAAGACCTGGAACATCGCCGACCTGGCCCGCCAGACCCCGGCCGAAGTTGCCGCCAACGAAGGCAATGCGGTCGTAGAAGCGTTCCGCGCCCAGCGTGCGCAGCCGCCGCAGGTTAAACGTGGCCCGGCGCAATTGCTCGAATACACCGCCAGCACCCTGGACAAGAGCCTGGCTGCCTACCGCGCAGGTGATCACGACCAGGCCTATGACCTGTCAGTGGCGGCTTACCTGGAAGGCTTCGAGCTGGTGGAAAGCTCGCTGGACAACATCGACACCCAGGCGCGCAAGGATACCGAGAAATCGCTGATGGCCTACCGTCAGTCGCTGCAGGACGGATTGCCCGTGGCCCAGGCCGAACAACGCCTGAGCGAAGCCAAGGCCAAGCTGGAACTGGCTTCCAAGCTGCTGGGCAGCGATGGCCTGAGCTGGTCGCTGAGCTTTGTCTCCGGGTTGCTGATCTTGTTACGCGAAGGCCTGGAGGCGATTCTGGTGCTCGCGGCGATCCTGGCCTTCCTGCGTAACACCGGGCAGCAGTCAGCGGTGCGCAGCGTTAACATCGGCTGGGCGCTGGCACTGGTCGCCGGCTTTGCCACCTGGGCGCTGGCAGCCTATGTGATAGACGTAGGCGGGGCCCAGCGTGAACTGCTGGAAGGCTGCACGGCGCTGTTCGCCGCGGTGATGGTGCTGTGGCTGGGCGTGTGGATGCACGACCGTCGCCACGCCGCGGCATGGAAGGACTATATCAAGAGCAGCCTGGTCAGCGGCGGCGGGCGCTTCGGCTTTGCCGTGCTGGCGTTCTTCTCGGTTTACCGCGAACTGTTCGAAGTGATTCTGTTCTACGAAACCCTGTGGCTGCAAGCAGGCCCTGCCGGGCACCAGGCGGTGCTGGCCGGTGGCGCTACGGCGCTGATGCTGCTGGTGGGATTGGCGTGGGTGATTCTGCGCGGTTCGGCCAAGTTGCCGCTGACGCTGTTCTTCAGCATCAACGCCGCGCTGCTGTGTGCATTGTCGGTGGTCTTCGCCGGGCATGGCGTGAAGGCATTGCAAGAAGCCGGGGTGCTGGGCACGCGACCGGTGGCGTTCTTCGAATTCGATTGGCTGGGGATTCATGCCGACGCCTACTCGCTGTTGGCGCAGGCGGTGGCCTTGCTGGCGATCGTGTTTCTGTACGGGCGTTCGCGCCTGGCGGAAAAGCGCAGGGCAACCGCTAACTAAAAACCTTACGCGATCCCCTGTAGGAGCGGCCTTGTGTCGCGATGGGCCGCAAAGCGGCCCCAGGATTTCAGCAGCGCTGCACAAATTGCTGGGGCCGCTCTGCGGCCCGATCGCGACACAAGGCCGCTCCTACACGCAGACCGCGAAGGGAGCTCAGGCCGGCTGTGGCGCCTTGAGAATGCTCTGCAGCAACTGAACGCTGTCGACAGCGTCATGACCCAGGCTGGTCAGGTAGCCGCCATCAGGCTGATCGGTCAGCCCTTTTTCATGCAGACGTTGCGCAGCCGCAATCAGGGCCGGGGACGCGGTGCTGGTTATCTTGATGCCTTCCTGGCTGCTGTCGTGTTTGAACAGCGCGAGTACTTCCATTTCGTCGATCAGATCGGGGGTAAAAGGCATGGCGACTCCTGACTTCCAGACAAGGATGACGGCACTCTCTACGGTGCCTGATCTTCGAGTGTAGCCGGGTTATTCATCCTCGCCTTGATCCATCTCAGGTGGCAGCTCTGGCAGCGCCCTCAGGGCGCTCTCGTACCACGCGCGGTCGAACTCGCGGTCTTCCACCAGCATGTTGTCAATTTCGAAGGCCAATACATGGGCCATCAGGTTGAGAATGTCATCGCGCTCATAACCGACCAGGGTCAGTTTGTTGAACGTGGCTTTCGCCGCCGCCGGGTCGCCGCTTTCGATCTGGTTTTCGATGGCCTGGGTCAGCGTGGCCTCGGCGAAGGCTTCGTCGTCGTTGTCGATGTCGGTGGGCTCGCTCATGGCGCTACTCCTGTGATGGGATGCACAGTGTGCCACGCCCGTGGCGGCAATGCCCGGGCATTGACGGGGTGCATGACGCTGGTCAGGGGCCGGCGTTCGGTCTATAAAAGCCGAGCCCACCCCTTACGGCCTGGAGGCTGTTACCTCATGCTCAAGCTTCATGGATTCTCGGTCAGCAACTACTACAACATGGTCAAGCTGGCCCTGCTGGAAAAAGGCCTGCCCTTCGAGGAAGTCACCTTCTATGGCGGTCAGGCGCCACAGGCGCTGGAAGTGAGCCCGCGCGGCAAGGTACCGGTGCTGGAGACCGAGCACGGCTTCCTCAGCGAAACCAGCGTGATCCTCGACTATATCGAGCAGACCCAAAGCGGCAAGGCACTGCTGCCGGCCGACCCGTTCAAGCAGGCCAAGGTGCGCGAGCTGCTCAAGGAAATCGAGCTGTACATCGAGCTGCCGGCCCGTACCTGCTACGCCGAGTCGTTCTTTGGCATGTCGGTGGAGCCGCTCGTCAAGGAGAAGGCCCGTGCCGACCTGCTGGCCGGTTTTGCCACCCTCAAACGCAACGGGCGTTTTGCGCCGTATGTAGCGGGTGAGCAGCTGACCCTGGCAGACCTGATGTTCTGCTTCTCGGTCGACCTGGCTTATGCGGTGGGCAAGAAGGTGCTGAACATCGACTTGCTGGCGGACTTCCCGCAGGCCAAGGCGTTGCTGCAGCTGATGGGCGAGAACCCACACATGGCGCGGATCGCAGCAGACAAGGAGGCGTCGATGCCGGCCTTCATGGAGATGCTTCGTAGCGGCAAGCGCTGAGTTCAGTGTTGGGCCATTCGCGGGTAAACCCGCTCCTACAGGTACAGCGCAACCCCTTGTAGGAGCGGGTTCACCCGCGAACGAAGGCAAAGCCCTCGCCCAGGGGCCTTAACGCGAAGCCAGCAGGCCTTTGCCGCGAGCGACGGCAGCCCGCACCTGCGCCGGCGCCGTACCACCAATATGGTCACGCGCATTCACCGAACCTTCCAGGGTCAACACGGCAAACACGTCCTGCTCGATCTGGTCGCTGAACTGGCGCAGTTCGTCCAGGCTCATCTCGGCCAGGTCCTTGCCGGTGTCTACGCCGTACTTCACCGCATGCCCAACGATCTCGTGGCAGTCACGGAACGGCAGGCCACGGCGTACCAGGTAGTCGGCCAGGTCGGTAGCGGTGGAGAAACCACGCAGGGCCGCTTCGCGCATGATAGCGTGCTTGGGCTTGATTGCCGGGATCATGTCGGCAAAGGCACGCAGCGAATCGCGCAGGGTGTCGGCGGCGTCGAACAGTGGCTCCTTGTCTTCCTGGTTGTCCTTGTTGTAGGCCAGCGGCTGGCCTTTCATCAAGGTCAGCAGGCCAGTCAGGGCGCCGAACACGCGACCGGTCTTGCCACGTACCAGTTCTGGCACGTCCGGGTTCTTTTTCTGCGGCATGATCGAGCTGCCCGTGCAGAAGCGGTCGGGCAGGTCGATGAACTGGAACTGCGCGCTGGTCCACAGCACCAGCTCTTCGGAGAAGCGCGAAAGGTGCATCATCGCCACGCTGGCCGCCGCGCAGAATTCGATGGCGAAGTCGCGGTCCGAGACGCCGTCCAGCGAGTTGCCGCCCACGGCTTCGAAGCCCAGCAGCTTGCAGGTGAGTTCGCGGTCGATCGGGTAGGTGGTGCCGGCCAGCGCGGCGCTGCCCAGCGGCATGCGGTTGGTGCGCTTGCGGCAGTCGACCAGGCGCTCGTAGTCGCGGCTGAGCATTTCGAACCAGGCCAGCAGGTGGTGGCCGAAGGTGACCGGCTGCGCGGTCTGCAGGTGGGTGAAGCCGGGCATGATGGTCTCGGCTTCACGCTCGGCCTGCTCCAGCAGGCCCTGCTGCAGGCGGGTGATTTCGGCCAGGATCAGGTCGATCTCGTCGCGCAGCCACAGGCGGATATCGGTGGCCACCTGGTCGTTGCGGCTACGGCCGGTGTGCAGCTTTTTGCCGGTGATGCCGATGCGGTCGGTCAGGCGTGCTTCGATGTTCATGTGCACGTCTTCGAGGTCGACGCGCCAGTCGAAGTTGCCAGCCTCGATTTCACCCTGGATGGTGTTCAGGCCATCGACGATGGTGTCGCGCTCGGCATCGCTGAGCACGCCGACCTGCGCCAGCATGGTGGCATGGGCGATCGAACCCATGATGTCGTGGCGGTACAGGCGCTTGTCGAAGTCGACCGAGGCGGTGAAACGGGCGACGAAGGCGTCGACGGGCTCACTGAAGCGGCCGCCCCAGGACTGATTGGTCTTGTCGGTGCTCATGGATTCACTCATTGCAGGCGTGAACGAAAAAGTGGCGCCGATAATAGCAGGGTTGGGCTGGCTGCCGCAGGGCGCCGGTCGAGAGAAATGCCCGGAAAATGGCAGAGAAGGATTTTAAGGAATGAACGGCAGTGTTCCACGGACCGTCTACAGTTGGACAGAGGACTGGCGGTGAATCTGCCAGCCGAGTGAATCTTTGGCCATCGCACCGGTCTAGAGCGTGACCGCAGTGTCGCTCGAACCACACCTGTCTACGCTATACCTGTGCGAGACTCATTCAGGAATCCAGCGCAATTATGAATGTCCTGATCGTTGATGACGAACCCCAAGGCCGCGAACGCCTCAGCCGGCTGCTCGGCGAACTGGAGGGTTACACCGTACTGGAGCCCAGCGCCACCAACGGCGAAGAGGCCCTGACGCTGATCGAAAGCCTCAAGCCCGATGTGGTCCTGCTGGACATCGGCATGCCAGGCCTGGATGGCCTGCAGGTTGCTGCTCGCCTGTGCGAGCGTGAGGCGCCGCCGGCGGTGGTGTTTTGCACCGGGGATGATGAATACGGTGCCGAGGCATTCAAGGACAGTACCCTCAGCCATGTGACCAAACCGTTCCAGGCCCAAGCGCTGCGCGATGCCTTGCGCAAGGCCGAGAAACCCAACCGCGCCCAGTTGGCGGCGCTGACCCGGCCGGCCAATGAAGGTGGCGGCCCACGCAGCCACATCAGCGCCCGTACGCGCAAAGGCATCGAATTGATCCCTTTGCCCCAGGTGATCTATTTCATTGCCGACCACAAATATGTGACCTTGCGCCACGAAACAGGCGAAGTGCTGCTCGACGAGCCGCTCAAGGCCTTGGAAGACGAATTCGGCGAACGCTTTGTGCGTATCCACCGCAATGCGCTAGTCGCCCGTGAACGTATCGAACGCCTGCAGCGCACCCCGCTGGGGCACTTTCAGCTGTACCTGAAAGGCCTGGACGGCGATGCCCTGACCGTCAGCCGGCGCCATGTGGCCGGCGTGCGCAAGATGATGCAGACCCTCTGAGGCTTCCGGGGCTGCGCGGTCCTGTGTAGGAGCGGCCTTGCGTCGCGAAAGGGGTGCGAAGCGCCCCCAGAATCTCAACTTCGCCGCAAGAACTGCCGGGGCTGCTGCGCAGCCCATCGCGACACAAGGCCGCTCCTACACCGGGCTACGCAGGACCTGTTGATCCACATCTGCAAGCGATCCCGGCGATGCTGTTATCATCGGCGGCATTTCTCTGGATCGGGGCGTTTCATGTCCACTCGCGAAATCCGCATTGCCACCCGTAAAAGTGCCTTGGCCCTGTGGCAGGCCGAATACGTCAAAGCCCGCCTCGAGCAGGCCCACCCCGGTCTGTTGGTGACCCTGGTGCCCATGGTCAGCCGCGGCGACAAACTACTCGACGCGCCGCTGGCAAAAATCGGCGGCAAGGGCCTGTTCGTCAAGGAACTGGAAACCGCCTTGCTGGCCAACGAAGCCGACATCGCCGTGCATTCGATGAAGGACGTGCCCATGGACTTCCCTGAAGGCCTGGGCCTGTACTGCATCTGCGAGCGCGAAGACCCGCGCGATGCTTTCGTCTCCAATACCTTCGCCAGCCTCGAAGCGCTGCCTGCCGGCAGCATTGTCGGCACCTCCAGCCTGCGCCGCCAGGCCCAGCTGCTGGCGCGCCGCCCAGACCTGCAAATCCGCTTTCTGCGCGGCAACGTCAACACCCGCCTGGCCAAGCTCGATGCTGGCGAATACGACGCCATCATCCTCGCCGCTGCTGGCCTGATTCGGCTGGGCTTCGAAGACCGCATCAGCGCCTCCATCAGCGTCGATGACAGCCTGCCGGCGGGTGGGCAGGGCGCGGTGGGTATCGAGTGTCGCAGCGCCGATCACCAGATCCATGCCCTGCTGGCGCCGCTGCACCACATCGACACCGCCGACCGGGTGGTGGCCGAACGCGCCCTGAACAAACGCCTGAATGGCGGCTGCCAGGTGCCTATCGCTTGCTACGCGGTGCTCGAAGGCGACCAACTGTGGTTGCGCGGCCTGGTCGGCCAACCGAGCGGCGGCACCCTGCTGGTGGCCGATGCCCGCGCACCCCGCGCGGCTGCAGAGGCGCTGGGCGTGCAGGTGGCAGAAGACTTGCTGGGCCAAGGCGCAGAAGCCATCCTCAAGGAAGTCTACGGCGAGGCCGGCCAGCCGTGAGCCAATGGCGCCTGTTGCTGACCCGGCCTGCCGAGGACTGCGCGGCGCTGGCGCAAAGCCTGGCGGCAGCGGGGGTGGCCAGTAGCTGCTTGCCGCTGCTGGAAATTGCACCCGTTGGTCTCGAAGCGCAGCAGCAAGCGTTGCTGCAAGGGCTCAACAGCTTTCAGGCGATCATCGTGGTCAGCAAACCGGCCGCCCGCTTGTTGCTGGAACAACTGGCCCAAGCCCGCCTGCAGCCGCCTCGGCAAGGCTGGTTCACCGTAGGTGAGGCCACTGCTGCCGTGCTGCAGGACGCGGGCCTCGAAGTGAGCAGCCCGCCGCGTGGTGATGACAGCGAAGCCTTGCTGGCGCTTCCGGCCCTGGAACAGGCCGTTGCCGTGTCGGCACCGCGTGTATTGATCGTGCGCGGCGTTGGAGGTCGCGAACTGCTGGCAGAGCGTCTTGCAGAGCAAGGTGCTAGTGTCGAATATCTGGAACTGTATCGCCGCTGCCTGCCGGTTTACCCGGCGGGCACGCTGATGCGCTGCATCGAAGCGGAACGCCTCAATGGCCTGGTGGTCAGCAGTGGGCAGGGTCTGGAACATTTGCAGCAGCTGGCCGGCGCCGATTGGCCGCAGTTGGCCCGGCTGCCGCTGTTCGTACCCAGCCCGCGGGTCGCCGGCCAGGCCAGGGCCGCCGGGGCCCAACAGGTTGTGGATTGCCGTGGCGCCAGTGCCACGGCCTTGCTGGCAGCTGTGCAGCGTAGCGCTGCACCTGCCTCTTAAGGCGCTAAGCTGAACGCGATGCGCCCCCATGCAAAGGATGGATACGTGAGCGAGACTGTCTTGTCCAATAACGATCAGCCGTCGGCACAGGCGCCGGCGGACCCCGTTACCACCCCACCTGCCAAGCGCTCCGGCAGTGGCCTGGCAGCGCTGGCCTTGCTGCTCGGTGCAGCCGGGGTGGCGGTAGGGGGCTGGGGTGTCTGGCAGGTGCGTCAACTGCAAGGCAGCGAGTTCAACCAGGGCCAGCACATCGAGGCGCTTAACCAGCGTGCCGAGGCCCTGCAGCAGCGTGAACAGCAGATCAGCGCGCAACTGGCCAGCCTGCCGGCGGCCAGCGAGCTGGAAGACCGCCGCCGGCTGGTGGCGCAATTGCAGGGCGACCAGCAGCGTCTTAGCCAGCGGCTGGAAACGGTACTGGGTGAAAGCCGCAAGGAGTGGCGCCTGGCCGAAGCCGAGCACCTGCTGCGCCTGGCCACCCTGCGGCTGTCGGCCCTGCAGGACATTACCAGTGCCAAGGCGCTGGTCGAAGGCGCCGACGAGATCCTGCGTGAACAGAGCGACCCGGGTGCCTTCGCCGCCCGCGAACAGCTGGCGCGCAGCCTGGCCACGCTCAACAGCACCCAGCAACCCGACCGTACCGGCCTGTTCCTGAAACTGGCTGCGCAGCGCGAGCTGGTACAACAGCTGAGCGCTCAATCGCCTGAGTTCGACAGCAATGCCGATGCGCTCGGCGCGCTGACGGCTGACGGTGATGGAGCCAGCCGCCTGTCGCAGTGGTGGGCAGAGATTTCCAAGTACTTCCAGATCGACTTCAACGCCGATGACAACGTGCGGCCGCTGCTGGCCGGGCAGCAACTGAACCAGCTGCGCCTGGCGCTGAGCCTGACTATCGAGCAGGCTCAGTGGGCGGCGCTCAATGGTGATGCCAAGGTCTACACCCAGGCGCTGGACGATGCCCGCAGCGTGCTGCTGGCCAACTTCAACGCCGACAACCCGCAAAGCAAGGCCATGCTCGACAGCCTCAATGCGCTGGCCGAGCAGCCGGTATCGGTGGTAACCCCCGACCTCAGCGAAAGCCTGGCGACCGTGCAGGCCTACATCCAGCGCCGTCACCTGCCGGCCGAGGCTGAAGGGGGCAAGCCATGAAGCGTGTCTACCTGCTGGCCGTGCTGGCCATTGTGGTTGCCGCGGCGCTGGGAATCGCAGTCGCCAAGCACAGCGGCTACGTGCTGATCTCCTATGGTGGCTTCCGCTATCAGTCAGGGCTGTGGGCAGCCCTTGCCGGGCTGCTGGTGGTCGTCCTGCTGCTGTGGTTGCTGCGTTATCTGGTTGGCCTGGTGCTGACCTCCAGTGGCGTGGTCAACCCGTGGTCGCGGCGCAACCGCAGCCGGCGCATCCGCCTGGCCATCGAACAAGGCCAGCTTGATCTCGCCGAGGGCCGCTGGGCCAGTGCACAGCGCCACCTGCATCGCGCCGCCGAGGCCGAGCGCCAGCCGCTGTTGTACTACCTCGGTGCTGCGCGAGCTGCCAACGAGCAGGGCCGTACCGAAGACAGTGACAATTTGCTGGAGCGCGCCCTGGAGCGGCAGCCGCAGGCAGAACTGGCCATTGCGCTGACCCATGCCCAGCTGCAGATGGACCGTGGCGAAAGCGACGGTGCTCTGGAAACCCTGCTGGCCATGCAGGAGCGCCACCCGCACAACAGCCAGGTGCTGCGCCTGCTGCAGCGCCTGTACCTGGAGCGCGGTGATTGGTCAGCCCTGATCCGCCTGCTGCCTGACCTGCGCAAGGGCAAGGTACTACCGGCCGCCGAACTGGCTGCCCTGGAGCAGCGTGCCTGGGGCCAGAACCTGAGCCTGGCCACCACCCGTGGCGAAGATGCGCAAAGTGCCCGGCAGGCACTCGAGCGCGCCTGGCAACAGCTGACTGCTGCCCAGCGCCAAGAGCCGCAACTGGTGCTGGCCTACGCCGAGCAGCTGCGTCAGGTGGGCGCCCAGAGCGAGGCCGAGCAGGTCCTGCGCACGGCGCTTAAACGTGACTACGAAAGCCACCTGGCCCGCCTGTACGGCCTGGTGCGCGGTGATGACCCGGCACGCCAGCTGCAAACCGCCGAAGGCTGGCTCAAGGCTCACCCGCAAGACGCCAGCCTGCTGTTGACCCTGGGCCGCCTGAGCCTGCAGAACCGCCTGTGGGGCAAGGCGCGTGACTACCTGGAAAGCAGCCTGCGCATGGAGCGCAACCCCGAGGCCTGTGCCGAACTGGCCCGCCTGCTCGCCGGCCTGGGCGAGACCGAGCGCAGCAACCAACTGTTCCAGGAAGGCCTTGGCCTGCTGGACGAACGCCTGCTGGCCCTGCCCCTGCCAGAAGGCGAGCGCGCCTGACCTCCCCCACAGCCCGCGCCAAGGTGCGGGCTGTGGGGGTTGGTAATTTATCTAGCGTTGCACGTTAGCTCTGCATGCCATTTCTTCAGTCACCTCCTACCGAGGCAGTGGAAATTTCCTACACGTTTCAGCGACTTGTCGTCGCTGTCGTGCCTTGAAACAAAGCGCGTCTTTCCTCTACCGTTTCAAGCCACTACCTCTTCCCCGGGACCTCCACCGCCCATGCTGCCGGCCCGTTTACGCACCTTTTTCCTTCCTGCTTGCCTGGCCGCGCTGGCAGTACTGGCTGCGTCCTTCCATCTTGAAAACATCGTCAGGCTGGTGCCATGCCCTTTGTGTTTCAGCCAGCGTTTGCTGCTGGCCTTGTACGCGCTGCTGAGCCTGGCCGCCGTGCTGCAGGCGCCGGGTGCACGGGGTATTCGGCGTTACGCATGGGCGACGTTGGCTTGTGCGCTGGGTGGGGCGTTGCTGGCGGCACGGCATGTCTGGCTGCAAGGCGCGGGCAGGGTTGTTCAGGTATGCCCGGTGCCGATCGGGCGGGTGTTCGAGCAGGCCTGGGGCGAAGCAGCCCGGCAACTGCTGCTCGGTGGCCCGGATTGCAGTTCGCTGACCTGGAGCTTTCTCGACCTGACTTTGCCCGAGTGGAGCCTGCTGGCATTCCTGCTGCTTGCGGCGCTGCCCTTGAGTTGCCTGCTGGCGTATCGTTTCCGCAGCCTGGCAAGAACATGACCTGGCGCAAGGTTGCACCATCAGCGCGACCAATGGCGGTGTAACAGGGTATTAAACACTTGTATGAACTTTGTACGCTGCGTACCTTGAAGGGCAGCACGCGCGGGAATAATCTCGCAGCACGTATACCGAAAACACAACTGCTCGATGCCGTCCTGCTGATGTCACCTTTGTGCTGCGCGGTCGTGGTGCGAGGTGCAGCGGCATCTACCCAGAAGGGAAGAGATCGCCATGCTCGATAGTTGTCAGAATGCCCAGGAACGCTGGGGTGGGGTTCACAAGCTGATCGACCGTTGGCTGAACGAGCGCCAGGAGCTGGCGCAGGCTTTTCGCGCCCTGCGCGATGTGAAGCCGGCCTTCGCCGACAAGGATACGCACGGAGATTTCTGTGCTCTCCTTGTCGACTACGTTTCCGCGTGGCACTTCGAGGTCAGCGAACAATTGGTCAGTGAAGCCAAGGCATTTGGTGACACGCGCGGTCTGGAGCTGGCCACTCAAATCAATCCTCGTATTGATGACAGTACCCAGATTGCTCTGGCCTTCAACGACCATTGTGCGAAGGGTGAGTGCTCGGACCCGGCTCGTTTTGCCGAAAAGCTGACTAAGCTGGGTGCTCTGCTGCACGAGCGCTTCGAACTGGAAGACTGCCTGATCGAAGTGCTGCATAACGCGCACAAGGAAGAGGGCGCGGTCCAGGCCTGAGGGTTGGCGTCAGTCGCCAACCGCCAGCAGTTCGATCTCGAACACCAAGGGTGTATAGGGTGCAATCAGGTCACCCGCGCCCTCGGCGCCATAGGCTTGTGCCGACGGAATCACCAGGCGCCATTTGGCGCCAGCGTGCATCTGCGGCAAGGCCACCTGCCAACCTTCGATCACCGAGTCCAGGCTGAACCACTGAGGTGTCTGGTTCTGGTCGAATACCGAGCCATCCGGCAACTTGCCCACATAGCGCACCTGCACCTTGCCGCCGGCTTTCGGCTGCGCGCCAGTGCCTGGCTGAAGTTCACTGTAGAGCACACCTTGCGCTAGTTCGCGCGTACCGTAACGGCCGCGTTCATTGGCCATGAAGCGTTTCTCGGCCGCCTGCTGTTTCTGCGTTTCGGCGTCGCCCTGCTGCGTCTCATGCTGTTGCAGCACCGCCTGCATACGCGCCTTGTCGAGCTTAAGCGGCTGCCCTTGGTAGGACTGGCGCAAGCCTTCGACCAGCGCGTCCAGTTGCAGGCCTGGCATGTCGTGGCGCAGCCGCTCACCCAGGCTGGCGCCGAGGCTGTAAGCGAGGTCGTGTTGGTCGTTCTCGGCCAGGGCGATGGGGGCCAGCAGGCATAAACTTAAAACAAGAAATCGAGGCATGGTCAGTTCCTGCGCCAATGAGCGGGGAAGTATGCGGAGTTCGCAAGCGATCCGCATACCCTGTGGGAGCGGCTTTAGCCGCGAAGAATCCAACGCGGTGTATGGCACCGGCTGCGCCGGTGTTCGCGGCTAAAGCCGCTCCCACAAAGACAACGCCAGCTTTCGGCATTTCAAGGAAGGCAGCCTCGTGGTGCGGCGGCGTACAGATAACTGCCTAATACCAGCAATGATTTATTCAGCAACTACACTTGCACCGAGCTGCAAGATTACAACTTTGCCCAGGCATGCAACGCGGCGTAAATATTACTGTCAACATGCCCTAGCGGCGGTAGCAGCAGAAGCATAGTATGAGCCGCAATCTCGTCAGCCAGGAGGTAAACCATGTCGGCCAAAAAGAAGCCAGTAAGTACGCCGTTACACCTGCTCCAGCAACTTTCGGGCAGCCTGCTCGAACACTTGGAAGAAGCCTGCTCGCAAGCGCTGGCTGATGCGGAAAAACTGTTGGCCAAGTTGGAAAAGCAGCGCGGCAAGGCGCAGGAAAAACTGCACAACGGGCGCCTGAAACTGCAAGACGCTGCCAAGGCCGGTAAAGCCAAGGCGCAAACCAAGGCGCAAAAAGCCATTGGCGAGCTTGAAGAACTGCTCGACTCCCTCAAGGAACGTCAAACCCAGACGCGCGCTTACATTCAGCAACTCAAGCGGGATGCCCAGGACAGCCTCAAGTTGGCCCAGGGTGTAGGCAAAGTTCGCGAAGCTGCCGCCAAGGCGCTTGACCTGCGTGCAGCCAAAACGGCCAAGCCCTCTGTTGCGAAACCTGCAGCCAAGCCAGCTGCCAGGACCTCTGCCGCAGCCAAGCCTGCGGCGAAACCAGCCGCCAAAGCCGCTGCTGCCAAACCTGCGGCGAAGCCAGCTGCTAAAGCCACTGCTGCTGCCAAGCCAGCGGCGAAACCGGCTGCCAGAGCCACCGCTGCAGTCAAGCCAGCGGCGAAACCGGCTGCCAGAACCGCTGCTGCAGCCAAGCCAGCGGCGAAGCCAGCAGCCAAAGCTACCGCTGCAGCCAAACCTGCGGCGAAGCCAGCAGCCAAAGCGACTGCTGCAGCCAAGCCAGCGGTGAAGCCAGCAGCCAAAACGACTGCTGCGGCCAAGCCTGCGGCGAAGCCAGCAGCCAAAGCGACTGCTGCGGCCAAGCCTGCGGCGAAGCCAGCAGCCAAAGCCACTGCTGCAGCCAAACCAGCTGCCGCCAAGGCCCCAGCACGCACAGCAACCAAGCCTGCCGCCAAACCAGCCGCCGCCAAGCCCGTCGCCAGCAAGCCAGCCGAAACCAAGCCGGCTACGCCTGCCGCCAGCACTCCGGCTGCCGCAACCAATTCGGCTTCTCAGGCCACTGCGGTAGCTCCGTCGGCAGCCGCCAGCACCCCGGCTCAGGCGCCGTCCTCGGCGTCCTGAGGCGCAGCCGCCGCGACGCGCAACGTCACCAGCGCGTCGTGATGCCGAGCCTGGTCCGGCGCCAGCCGGGCCAGCCAGTCGTCCGTGGGCTCACGGGAGTCCGCGGGCCACTGCAGCGCCTGCGCCTGCAAGCGTGCCAGTAAGGTCTTTTCTGCCTGCAACTCCAACCCCTTCACCTGTTCACGCAACAGCGCCAGCTGCGCATCACCCTGCGCTGCCGTTCGCCATTGCTGTCGCAGGCTGCGTAGCGGGGCGACCACGTCACGTTGCCAAGGCTCGGCGACTTCTTTCAGTGCTTGCGCACGCTCGTCCAGCATGGCAATGCCACGTGCCTGCAGCCAGGTTGCGCACAGCAGCAGGCAGACATCGCCACCCAGCGCCTGCAGGTCGAGGCAGGCGGCCTCCACGCCGGGCCTGGCGTACAGGGCCAGGGCGTGATTCCACAGGTCGGTGTGCATGGTTCCACTCGCGCTATGGGCCGAGGAAGCTGGTAGACTCCGCGACCATCATGATCAGACTATCCAACCTCACTTTACAGCGTGGTCCGCAGCGCTTGCTAGAAGGCGCCGAAATGACCCTGCACGCCGGTCACAAGGCCGGCCTGATCGGCGCCAACGGCGCCGGAAAATCCAGCCTGTTCGCCTTGCTGCGCGGTGAGCTGTCGCCCGATGCCGGCGATTGCCAGCTGCCCGGTGACTGGCGTATCGCTCACATGCGCCAAGAGGTCGACACCCTCGACCGCCTGGCCGTGGACTATGTGCTCGACGGCGACGTGCGCCTGCGCAAGGTCCAGGCCGAACTGGCTGCCGCCGAGCACGCCCACGACGGCACCGCCCTGGCGCGCCTGCACAGTGAGCTGGAAAGCGCCGACGGCTATACCGCCGACGCCCGTGCGCGCAAGTTGCTGGCCGGTCTGGGCTTTACCAACGAGCAGATGGACCGCCGTGTCGGCGACTTCTCCGGCGGCTGGCGGATGCGCCTGAACCTGGCCCAGGCCCTGATGTGCCCGTCCGACCTGCTGCTGCTCGACGAGCCCACCAACCACCTGGACCTCGACGCCATCCTGTGGCTGGAAGACTGGCTCAAGGGCTACCCGGGCACACTGTTGCTGATTTCCCACGACCGTGACTTCCTCGATGCCGTGGTCGACCACGTGCTGCATGTCGAACAGCGCAAGCTGAACCTGTACAAAGGCGGCTATACCGCCTTCGAGCGCACCCGTGCCGAGCGCCTGGCGCAGCAGCAACAGGCCTACGAGAAGCAACAGGCGCAGCGCGCGCACATGGAAAAGTACATCGCCCGCTTCAAGGCCCAGGCCACCAAGGCCCGCCAGGCACAAAGCCGGATCAAGGCCCTGGAGCGCATGGAAGAACTGTCGGCGGCGCATGTCGATTCGCCGTTCGACTTCGTCTTCCGCGAATCGCAGAAAATCTCCAGCCCGTTGCTGAGCATGTCCGAAGGCCGCTTGGGTTATGGCGACAAAGCCATCCTCGACAAGGTCAAGCTGCAGCTCACCCCGGGCGCGCGCATTGGCCTTCTCGGCCCTAACGGTGCCGGCAAGTCGACCCTGATCAAAAACCTCGCCGGTGAGCTTGAGCCGCTGTCGGGCCGCCTGGTCCGTGGTGAAAACCTGGCCGTTGGCTACTTTGCCCAGCACCAGCTGGACTCGCTGGACGACAAGGCCAGCCCGCTGCTGCACCTGCAGCGCATCGCCCCCACCGAGCGTGAGCAGACCCTGCGCGACTTCCTTGGCGGCTTCGACTTCCATGGCGCTCGCTGCGAAGAGCCGGTGGTGAACTTCTCCGGTGGTGAAAAGGCCCGCCTGGCGCTGGCGCTGATTGCCTGGGAACGGCCGAACCTGCTGCTGCTCGACGAACCGACCAACCACCTCGACCTGGAAATGCGCCTGGCGCTGACCATGGCCTTGCAGGAGTTCGCCGGTGCCGTGGTGGTGGTCTCCCACGACCGTCACCTGCTCAAGAGCACCACCGACGACTTCCTGCTGGTAGCCGATGGCAAGGTCGAAACCTTCGACGGCGACCTCGACGACTACAGCCGCTGGCTGGTCGAGTTCCGCCAGCGCAGCGCACCGGCCAGTACTGCTCCGGTCAACCCGGACAAGACCGACAAGAAAGCCCAGCGCCAGGCTGCTGCCGCCTTGCGCCAGCAGTTGGCTCCGCACAAGAAGGCCGCCGACAAGCTGGAAAGCGAACTCAACCAGGTGCACGCGCAACTGGCCGAGATCGAGACCGCGCTGGGCGACGCTGGCCTGTACGATGCTGCGCGCAAGGACGAGCTGCGCGACCTGCTGGCCCGCCAGACCAAGCTCAAGCAACGCGAAGGCGAGCTGGAAGAGGCCTGGATGGAAGCGCTGGAAAGCCTCGAAAGCATGCAGGCTGAGCTCGAGGCGCTGTCTTGATCGGGTGAAGGCTGAAAGGTGTTCGCCTTGAGGCCTTCAGCGCCTGGGAGATCGAGCGCCGCCCGCGCGGCGCTTCGCGGCTAAAGCCGCTCCTACATTTGTTTCGGGCCAGTATCGCCTGTGCCAGGCGCGCGCGACCGCCTTGTTTGTACGACGCGATATCGAGCCATGCGCCAAGGCGTTCGCGCGCAAATCCCACAGGCATAATTGGCCCGAAACAAATGTAGGAGCGGCTTTAGCCGCGAAGCGCCGCGCGGGCGGCGCTCGATCTCATAGGCGCTGAATATGTTGCGGCGAACATTTGCGGCGCTCGATTTCACAGGCGCCGAAAATGTTGTGGTGAACACCTGAGGCGCTCGATCTCACAGGCGCTGAAAATGCCAAGGCGGACATCCCCCCAACACAACCAACTCAAAGCCCCAAATACCCCAAAAATCACTGGTTATTTTTTCACCAACCCCTTAGCTTAACGTTTTGCAACATATGTTCGAGCGAGGTGTGTGATGTCGATGGAAGTATGGTTGGGCTTCTTTGCCGCCTGTTGGGTGATCAGCCTGTCACCCGGTGCCGGGGCAATTGCCTCGATGTCCAGCGGCCTGCAATACGGCTTCTGGCGTGGTTACTGGAACGCCCTGGGCCTGCAGCTGGGCCTGATTCTGCAAATCGCCATTATCGCCGCCGGCGTCGGCGCCGTATTGGCCGCCTCGGCCACGGCCTTCCAGTTCATCAAATGGTTCGGCGTCGCCTACCTCGTCTACCTGGCCTACAAGCAGTGGCGCGCCCTGCCGATGGACATGACCGATGAATCGGGCGTGCGCCCGATCGGCAAACCGTTGAGCCTGGTGTTCCGCGGCTTCCTGGTCAACGTCAGCAACCCTAAGGCGTTGGTGTTCATGCTGGCGGTGCTGCCACAGTTCATCGACCCCCATGCACCGCTGCTGCCGCAATATGTGGCGATTACCCTGACCATGGTCAGTGTCGACCTGCTAGTGATGGCCGGGTACACCGGGCTGGCCGCGCGGGTGCTGCGCCTGCTGCGCACGCCCAAGCAGCAGAAGCGCTTGAACCGGACCTTTGCCGGGTTGTTCATTGGTGCGGCCACTTTCCTGGCCACCTTGCGCCGCGCACCCATCTGACGGGGCGCCTTCAGGCCAGCTTCAGTTAGGCCTCCGCTGTTTTGCCTCCGGGACTAAACTTGATGTCTGGGGGGCGAAACCGGAGGTGCATCATGCGTATGGCAAAGACCCTGCAGGCCCGCCTGGACAAGGCGAACTGCGACTACGACATCATTCCCCACCCACATTCGGCCACTAGCCTGGAGTCGGCCCGTACGGCCGGCGTGCCCGCCGAGCGGGTCGCCAAGTCGGTGATGCTCGATGACCGTCATGGCAACTACATCATGGCCGTGCTGCCGGCCAACCGGCACCTGGACATGAGCAAGGTGCGCATGTCCGGGGCTTGGCAACTGACCCGCGAAAGCGGCCTGCCGAGCCTGTTCAACGACTGCGAACGCGGTGCCGTGCCAGCCCTTGGCGATGCTTACCAGATAAAAATGCTGCTTGATTCGAGTCTTACGCGCCAGGGCGATGTCTATCTGGAGGCGGGTGATCACGATCACCTCATCCACATGAGCATGGAGCAATACTTGAAGCTGGTGCCACGCGCCGAAGTGCGTGAGCTCAGCTGATGCTCTCAACCCAAGCCGGGCTGACATCGTCGATGATCGGCCCGGCACCGAGGAGGAACCCATGGACAAGCCGATTCATCCTTTGTCGGAAATATTCAAACAGCTGGGGCTATCTGACGAGCCTGTCGAAATCGACCGGTTCATCACTACCCATTCGCCGCTCGACGACGATGTGAAGCTGGTTGACGCCCCTTTCTGGAATGACTCGCAGCGCGCCTTCCTGAAAGAGAAGTACATTGCCGATGACGACTGGATTCCGATGATCGACCAACTCAACGAGGCGCTTCATCCGCAGAAAAAATAAAGCGCCGAGCGGCACCTGACGAGTGAGTGGCCGTTGCTATGCTCAGGAAAACAATAAGGGGATAGCGCGATGAAAGATCCCTACGCACCAGGTTTCTGGTGTTCCGTGACGATCCTGGGCATCCTGACGGCCAGTTACTTCCACGGCATCAGGCAGGCGCAGCCGATGAACCAGGCAGTGCACTTTCTGTATGCCGCTGCAGCAGTCACTGTAGCGGTTGTACTGGTGGCGCTGACCTGGATTGCCTGGCAGCAACTGCACCTGAACAAGCGCGAAGTGATCCAGGGGCGAACGCTGCTGACCATCTGGAACACCAAAGTCGCGCTACGCCGTGTCGAAACTGTGTTCGACCGCTATTTTTGGGGCAGCTACTGGCATTCCGGGCGCACTTTCGAAGAGGTCATGGGCGAACTCAGGGGTACCCCGCTGGAGCAGAGCCTGGATGCACTGAAGCGCCAGTGCCGGCTGCTCGACCGCGAAATCCATGACCACCATCACCACTGGCTGGCCAACGCCCGCGACCTGTCCAGCGTGGCCCAGGCCATGGCCCGTGAGCGCTACCAGCTGGACCTGGGCGAACCCACCCACAGCGGCCACGGCAATACCGCAGTGCTCAACCGCGACCTGGAAGTGCTGGTGTACACCTGGTCGGCGCGTCTGCGCAGCTTCGACCATCAACTGGACGAACTGGAGCGCGCCTACCATTGAGCGGCTTCATTCGCCGCGGATGTACTGCTCCAGCTGGAGGATGAGGCTGGCCTGTTCGGCGATGGTTTCCTTGACCAAGTCACCAATCGACAGCAACCCGAGCAGTTCGCCATTGCTGACTACCGGCAGGTGGCGCAGGTGGCGGTTGGTCATCAGGTTCATGCAGTACTCGAGGTTCTGCTTGGGTTCGACGGTAACCACCGGCGCACTCATGATCTCGCGCACCGGGGTCGCGGCGGAAGAGCGGCCTTTGAGCACCAGTTTGCGCGCATAGTCGCGTTCACTGACGATACCCACCACTTGGTTGCCCTCGACCACCGGCAGCGCACCGACGTTTTTTTCCGCCAGCAGTTTCAGGGCGTCGAGCACCGAGTCATCCGGGCCGATGGTGTACACGGTCTGGTGCTGGGACTTGGTCTTGAGGATTTGTTCGACGGTCTTCATACGGGCCTCTGCGGGTGAAAAAAGCGCTGTCTCGGAGTAACTAAAGCATCCGGCACGGCGCTCTGCACGGCAATGCAGGAAACGGCATGGAGTCGATTGAAAAACGTCATCGGTGTTCGCCTGTGCGGGCCTCTTCGCGGCTAAAGCCGCTCCTACAGGAGCGCCACTGACCTCGATGCCTGTGGTGCATCTGTGGGAGCGGCTTTAGCCGCGAACACCGGCGCAGCCGGTGCCATCCATCGCTGCGTCTACAGGCAACCGCTCACGGCCACCTCCTGGCTCGCTTCCTTGAGTGCTGCGGCAACGGCTGCAGCATCATTGGCGGTATACACCCGCCCGCCAGTATTGCTGGCGGCGCAGTTGGAGCCGGTGCTGGCGCTGATATTGACCACATTGATCCGCAACCGTGGCTGGCTCTTTGCTATCTGTTCCGACACGCTGCAGACGCTGGTGCCGCAACTGTCCCGGCCATCCACGAACATCACGATCACCCCATCCCGATCACGCCCGTTCATCTTGCTGGCTGCCGCTTGCAGGCTAATGCCCAGGCCCGTCCCGCCCCGTGCATTCAGGCTGGCGACACGCTTGATCAGTTCGGCGCGTTGGCCTTGGCCGAAGACGCCGTGATCGACCGGGCTGCGGCAGCCATTGAAGGTGACCAGGCGCATCTCTACATCCTTGTCCAGGTCGCCGATTACCGAGGTCAGCGAGCTTTTTGCCACGTCCATGCGAGTGAGCCGTTGCGGTTGGTTGTTGGCCAGCAGTTCATCGACTAAGGGGATGCGTGCCAGCAGGCTTATGTACCACGGATCATCCTCCTTTTTTATCCTGATGCGCTGGTCCATGGAACCGGAGGTGTCCAGCACCACTGCAAACTCCGAGGCCTGGAAGGCACCTCCCGGCGTACAGATTGCGGTCTGCGTGTAGCCTTGCCAGCGCTGGTACAGAACGGGCCAGCTGCTGTACAGCCAGTAGAGCAGCAGCAATAACAGGCCAAACGACAGCCAGGGCCACAGGCGCAGGGGGCGGCGTTCGACGGTCACCATGGTTCGGGTTTTGACCGGTGCTGGTGCGGGCTTTGGTTTGTCCGGCGCTACTTTTGGCGGTGGCGGTGGCGGTGGCGCGACGGGTGTCGGTTGCCCCCAGCGAATCACCAGCGGTTCGCCGTTGACGCTGTACAGGTTGGCCAGGTCTGGTGGCCCGACCAGCGTGCGTAAGGCCGCGGCTGCAGGCCCCTGGCCGCGCCTTTGCAGCTCGTCCGCCAGCTGGCCGACGGCTGCCTGGCGCTCCTCGTAGCGCTTCAGTAGCGCAGCCTGCTGTTCGCGCCCGAGCGTGGCATACAGATTCGGTTGCCCTTCAAGCTCCGACCACCATTCCAGCACGCCATCGCGCCCCTGCCTGGGGATTGCATACAGATGGGCGATGCCCGGTGGAAAGTGCTGGCGAATCAGCGCCACCCTCTGCTCGAGGGCACTGGCAGCATCCTCGCTGGCATACGTGTCGCGGTTTACCCTTTGCATGGTTCGTCCTAGTCGCAATCGGCCGTGCTGGAGACTTCCTGGCTGGCATCCTTGATGGCCGCGGCTACCTGCTCGGCATCGTTGGCGGAATAGATGCGGCCACCGGTGTGCTCGGCGACGCAGCTGGCCAGGTTGCTGTTGCTGATGTTGATCAGGTTGACGCGCAGGCGGGGCTGTTCGCGGGCAATCCGTTGTGCCACGGCACATACGTCCTGCTCGCAGCCGTCCGCGCCGTCGATGAACATCAGGATCACACCGTCGCGGTCGCGGCCGTTCATGGTTTTGGCGGCTACGTCCAGGCTGGCTGCCAGGGGGGTGCCGTCGTCGGGAACCAGTGCCTGGATACCTTTGATCAGATCGGGGCGCTGGGCGAGCGTGAACACGCCATTATCGATCGGCGCGCGGCAGCCATCGAACGTCACCACGCGCATGTCCACCGCCGGGTGCAGGTCGCCGATCAGGTGGGTCAGGCTATTTTTGGCCACGTCCATGCGCACGGGGGCTTGGGTAAGCTGCGCAACACGCTGCTGATCGATGTTGGGATCATCATTGATGTGCTGGAAGTACCATTGCTCGTCTTCCTGGGTGGCCGCGACGTTGAGTTGCATCGAGCCCGAGGTGTCGAGCACCACGGAAAATTCCGGCGGCTGTATCCGCGTGTCTTTCACACAGGCGAACGGCTTGGTCTCGCGGCTGGCAAACCAGTGCTGCAAGTACGGCCAGCCGAACCACAAGGCCAGGGCCAGCAACAGCAGGCCAAGCAGTGGCAGCAGAAACCACGGCAGCCATATCCAGCGTCGGCGTAGCACTGGCGCACGGGGCGGCACAGGTGGCGGCAAGGGTGCCGGCGCGGGCTTGGCCGCTGCAGGCTCGGCCCAGCGCACCACCAGCGGTTGCCCGTTGACGCTGTACAGGTTGTTCAGGTCGGCAGGCCCGATCAGCTTGCGCAACAGCGCCGCCTCGTTGGCCTGGCCCAGGCTTTCCAGCTTGCCTACCAGTTGGCGCACAGCGTCCTGGCGCTCGTCGTACAGGCGCAGCAAGGCTGCCTGCTGCTCGGCACCCAGGTCGTGGTACCGGTGCGGTTGGCCTTGCAGGTCCGACCACCATTCGCGCAGGCCGTCCTTGCCAGTGCGCGGGGTGGCAAACAGATGAGCAATACTGGGGGGGAAGTGCCTGACGATGATCGCCATGGCGGCTTCGAGTGCCCGCAGGTCGTCCTTGGCGGGGCTGGTGTCGCGGGTAACCCGCTGCATGTGAATATCCTGAAAAGATTCGGCAGCCGAAGCTGCCGAAGAGGTTTTACTCGTAACCCAGGCTCAGCTGTAGGCGGCTGACCTGTTGTTGCAGGTCCTTGAGTTTCTGCTTGCGGGCTTCGATCTGGGCGCTGCTGGCATTGGCCGAAGGTGCCGCCTGGTTGGCCTTGAGCTGCTGCTCCAGGCCGGCGATCTGTTTTTGCACATCGCTCTTGTTGCCATGGCGGGCCTTGAGGGTGCTAAGCAGGCCGTTCAACGACTTCTCCAGGCTGGCCTGCTGGCGCTGCTGGCTTTGCAGGTCCTGGCGGGTCGAGGCCTGCAGCGCGCTCAACTGCGCGTAGACCTCGTTGAACTGGCGATTCTGCTCCTGGGCACTCTGCAGGTTCTGCTCGCTGTTGCGTACGCCTTCGGCATAGCCCCCGCCATAGTCACAGTTGAGTTTTCCAATCAGGCTGGCGGTGCTGTCGGAGGCATTGCACTGCGAGGCAGTGGTCGCACACCCGGCAAGGCTGGCCAGCAGGGCCAGGCACAGGCAATTACGCAGGAACATGGCGTGCTCTCCCTTAGCCCAAGGTGATAGCCGAACGCTGGTTGTAGAGGCCGTCGACCTCTTGCTGCAGCGATGCGACCTTGGTGTTCATCTTGGCGATCTCGGCTTCCACCTTTTGCACTTCGGCCTGGCTGGCACCGCCGTCACGCTCGAGCTTGGCCACTTGCTGGTATTCGTTGACCCGGGTTTTCATGTTGTTCAGGTCTTTGCGCATCAGGCCGATGTTCTGGTCAATGCTGGCAATGTCCTTCTGTGCCTTGGCCTTGTCGACGGTCTTGGCCTTGATGCTCTTCTGGATGCTGGCGATCTGTTGCTTGTCGTCATTGATGACGCGTTGCAGGGTATTGGTACGCTCCGCGACCTTGGCGGTTTCACCTTGTACTTCGGTGGTCATCGCATTCAGGCGCTCGGTGGTATCGGCATACTTGGCCCGGCGCTGGTCCAGGTAGTAGTTGGCACCCATGGCCACACCGCACGCGGCGACACCGGCAATGATCGAGCATGCCGCCTTGTTGCCGGAGTTGGACAACATGCAGGCGAGGATGCCGCCGCCAGCGGCGATGGCACAGGCCTGGAAGCCCGACGTGGTGAAGAACTTGGCATCGTTGCCGCTGGTCAGGCGCGGGTCGGGCGTGCCGCCGCTACCGGTCATCGAGCTGCCGGTGTTGGCGCACCCGGTAAAGGCCAGGCACGCGGCCATCAGCAAACTGAGCCAAGGGTTGATACGGCTGGATGTAGTGGTGTTCATGTTGCGGCTCCTGGATGTCCTTGGGTCAGTGTGTGACGGTCTTGCAGGTGTTCAGCCAAGCGGTGGCGTCAATTTTCTGGGTCTTCAGGAACGACACCTGGTTGGCCCAGTGGGTTTGCAGGTATGGCGACAGTTCCTTGAGGTTCTTGTTGGCCTTGAGCGAGCCGTCCAGCACCGGGACCTGGGCTTCGATCAAGTCTTTGCCGTACAGCGAGCCGGACTCCACCAGGGAGCTGGCGTAATAGCGGCTGAGCTTGTGCAGGCGTTGTTCCTGCTCTTCGAGCTTGACCTTGCGCACGCCACAGGTCGGGTCTTCTTCACCGGCCTTGCAGTTGCTGGCGTAGTTCTTTTGCAGGAAGTCCAGGTACTGGCCGTCGTCGAGCATCTTGGTGCACAGGAAGGCACCCAGGTTGAGGCTGGCGCGGATGGCCTGGTCGCGGGCTTCCTGCTGCTGTTGGTTGCTGGCGCGCAGCTGGCCTTCGACCGTTTTCAGCTGGGTCTTGAGGGCTTGGTCTTCGACGTTGGAGGCCAGCTCTTCCAGCGCTTTCACCGTGCCTTTCTGTTTGCTGTCAGCGGCCGGCTGATCGCTGCCCAGGTTATTCCAGCTTCTCTCGATGCTCTTGACCCGATCACGTGAGGTCAGGGTCGGGGAAACCATGGCCAGGCGCAGCCCGTTGGTCTTTTTGGCCACGGCGCCTTCGGCGTTGTAATACGGTTCCTCCTGGCGCAGCGAGGTGCGCAGTTCACCCTCGCTGGTCAGGTAGTTGCCACCGCGCACCACATAGCCGCCGGCCTGGCCGTGCTGGCGGTCGAGCTTGTTCAGGCGGAACGGATCGAACATCATTTCGCTGGCATTGCCGAGCATGTCGTGCAGGCCTAACGGGTTTGGCTTGAGCAGGCCGGTCAGCTGCAACTGGCCGTTGGCAGACTGGGCGCCGGCGAACCACTCGTAGGCATTCAGGCCTTCGGCCATGGGGTAGCGGCCATCGCGGAATTCGGCCGTGCTGACTTGCAGGCCGCCGCGCGCGGCGAACTCCCATTCCACCTCGGTCGGCAAGCGCAGGAAGCCTTGCGCGCCATCTTCGCGGGGCAGCTTGTCGGGCGCATTGGCGCGCAACCAGCGGTTGTACTTATCGGCGGCCTGCAGGGCATCCAGCCAGGAAACCGACACCACCGGCAGGCGTTGCTTGTTGGAGGCGGTCGGGCAGGTTTCGTCCATCAGCGCCTTGTACTGCAACTGGCTCATCTCGTATTTGGCCAGCAGGTAGTAGCGCGATTTCTCGCCCTTGGCGCTGGTGAAGCTGCCGGCGATGAAGGCGGGCCGGGTTTGCTCGACATAGCCCCATTCGGCGCTGTCCTGGCCAATATTGATCGGGTAGTCGTCCAGCGGCCCGGCCACCGGGATCATCACCTTGCGAAATACCATGGCCCCCTGGCAGGGCATGGGCAGCACCACGTCGTCGGCCTCGGGCATCGGGTTGAAGTATTTCTCGTCCCAGCTTGCCGCTGCTGCTTGCAGCGCGAAGCCGAGAGCGAGTGGCGCCAGCAGCAGGCGGCTATAGGCTTTAGAGTTCACGCAGGCTCTCCGCAGGTTGTATCCGTATGGCACGCAAGGCGCCGATCAGGGCGACCAGGCCGGCGACCAAAAAGGCCAGCAGCAGGGCGACCAGGCCATGCCAGACGGTGATGTGACAGATGAAGGCGCCGGTTGCCTGGCTGCTGACCAGCAGCCGGTCGAACAACAGGCTGCCCAGGTAATAGCTGGCAAGCCCGCCCAGATAGCCTGCCAGGCTCAGCACGAGCGCCTGCAGCACCACGTAGGCGGACACCGCGGCACTGCTGAAGCCAAGCAGGCGCAGCACTGCCAGGTGGCGGCGCTTGCGGTCGATGTTGGCCAGGAAAGCGCCTACCAACGAGGCGATACAGCCGATCAGGGCGGCACCGGCAATAACGCCGAAAATAAGCCCCAGCACGTGGTTGATCGCTTTGACGTTGTCGATCTCCGCCAAGCGGCTGGTGGTCTCGATACGTTGCGCATTGAGCCAGTGTTCCAGCGGCGCCACGCTGTCGATGTCCCGCGCATAGACCCGCGCCCGGGCATAACCGATTTTCACGGTGTCCATGGCCTGGCCGCTGCTGGCCCCCAGGCTGGCGACCCGGTAGCCATCGCGGTAATGCTCAAGCTCCATCAGCAGCTCGGGGCTGACGAAGGCTGCCGGCCGGGCGAAGCGCACAGCACTGACGATGGCGCGTACCTGCAGGGTGCGCTCGCCGCGCTCGTTGACTTCGTTCAGGCGCCTGGCAACGCGCAGGCGCAGGCGGTCACCGACCTTGGCATCAAGGCGCTCGGCGGCCCGTTCGCTGAGGATCAGCTGATCGTGCGCCAGTTCACTCAGGTCGGTCGCCAGCAACGGGTCGCCGGCCCAGGTAGGAATGACTTCGACATTGTCGGCAAAGCGGCCATGGGCCCCGAGCAGGTCGGCCTGGGTATTCAGCGAGCGGGTCTGGCCAACGGCGAAGCCCACATCAGGGCGTGCCTGCAGGCGCTGCAACCAGGCTTGGTCAAAGTGGCCGCTGCTGAGCATCTTGACTTCGAGATTGCGCGGGTCGCTGAGCAGTTCCTGCTGCAACTGGCTGACCACCCCGTGCTTAAGGCCGAACAGCAACAGCAGCGGGGCGATGACGGCGACCAGCGAGGCCGCCATGCAAAGGGACACGTTACGGTCGTGCCAGAGGTCGGCCAGGGACAACCTGACCAGCAGCGCCAGGCGTTTATGCCACGGGTTCAAAGCGTGTTTCCCCTTCACCGTTGATGGCGGCCAGCCGCGGCAGGCCGAAGCGCTCGACCAGCGCCCAGTCGTGTGACACCACCAAGGCGCTGAGCCCCAGCTCGGCCACCAGGTTCAGCAGCAGCTCGAACAGCCGCTCGGCGTTGTGTGGGTCCAGTGCGGCGGTTGGCTCGTCGGCCAGCAACACCTTTGGCTCGTGGGCGATGGCGCGCACGCAAGCCACCCGCTGGCGCTCGCCAATGGACAGGGCGTGGGGCAACTTGCCCAGCAACGGTGCCAGGCGCAATGCGTCGACGGCCTTGTCCACCGCCGCGCTGGCAGGTGCAAGGCCGAGCAGGCGGCGCGGCAGCAGGATGTTGTCGCGCACACTGAGGAACGGCAGCAAGCCGCCGTTCTGCAACACGAAGCCCAGCTCGCGCGAGCGCAATGCCGCCAGTGCCGGTTGCTGGTCGGTGGCCAGCAGGCTGGCCACGTCCAGGCCTTGCGGGCCAAGCCGGTAGTGCGTCAGTTG
This sequence comes from Pseudomonas sp. NPDC089408, assembly GCF_044749445.1. Taxonomy (NCBI): domain Bacteria; kingdom Pseudomonadati; phylum Pseudomonadota; class Gammaproteobacteria; order Pseudomonadales; family Pseudomonadaceae; genus Pseudomonas; species Pseudomonas sp. NPDC089408. Next base: position 46,399 of record NZ_JBIVHY010000006.1, read on the forward strand.
CTCAGGCTTGAGCAGCAGGGCGATGGCTTCCAGCAGTGTGCTCTTGCCGCAGCCGCTTTCGCCGGTAATGGCGCGAATCTCGCCGGCCTGCAGGCACAGCGCGTCCAGCCGTATCCGGTGAGCCTGCGATCCTTCGCCTCGAACAACCCGTAGTCCCTTGATATCGAGCATGTGGGGTCAGGGCATCATTTCCAGTGGCACCGGGTAGACGTTGTCACGGCTGTCACTGCCCGGGGCCAGGGCGACCCAGCGGTCGACGTCAGCGTTGTAGCGCTGGTAATGGCGAAGTTTGGTGCTCAGGCTGCGGATGAATTTCTCCTGGGCCAGGCCGTCCCAGCCTTTCCAGGTTTCTTCGTCCAGGTTCAACACTTCGCTCTGGTAGGGCAGGTCTTGCAGGTATTCGCCCAATACGCCGAGGTCGGCCACGCGCGTGGTCGAGCCCTGCTTCAGTTGGTTCGGGTCGGCGCCCATGGTCGCTGCAACCGAACGCAGGCGGGTGAACATTTCGTCTGGCGAAATCATGCCTTCGTTGGCCGCATCGAGGATTTGCTTGAGCACATCGCTCAGGTCGCTGAGCTGGGCCTTGGTCAACAGCACGCGCACATCGGTGGTCGGCACGTTCTGCTTGATCAGGTCGCGGTCGCTGATCCAGGCCTGGAACACGGGCGGCGCCTGGGTGCCATTGGCTTTGCCCAGGTAGGCCAGCTGCATGGCGTGGCCAATCAGCGCGGCATCCTCGAGCATTTTCTGCTCGGCGGGGGCGGCCTTGGCGTTAGTGGCGCTGCCAATGGCCGCTTCGCCCATGTAGGCCGCCTGCACTTGTTGGGTGATGGCCGCAGCCAGGCCGTCGACCTTGCGGCCAAAGGCCTCCACGTCGCCGGCATTTACCGGGTAGTACAGCGAGGTGTTGGTACCCGGGTAGTTCGACAGCGTGCGGTACTGCGCCTCGGCACTGCTGTGGTTCTTTGCGCCGCTCGGGGTTTTCAGGTGCAGGGTATACAGGGCGACGCCCGGGTTGCTGGCTTCGATCTTGACCTGCTCGGCGCCAAGGCCGGTGCTGGACAGTTTGTCGCCACCGTCGATGGCACCGGCATCGGTGATCAGCACCACATAACGTGCGCCGAACTGGCTCCAGTCGATCTGGTCGACGGCCGACATCACGCCGGCGTAGGCATCTTCGTTGAACTCGCTGCTGGAAACCTTGGCCTGCTTGAGGTCGGCAACCTTGGCCATGAAGTCGGCACCGTCCTTCACCGTATTGGGGTCAGCGTACATCTTGCTGACGTACTCCAGGCCCGGCACGGCCTTGGTGCTGGAACGGTAGGCGACCAGGCCGAACTTGACCTGTTTGCCGAGGTTTTCCTTTTCGATCTGCGCATACACGCGCTTGATCGCTTCACGGGTGCGGTCGATGTACGGGTCCATCGAGATGGTCGAGTCGATGACGAACACCACCGCCGCACTGAACGCCTTCAATTGCTGGTTGGCAGCGGCCTGGCCGGGCGCAGGCGCTGCTGCTGTCGCTGCGGCGCTGTCGGCCTTGCTGACCGAAGCCACGTTGAGGATGCGGGTGCGGAAACCTTCTTCGGTCATCACTTCTTCGCCGCTGAGCACTGGCAGCAGGTAGAAGTTCTTTTGCAGGTCGACGAAGTACTCCGGCTCTTCGGCCAGTACCCCTGGCGCCTCGGTACCATGCTTGAGCTTGGCGCGTAGCGGCGCCACGTGGCTGACCGGGTCGGGGGCATTGAGGATGCCTTCGAGCTGGTTGCGCTCCTTGAAGAACATCAGCCGGTCGCGGTTGGCCGGGTTGGTGAAGGCCAGGGTCAGCTGCATTTTCCATTCGACGGTGCAGTCCGCTGGCAGCCAGCCGATGCTCTTGCCCTGGGTATCGGGGCCGACCCGCAGCCACTCGTGGGCGTCGGCCTGGGCGCGCTCATACACATAAAAGCGGCTGAACGTGGGTTGCGCGGCACCCGGGGCGGCACCTGCGCTGTCGCTGAGCTTGCAACCCGGGGTGGTCAGCACACGCTGGAACAGGGTTTTCTTGCCATCCTGCAGCAGCGGCTTGTCGGCAGCCTGCAGGGCAGGGCTGAGGGACAAGGCCAGCAGCGCGGCACCAAAGCTAAGCATCTTCATGGCTTGAGCTCCTCATAGCGCTGCTTGGCTTCGGCGTTGTTTTCATCGAAGCCCAGGATGGTCTCGTACCACGAGGCTGCCGTGGCGGCTTCCGGTGCCTTGAAGCAGTTGCTTGGCTGGTGGTACTTGGGGTCGTACTCGTGGGCGTAGGCCGTGGCGATCTGGATGTCACCGGCATTGGCGCGGTTGGCATACAGGCGCTGGGCTACGTCGCACTGGTCGTTGGCCTTGGCCAGGCTGATCACGTCAAGCAGTGCGGCGCTGTCCGGCTTGCTCTGGATGCACGACTGCAGGAACGCCAGGGAGGTCTGGCTTTTCATGCTTTCCAGCGAGCAGGGTTTGGCCGCTTCGGTCTGGGTTACAGGCTTGTCTTCAGGCGGCACGGGTACCGGCGCTTCGGCTGCGCCGCGGTTGAACCACCACCAACCGCCGCCGGCCGCGACTGCCAGCAAAATCAGGATCAACAGCGGCAGCAGCCACTTGTTGCCTGGCTTGTTTGCCACGGTCGGTGCCGCAGCAGCTGGCGCCGGCTGAGCGGCTGGCGCGGGCTCTGCAACCGCTGCCGGGGCAGGCTCAGGCGTGCTTGCCACTGGCGTCTCGATAACCACCGATGCGCTGGCCAACGGCGCCGGTGGCGGAGACTGCTCCAGCGCCGGCCCGGACTCGACAGAGGCGATGATGGCGCTGTTGATGCGCACCATGCCCAGGTCGCTGCGCCCGGTTTGCGGGTTGCTGACCTCGATGCGGAACGTGGCGGTGCCGCTGGCCTGCAGCAAAGGGTTGATCAGGTTGGGGCCGATCCGCGTTTCGATGGCCGGGGCGCCGGCAACGGCAACCAGGTTATCCAGGCGGAACCAGTGGGCGACGTTGCCCCAGTGCCCACCTTCATGCAGGAACTCATGGGACTGGCTGCTTTGCAGGGAGCATTGCAGCCCTTCGCTGGGGCCCTCCCAGCCGGTGATCCGCAGCAGGCCCTGGCCCGGCGTGTTCACTTCCAGTGGCAGCACATCAACTCTGATACCCATTGCAATCAACTCGCTTGAAAGGTGTTCAGCAGCACCGCCAACTGGCGTCGCTGCTCGGTGGTGATTTCCGGGTCGGCGCCGCTCTTGGCGTTTTCCTGGGTCAGCCAGGCGAGGCCCGACAGCCAGTCGACCAAGAAGCGTTGTTCTTGGTGCGGGGGTTGCTCCGGCAGCACCGGCAGCTCGCCCTGGGGCACGCTCTGGTAGAAGCCGAACACCGGCTCGCGCGAACCCAGCAGGCTGTTCGGGCGTTCAGCGGCGGGCTTCTCCAGCAAGCCGAACCAGGACAGGAAGTCGCGCATGGCCAGTTGCACCGTCAGCACCTGGCGCTGGACCATCTGGTCGCGGCGCATACCGTTGAGCACCCGGCGCATGACCGCGGTGTCCAGTTGCTCGATGAACAGCGGGCGGCGCACTGCACTGACCAGTTCTTCGACCAGGGCTTCGACCACTTCACGGCTGATGCGCAGGCTGCTCAGGCGCGCGGGTTGCGTGCCCAGGTCGCGCATATGCTTGATCCACGCCTTCAACGCCGCGCGAACAAAACGCTGTTCGGAAGTAAGGCGTTTGGCCAGCGGCTTGGCAGCCGGGGCGGGTGCTGCGGCAGGGTTATTGGCGAACAGGTTGCCGAAGCTGATGGCCGGGGCCTTGTTGGCCGGGGCTTTGGCGGCTTGTTCGGGTTCTTCGGCAGCATCGCCGTCAATGCCGTCGATGTCGTACACGCCGCCCAGGTAAAGGTCGCGCAGCTGCTCGACCGGTACCTGCAAGGCATGGATCAACTCACTGATCGCATCCGGGTCGGCACCCAGGTTGTCCAGCAGGTACTGGGTCTTTTCCCGCTTCTTGTTCAGCAGCTGTTCGAAGTCTTCTTCGCGCCAGGTGTTCAGGCCGTGTTCCAGCAGGTCGGTGCGGCACTGTTCCAGCTGTTCTTCGATACGGGTGAGCTTGAAGTCGATGTTGCTGATGCCCTGGAAGCTGCCACTGAAGCGGCTGATACCGCCATCATTGAGTTCGAGCATCGCGGCCCAGGCGTCAGCCGGGTTCTTGATGTGCCGCTGTACCGACTGGCTTTGCGCAAAGCACTGTTGCAACTGTGCAAGACGCGGTTCGTGGCGCTCGTTCAGGCAGGTTTCTTCGCCGTTGCCGGTGTCGCGCTCGATGAACGCGGTATCCAGGCGCGGCTTGCGCACCAGGTAGGTGTTATTGAACGGTACACCGGACCAGTCTTTCATCCACTCCTGGCTGCCGAAGCGCTCGATCATGGTGAGCTTCATCATGTTCTCGCAGCCTTCGGGCAGCTGCCCTTCGCTCAGGCCGAGCGTGTTGCCGATGAAACCGTCGAGCATGGTCAGCGCCCAGATCAGCCCGGGCGTGCGCTGGCTGCGCTCCTTGGGCGTGGCGCCCTGGGTCTTGTGGATCCAGCGGGTCAGTACCGGGCCAACGCTGACCACCTCGCTTTGCTTGAACGAGCTGGTGCACAGCACCAGGCCGTTCATTTGCTGGGCGTCGGTATAGCGCTCGAACAGGTAGGCGACCTTGCCACGCAGGATCAGGCTGGCGGCTGGGTTGACCTCTTCGACCACGTCGGGGCTTGCGGCATCTTCGATACGCAGCAGCTTCTGGCGAGTACGGTAACCAGGGAAATCGAGCAGGTCGACTTCCTCTACGACCGGGTCCTTGGGGCTGTTGGTCAGGCGGAAGGTCATCTCGGCGGTCAGTGCCGCCAGTTGCGCGACCGACAGAGAAACGCTGCCCTGCACCTTGTCACCCTGCAGCGGCAGTACGTTCACCGGCAGGTCGCGGCCAGTGCCCAGGCGGCCGAGAATATCGACGTTCATGATGCTGTTGGCCTGGGTGTAGCCGCCGTTCTCTTCCTTCACCAGTACGCTCAACGGGGCGTAGACGGTGTCGGGGAAACCCAGCTTCTGCAGGCCGCCGACCAGCAGTTCATAAATTTCAGTGAGCGCGTCCTGTTCACCCCACAGGACCGAAAACAGCTTGGCGCGCTGACGCGGGTTCAGGCGTGGTGCCAGCTTGATCACCCGTGGCCAGTAAAGCTCGTTGAGCTTGCGCACCGACTTTTCGTAGTTGCCTTTGAGGTAGTCCCACAGGGCAACTACGTCATCGCCATTGACGCCCGGTTGCAGGCCTTCCTGCTCGCGGCCCTCGAAGCCGGCCAGCAGCGCCTGGATACGTTCGTCGGTGTAGCTGTAATCCAGCTTTTCCTGGTCGAAATCCTCGAACCAGGCATTGGACAGGATCTTTGCCACTTCGATTTCGCTGAACAGCTTCAGCTCGACCGGGTGATTGGCATCCGGGCTGGGCTTGGCGCGTCGGCTGAAGCGGGTGACCAGGCCGGTGGCTTCCTTACCCAGGCCGGTTGGGTTCACATGCTCGATGAAATCCAGCGTGCGGCCGCCGAAATCGGTTTCCAGGCGACCGCTGCGGTCAGCGGCCAATGCCGAAATCAGGTACGACTTGCCCGCCTGGGACAGGCCGAAAAAGCCGATTACCATGGGTGTGGAGGCGGCACGCTGCAGGTCCTTGGCACGGTTGCGGGCCTGGCGCAGGCGCAGGTTGAGGCCATCGGCCTCGGCCTCGACGCTGGCGGCATTGCCACGCACCTGCTCGATCCAGTCCAGGGCCTCACCGGCGCCTTTGTGAATGGCGCCCCAGGCACCCATCAACTGCTGTTGCTTTGGCGTAAGGTCGCTCATTTTCCTTTGACGTTCCCGCTGTCGAGCCAATAGTCGCTGTCACTCAAGCTCATGGTCGGCATGGTGTTGAGTGAGAGTTCAAGATCCCGGTCGAAATCGAAGTCGGCATCCTGGATGTTCGATTCCAGCTTCTGGATGATCAGCTTGTCGCTGATCAGCCCCTGGTCGCGCTCTTCCTGGTCGAACTGCTCGATTTCCAGGCGAATGCGCAGCACCGGTGCTTCGCCGTTCTTGCCCACCGCGCGGGAAAACGCTGCGCTACCCGAGGGGGTGAAACGCAAGGTGTACAGCGGTGACGCCGACCAGCGTTCAGCGGCCAGTTGGCGGTAGCCCAGGTGCATGTCGCCGCGCATTTCCAGCCACGGCGTGCCGCGTTCCTCACCTTCGCCGACGATCGGCAGCTCGATCAGCCCCTTGTCGGACTTGAGGTCGTGGTAGAGCACGTCGGCGCGCTTGATGGTGCCGGCATTGTCGATCTGGCCGAAGTGCTTGATGACCGAGTACGGCTTGAGCGCGGCCGTGCGGAAGTAGAAGTTCGGCACGCTGTGCTTGGAGCACAGCAGGCAGATCATCGCACCCACCGAGGCGGTGCTTTTCGGGTCGTCGATCAGGCCATTGCGGTGGAACGGGTACCAACCGCCGGTGCGGTAGTTCTGCATCGGCAGGATGCGCCCTGGCGGCAGCGGCAGGCGCTGGCGAATGAACGCCTGGATGCCGGGCAGGCGCGAGGGGCGGCCCGTCAGCAGGAGCATGTCGCAGGGGTAGTTGAACACCACCTCGCACAACTCACCGAGCACTTTGGTGATGTTGATCTGGCCACCCATGAAGGCGGCGTGGACCCGCTCGAGGTCGAACACGATGGGTGTCTGCAGCAGGTCCAGGGCGCCGTCGCGGCCGACTTCGCGGCGCACGGCAGCATTGACGAACGCCAGCACGCTGTCGTTGATCTGCGCTTCGCCCAATACCTGCTGCCAGGTTTGCTCCACGGCAGCTTGCGGTTGTGCCGGGTCGAACTGCTCATAGGCCTTGAGCAGGGCCAGGCCCAGCGGTACGAACACTTGCAGGTTCAATTGCTGGCGCAGCAGGCGTTCCTGGGCGGTGGCATCGCCATTGCCGCACAGGCGCGACATCAGCGCATCGGGTGCCGGCACGCCGGCCGCGCGCAGGGCATGGGCGAAGGACGGCAGGATGAATTCCTGGATCATGTCCAGCAGGATGTCATCACCGGCAATCTTGAAACCGTCACGGAAGCGTTGGGTCGGCACGATGTGCACGTTGGCGCCGGCACCGCCACCCGCGCCGCGGTCCAGGCGGTAATCGGTGATCACCAGGTCGGTGGTGCCACCGCCGATGTCGATGGTCGCCAGGGTGATCTGTTCGTGTTCCTGTTTGTCCGGGCGCGCCAGGGCGACGAAGAATTCTTCCGGGTGGCCGGCAAAGTTCTCGTTGACCTCGTTGTACAGGTAAACCAACTGGCCACAGCTGGCTTCGTCCCACTCCACGCGCACGCTGGGGAACGGGGTACGGGTCTTGACGTCCTTGCCCTTGAACGGGTTGCTCTCGTCCTGGTGCCAGCCCAGGCTCTTCCAGACCAGGCCGATGGCTTCGTACAGGCGGTTGCTGAGCAAGCTACGTTCGGCCTGCGGCATGCCTGGCGGCACGGTCAGAGTAATGCTGTTGAGCTGGCGCGGCACCCGCGCATGGCCTTGGCGCGAACGCTGGGCCGGGCTGTTGATCTGGCTCAGCGCCTGGGTCACGACTTCGGCCAGCATGAAGGTCATCAGGCTGCTGCGCGAATAACGCGGGTTGAACACCGGCATGTCGTAAGGCTTGAGGTACAGCGGTTGGCCACGGTCGTTGATCAGGTTGGCAAAGGGCGCGGCAACGGCCATGGGCTCCTTGTCGGTCTTGACGTAGGCGGTGTTGAAGCGCCAGCCATGGCCGTAGGCTTTTTCATCCCACAGGTAGCGTTTGGGGCTGGACAGGCCGGTCGAGCCTTCGGTGCCGCGGTTGCGGCTGGCCAGGCGGCCGGCTTCACCGCCGACACGGGCGATGGTCGGCCACTGGAAGGCATTGTGCCGGCCGCTCTTGATCGACAGGTGGTCTTTGCCGAAGGCCGCATGGGTAAACTCGACACGGCTCTCGAAGGCCTGGTTGTAGACCTTTTCCGGCTCGCTTAGGTCGCGCAGCGCCAGCACGTAGTTGTGGCGCATGCCCGAACCGGCCTGGCCATGGTCCTCGATGAGGATGCCGCAGGTGCGCGAGTTGCCTACGTCGAGTACCAGGTCCACCGGGATCGGCTTGACGATGCCATTGGCCTCGTTGGCGATCACCTTGATTTCCGGGATCTCTACCTTGGGTTTTTCGTTGCTCTGCTCGGCCGGCACCGGGCGGCGCAACAGGCTCAGCAGGTTCAGGTAGTGGCCAAGGTGGCGGTTGCCCTGCAGGTCACGGTCCAGGCGTTCGCGCGTCCATTCGGCGCGGGCCTCGGTGTACACCTCGGTCAGCCAGTCACGGATCCAGGTGTGGGTCAGGAACCAGCCGTACTCGCGGGCACTGCAGGCCAGCTTGAACGCCACGCCGGAGCGCACGTCGTCTTCGTTGGGGGCCAGGTACGGTGCGCCGGTCACCAGCGGCATGGTGCGGCTGTCGAAGCCGAGAGTAAGGCGGTGGGTGTTGCCGTCGAGGTCGGGCTCGGCGAGCTTGACCAAACGCATGCGCGCCCAGTTGTTCGGGCCTTCGTCAAAGCGATAGGGCGGCGTGAAGCGCAGGAACGGGATGGGCAACCAGACCCCGTCAAGCAGCTTCAGGCTGTCTTCCATCGGCAGGCGGAAGTGGCTTTCTTCGCTGGTGTCGAACTCCACCTGCACCACTTTGTCTGGCTCGGGCTCGTAGAAGTCCTTGTATTCCTTGGACCACAGCAGGCGCGTTGGCACCATGCCGTTATTGAGCTGGACGAATTTGCCAGTCTGCTCGCCGTCTGGGCCGAGACGCAGGGCGAAATCCATGAATTGAATTCCGGTATCGCTGACCAGCGTGACCGTTTCTTCGAACTGGGTGATTTCGGGCAACATCTTCTGCGTTTCTCGTGTGATTAGCCGGCTTTTTTCATTTGGATGTTGAAGCCTTTGGCGCCGTAGTTGGCATCGCAATTGGCTACGCCGCTGGCGTTGGGCGCGCAACCTACTTGCGGCAGGTCATAGCTGCTGCCGTCGGCACAAGTGGCCTGGCCGGAACTGTTGATCGACAACTTGCCGCCTTGCATGGCGGCGGCAACCGGTGCCTGGCAACTGACATTGTCCGGGCGGGTGACCGTGGCCTGGCCCTTGCCATTCTGGAAGTCGTACTTCAGGCGCACTGGCTTGCCAGTGCCGGCTTCCTGAATGCCTGCACCCGCCCATTTGCCGTTGAGGAAGTCAGCGTTGCCATCGGCCGCATCTGGCGGAATGCTCAAGTCACTCGGTTGTGGCGGCTGGCTGCTGGCTTGCGCTTGGTCTTCGGGCAGCTGTGGTGGTGCAGGCGGCGTGTTCTCTGGCGTCGCGGCCTCTGTGCTACCGGGCGGTGGAGTGTCAGATGCTTGCTCAGGCAGCTGCGGCGCTGGCGGTGTTTCTGGCTCGCCTTGCGCAGAAGGGTTGGCATTGTCCGTCGGCGCCGGGTTATCACCTTGCGGCGCGCCGCCGCCGGCATCGGCTGGGCCGTCCGGCAGGTTAACCGGGCTTTCGGTACCCGACGTCATGTCCGTGGTAACGCCACCGGTTGTGCCGTTCGCAGTGCCGTCCATGTTCAGCGATCCTGTTGGCACTCGGGCTTGGTTATTGCCTGGCACCGAGGTATCGCGGCCAAGGTCCGGGATGCCCGGGCCGGAGAGGTTGACCCCAGGGATGCAGCCGCGCAGCCCGAACAGCAGCAGGAGCAGCAGCGCCAACAGCATCAGCAAGGGCAGCAGCCAGCGCCAGTTGCGCCACCACGGCAGGTGTGCGACGGCCGCGGCTGGCGCTGCCGCTGCTGCCGGCGCAATGGGGGCGGCAGGCGGTGCCAGCGGTGCGGCCAGCGGCTCGGCGACAGGCGCGGTGCGCGGGTACAGGCAATGCAGGGGCTGGCGGCTGCGCTCGGCGCCGGCATGAATGAAACCCCAGAAGGTCAGTACCGGACGGCCATCGACCAGGTAGACAAAGTTTTCGTCAGGGAAGGGCACCACACAGGTCAGCAGTTTGCCGAACACGGCGTTGTCGCCCTCGGCAGCCTTGCGGGCAGTGGCCGAAGGTTGGCCATTGGCGTCCAGGCCGAGCAAGGTGTTGCTCAGGGCGTTGATCTTGCTCTGCAGCACTTCAAGCTGAACCCGCGCGGGCGCACGCTCTTCCTCGGTGGCGCTGCTCCAGGGGATCACATCGCCCGGGCGGTCGCTGTACCAGTCGAGGGTGCTGCCCAGCTCATCGCTTTGCGGGATGGCCAGGTGCTCGATCAGTTCCGGGTGCTCCGGATACTTGCGGCGAATCGCTTCGCGAATCTGCAAAGCAGCGCGATAGACGGGCTGACCGGTCTCGCCCAATGCGGTGAAGTGCTCACTTCTGCCGCTGCGTAGTAGTACTCCGCGCATCCTTGTAGACCTACCTAGTCTATTAGCCGAATCCGTTCGGTATCCATTATTCAATACCGAAAAACCGAGCAACACTAATGGCAAAGTGCTTTTTTCGTCAATTCACAAGGGTGGGTTTTTGACGTCAAAGGAGGATTTATCCGGTTACACTCCGCTGATCCGATCAACGGCATCGGCAAACTCATCATCGACGAATGGAGCACGAAGAGCATGAGCCTTTGGGATGACCTGAAGAAGAAGGCCTATGATGCCAACCCGGAGCTGGCCGCCAAGGCCGCGCAGGCGCTGGAAAAGGCCCGCGACCTGGCCGTGGAGGCAGGGCAGAAAGCCGCGCCCATCATCAAGGAAGCCAGCGACAAGGCCGCAGGCTACGCGCAAGAGAAAACGCCCTTGCTCAAGGCCCAGGCGCTGAAAGCGATTGACGACGCCAAGCAGCGTCGTACCCAGTTGCAAGAGCAGGCCAAGCGCGACAAAGCTGCGCGGGCGGAGATGATCCGCACCATGTATGACATCACCCTCACACCGGAAGACATCAACTTCGTCGAGGAACCGTTCAACCATTTTGAGCGGCAGCTGATGTTTTTCGTGCGCAATGGCGAAGTGCTGGAAAGCGAAAAACGCAACCAGACGCACCTGGACGCCTACCATTCGCACCGCACCACCGGTGGCCACATGTGGAAGGGCACCGGCCATACCGGTAGCAGTTCATCGTCCATGCAGGTCACTGCGCATAATGTGCAGGAGCACGAGTTCTGGGTGCGCCTGGAGAATGGCAAAGAGGCGTGTTTCCAGCTGAACAACAACGGTGTGCGCGTGCGCCCTGGGCAGTATGTGAGCATGGCGTTTGTGCGCAACGCCAACCAGGACATGGGGCAGATGGTGGCGCTGTACAACCACAACGCCAGGGAGAACTACGTGACCCTGTCGCCCAGGCAGATCAACCAGCAGTTTCAGCTGTACCTGAAAGAGCCCGGCATTTTCAACGCCAACGAAGTGAACGGTACTCGCGACAGGCTGCTGCAGGCACTGGACAAGCGTCTGGGCGAACTGGCCAGGTACATGGCGTTGCACGGCGACCGGCGGGTCGGCCCAGTGATAGACGTACAGGCGGAATAAACGAAAAAGCCCCGGGAGATCTCCCAGGGCTTTTTTTGATATGGCGCACTCGGCGGGATTCGAACCCACGACCCCTGCCTTCGGAGGGCAGTACTCTATCCAGCTGAGCTACGAGTGCAACGCGCACGCATGATACCCATCTGTGTCGTTGACGTCCATCGCCTTGATCTGTGGCCTTTTTCCTCTTCTGCGGGCGACTGCCCTGCGCAAATCCATCTATCCATATGCAATATCAATATTTCACACCCCCTTCTTATGCCCTCTATCCTCTGGTCACAACTTGTTATAACAAGTCATCGATCAGCGAAGAGACCCCATGGCCGAACTGCTCCCCCTGTCCCCGGTACCGCTCTACACCCAGCTCAAGGAACTGCTGCGCGAGCGCATCCTCGACGGTACTTATCCACCGCACAGCCGCATGCCCTCGGAAAGCGAACTGGGCAAGGCCTTCGACGTCAGCCGCATCACCGTGCGCCAAGCGCTGGGGGACCTGCAGAAGGAAGGGCTGATCTTCAAGATCCACGGCAAAGGCACGTTCGTCGCCAAGCCCAAGGCGTTCCAGAACGTCAGTACCTTGCAGGGCCTGGGCGAGTCGATGACGCAGATGGGCTACGAAGTGATCAACCGCCTGCGCAGCCTCCGCCATGTGCCGGCCAACGCATTGGTTGCCGCCCGGCTTCAGGTCGAGGAGGGCAGCCTGGTCACCGAGATCCGCCGGGTGCGCCTGATCAACCGCGAACCGGTGTCACTGGAGCTGACCTGGTTGCCCAAGGCCGTCGGCGAAAAACTGGAGAAGGCCGACCTGGTCACCCGCGACATCTTCCTGCTGCTGGAAAACGACTGCGGCATTGCCCTTGGCCACGCCGACCTGGCCATCGATGCGGTGCTGGCCGATAGCGACCTGACTCAGGCCCTGGATGTTGAAGAAGGCTCGCCGATCATGCGCATCGAGCGCCTGACCCATGCTGCCGACGGCACGCCGCTGGACTTCGAACACCTTTACTACCGCGGCGATGCCTTCCAGTACCGCCTGCGCATTGATCGCCAGAAAGGGGGCAAAGCATGAGCATCCAGACCCAGGACTACGACATCATCATCATCGGGGGCGGCACGGCCGGGCCGATGGCGGCGATCAAGGCCAAGGAGCAAGACAAAAGCCTGCGCGTGCTGCTGCTGGACAAGGCCAATGTCAAGCGCAGTGGTGCCATCAGTATGGGTATGGACGGCTTGAACAACGCCATCATCCCCGGCCACGCCACCCCTGAGCAGTACACCAAGGAAATCACCGTGGCCAATGACGGCATCGTCAACCAGGCCACCGTGCATGCCTATGCAACCCACAGCTTTGAAACCATCGAGCAACTCGACCGCTGGGGCGTGAAGTTCGAGAAGGACGAAACTGGCGACTACGCGGTGAAGAAGGTTCACCACATGGGCGCCTACGTGCTGCCCATGCCCGAAGGCCACGACATCAAGAAGGTGTTGTACCGGCAGCTCAAGCGTGCCCGGGTCGAGATCAGCAACCGTATGGTCTGCACCCGTGTGCTGCTCGATGGCGAAGGCGCCGCCGCGGGTGTGCTGGGCTTTGACTGCCGCAGCGGCGAGTTTCGTGTGGTGCGGGCCAAGGCGGTGATCCTTGCCTGCGGCGCCGCCGGGCGCCTGGGCCTGCCGTCGTCGGGTTACTTGATGGGCACCTATGAGAACCCGACCAATGCCGGTGACGGCTATGCCATGGCCTACCACGCAGGCGCCGAGCTGGCCAACCTTGAGTGCTTCCAGATCAACCCGCTGATCAAGGACTACAACGGCCCGGCCTGTGCCTATGTGACCGGCCCGCTGGGTGGGTACACCGCCAACAGCAAGGGCGAGCGCTTCATCGAGTGCGACTACTGGAGCGGCCAGATGATGTGGGAGTTCCACCAGGAGCTCGAAGGCGGCAATGGCCCCGTGTTTCTCAAACTGGACCACCTGGCCGAGGAAACCATCCAGAACATCGAAGAGATCCTGCACAGCAACGAGCGCCCCAGCCGTGGCCAGTTCCACGCCGGGCGTGGCACCGACTACCGCCAGCACATGGTCGAAATGCATATCTCCGAGATCGGTTTCTGCTCCGGGCATTCGGCATCGGGGGTATGGGTCAATGAAAAGGCCGAGACCAGCGTCAAAGGGCTGTACGCCGCAGGCGATATGGCTGCGGTGCCGCACAACTACATGCTCGGCGCCTTTACCTATGGCTGGTTTGCCGGTGTGAACGCCGCGTATTACGTGGCCGGGCGCGAGCTCGCCGAGGTCGATGCCGAGCAGGTCGAACGCGAGCGCGCGCGGGTGTTTGCCCCGCTGCAGCGTGAGCATGGTCTGCCGCCAGCCCAGGTCGAGTACAAGCTCCGGCGCATGGTCAACGACTACCTGCAGCCGCCGAAGGTGACCAAGAAGATGGAAATCGGCCTGGCGCGCTTTGCCGAGATCGAGCGTGATCTGGAGCAGATGAAGGCCAGCAACCCTCATGAACTGATGCGTGCGATGGAAGTGTCGGTGATTCGCGATTGCGCCGAGATGGCGGCGCGGGCCTCGCTGTTCCGCGAGGAAAGCCGCTGGGGGCTGTACCACCACCGGGTGGACTTTCCTGAGCGCAACGATAGCGAGTGGTTCTGCCATTGCCACCTGAAAAAGGGCGAGAACGGTGAAATGACCAGCTTTAAAAAGGCCGTCGAACCCTACCTGATCGCCCTGGATGCACAAGAGCAGACCGCTTATGACCGGTTGCGGGTGAAGGCCGATGCCGCCTAAGCGACACCTCACCTTGTGGGAGCGGGTTTATCGAGGCGTCGAACCGCCGCGAACACCGGCGAAGCCGGTGCCATCCACCGTGTTGGATTCTTCGCGGGTAAACCCGCTCCTACAGGAAAACGTGCAAGCCTATAGATAGAAGGGAGCCAATGAAGGCCCCAAGGACTCCGTGAAATGGCCTATCAGCCGCAAGAAATCTTCTTCCGCAGCAGCGCCCCGGTCACCATCGACGAAGACAAATGCATCGCCGAAAAAGGCTGCACCGTGTGCGTCGAGGTCTGCCCCATGGACCTGCTCGCGATCAACCCGGCCACGCAAAAAGCCTACATGGCCTTCGACGAATGCTGGTACTGCATGCCCTGCGAGAAGGACTGCCCCACCGGTGCGGTGAAGGTCGACATCCCGTACCTGCTGCGCTGACCCATCCTGCCATCCGGCGAACCACCGGACGCCCTCCTGCTGTGCCCCTCGTTTCCCACCACCCAAGCCGGGCGGCGGAGACGACGCCAACTCTTATAACGATTCGAGGGGAAACACCCATGCGCCTTGTTGCAACCGTGGCCGGCCTCGCGCTGGCGCTCACTGGCCTGAATGCCAGTGCCGAAACCATCCGCATCGCCATCGGCACCCAGGACACCACCATCAACTGCGCCACTGGCGGCCTGCTGATCCGTGAGTTGGGCCTGCTGGACAAGTACCTGCCGCACGACGGCAAATACAAGGACGCCACCTACCAGGTCGAGTGGAAGAACTTCACCAGCGGTGCGCCGCTGACCAACGAAATGGTCGCCGGTAAACTCGACTTCGGTGCCATGGCCGACTTCCCTGGGTCGTTCAACGGCGTTGCCCACCTGGATGCCGGCAAGCGCAGCCTGTTCATCAGTGTGCTGTCGGGCAGCGTGCATGGCAGCGGCAACGGCATCGTCGTGCCTGCCGCATCCAGCGTGCAGTCGCTGGCTGAGCTCAAGGGCAAGACCATTTCCGTGCCGTTCGCCTCCACCGCCCACGGCATGCTGTTGCGCGCCGTCGCCGCTCAGGGCTGGGACCCGCAGAAGGATGTGCGCATCATTGCCCAGGCGCCGGAAATCGCCGGTTCCGCCCTGCGCAGCAACCGCATCGAAGCCCACGCCGACTTCGTACCGTTCGCCGAGCTGTTCCCCAACCGCGGCTTCGCCCGCAAGATCTACGATGGCGCCCAGGCCAACGCACCGACTTTCCATGGTGCCTTGGTCGATGCCGACTACGCGAAGCAGTACCCGGAAGTGATCACCGCCTACCTGCGCGCCAGCCTTGAAGCCGACCGCCTGATCGCGGCGCAGCCTGAGAAGTACAGCGAGTTGATCGAGAAGGTCACGGGTATCGAAGCCGAGGTCAATTACCTTTTCCACGGCCCGCTCGGCCTGCAGACGCGCGACCTGACCTGGAAGCCTGAGTACCGCCAGGCAGTGGCTACGTCCATCGATACGCTCAAGTTGCTGAAAAAGACCGACCGTGGCCTGGACACCGACAAGTTCATCGACGACCAGTACATCCGTGCCGCCTTCAAAGAGGCTGGCCTGGACTACGACAAGGCGCTGAAAGACTACGACCCGCTGCCACTCAAGGCCAATGACGCGCTGACCGGCAAACCCATTACCGACCTCAGCCGCCTGGCGCAGATCTGGGTGCGCGGTGAAGACAAGGTCCGCCACTACGCTTCGCCGGAAGCGGCCCTTGGTGCCCTGGCCCAGTTGGAGCAGGAGGGCAAGGACATCCGCGCCATCTACGCCCAGGCCGCCGACAGCGGGATCAAGTTGCTGGCCAATCAGGCCTGGTTCGTGCGCAACGCCAAAGGCGAACTGGCGGCGTTCCTGCTCAAGGACCAGGCTGAGCAGTATGCCAAGGCCCATGGTGGTGAGGCGCTGGACTTCGTCAGCGCCAACCAGAAGCTGGTCGCCCAGCGCTGACCGGGAGGCATCGACATGACCCGCAACCTCAAGCGCTGGCCGGTGCGCCTGGCGTCGTTGCTGGCCTGCCTGCTGTTCTGGCAGGTGGCGGCAAACGTGAAACTGGACCTGGGTCTGCTGACCTTCACCTATGTCCCCACACCCAAGGCGGTGCTGGACGCTGCCTGGCAGTTGCTGACCTCCAGCACCCTGCTGGCGCACCTGGGCAGCAGCCTGTCGCGGGTGTTTGCCGGTTATGCAACTGCGGCGCTGGTCGGCGTGGCCCTGGGGTTGCTGATCGGTCGCTCGAAATGGGCTGAAGACACCCTGCTACCGCCGCTGGAAGTGCTGCGGCCGATTCCGGCGGTGGCGTGGATCCCGCTGGCGATCCTGATGTTCCCGTCGTCGGAACTGTCGATGGTGTTCATCACCTTCACCGGCGCGTTGTTCCCCATCCTGCTGAACACGGTGCATGGCGTCGAGGCTGTCGACCCGCGCCTGGTGGCATCGGCGCGCAGCCTCGGTGCCGGGCGCTGGGCGATCCTGCGTGAAGTGGTATTGCCTGGGGCGTTGCCGAGCATCGTCACCGGCCTGGCCATCGGCATGGGAACGTCATGGTTCTGCCTGGTCACCGCCGAGATGATTTCCGGGCAGTTCGGCATCGGCTACTACACCTGGGAGTCCTACACGTTGCAAAACTATCCGCACATCATCGTCGGCATGCTGCTGATCGGCGTGCTGGGCATGGGCAGCAGCGCCTTGGTCAAGCGCTTGGGGGCGCTGGCCACGCCGTGGTACCGCACGCGGAGGGCCAGTTGATGAACAGTTATCAACAGGCGCCGGGACGTATCGATGGTCGTGGCCTGTCGATTCGCCTGGGGCACGGCAGCGAAGCATTCGAGGCCGTGCAGCGCCTGGACTTTGCCGTGGAGCCTGGCGAGTTCGTCTGCATCCTCGGCCCTTCCGGTTGTGGCAAGTCGACGTTGCTCGGCGCCCTGGCCGGGCACCTGGTGCCCAGCAGCGGCCAGCTGAACGTGGACGGTCAGCCCGTTGCCGGGCCGTCACCGCAACGTGGCATGGTGTTCCAGCACCACACCTTGCTGCCCTGGCGTAGCGTGCTCGACAACGTGGCCTTCGGCTTGAAAATGCAAGGCCTGGGCCGCGCCGAACGTCACCGGCAAGCGTGCGAAATGCTGCAACTGGTGGGGTTGGCCGACTTTGCCGGGCGCTGGCCCAACCAGCTGTCCGGCGGTATGCAACAACGTGCCGAAATTGCCCGGGTGCTGATCAACCGCCCACGGCTATTGCTGATGGACGAACCTTTCGGCGCCCTGGATGCGCAAACCCGTGCACGCATGCAGGAGCTGTTGCTGGATATCTGGGCCAGCATCCGCACCACCGTGGTGTTCGTCACCCACGATATCGACGAAGCACTGTTCCTCGCCGACCGCATCCTGGTGATGAGCCCGCGCCCCGGTCGCTTTATCGAGGACCTGCGCCTGGACTTTGCGCGACCCCGCCGCGCCAGCCTGCTGACCAGCCCTGAATTCACTCACCTCAAGCGTCACTGCCTGGCGTTGCTCCGCCACGAGGAAGGCCGCGAACTGCCGCGCCTCACCCCGCTGGGCCTGCCGGACACTGACCACCCACCGCTACGGATCGCGCTATGACTGACCGAACGACCGACAACGCCGACATCCTTGCCCTGTTGTCTCGCCTTGATGCCAGCGACGCTGGCGTGCGCCGCATCGCCCTGATCGAGCTGGCCGACCTGGAAGACCCGGATGGTCTGCCTTGGCTCACCGATGCCCTGCTGGTAGATACCGCCGATGAGGTGCGTGCCGAGGCCGCACGCCTGCTTGAGGCCTGGGAAGAACCCGAAGTTGTGCAAGCCCTGTGCGCTGCGCTAGCCGATGCCACCGAGCCGGTACGGTTGGCAGCTGCGCAGAGCCTCAGCGAACTCAAGAGCCTTGAAGCCGGCCATTTGATACTGCCATGGGTCAAACACGCCGATGCGTTTGTCCGCGCCAGTGCCCTACGGGCCTTGCGCGAGCTGCGCCTGGAAGATGCTGCCGAACCTGCGCTGCTGGCGCTGGCCGATGATGACGCCGCCGTGCGGCGTGAGGCTGTGGGCATTCTTGGCTGGCTCAAGCACCAGCCGGCGCTGCAGGCGCTGGCAGCGCTCGCCCAGGCCGAGCCGGACACCGAGGTGCGCCGTGCGGCCATCGGCGCGTTGGGCCTTGCCCGGGACAGCGCGGTGTTGCCTGCGTTGGTGGCGGCATTGACTGACCAGGCCTGGCAAGTGCGCGAAGAAGCCGCCACCACCTTAGGCAAAGTCGGTCAGGAAGCAGCGGGCCCGGCGCTGGTGGGCGCCCTTGCCGATGAATTTTGGCAGGTACGCTTGCGGGCAGCCCGTTCACTGGGTCGGCTGCGCTATGCCCTTGCACTGGACACGCTTGGCGCGCTGCTTGGCCATGGCATTGCCAACCTGCGCAAAGAGGCGGCGCTGGCGCTGGGCGAGCTGGGCCAAGCGCGTGCCTTGCCGGTGCTGCAGGCTGCCGAGGCCGACAGCGACCCCGAGGTGCGCAAGGCGGTGCGGATTGCCCTGGCTCAACTGCGCGGGGTGTCCTGATGAACGCCCCGCAAGCCATCCGCAACCTGCGCGGGCCAGGGCAATTGGTGCTGCTATGGGAAGACGGTGAGCACAGCCTCAGCCATACCCGTTTGCGCGGTGCTTGCCCTTGTTCACAATGCCGTGCGGCGCGGCTGTCAGGTGGGATCAGCCTGGTACGCGACGATGTGCGCGTGGTGCAAATCGAGTCGCAAGGGTATGGCGTGCAGCTGGTGTTCAGCGATGGACATGAGCGCGGGATCTACCCTTGGGCTTACCTGCGTGAACTTGGTAGCCAGTTAAGCTGATCCCTTGCTGGAGCATGTAAACCTCTGGGGCCGGCTGCCTTGTACAAAATCCAAAAGCTGACGCGGTCCACACTGTGGGAGCGGCTTTAGCCGCGAACACCGGCAAAGCCGGTGCCATCCACCGCGCTGGAACGTTCGCGGGTGAACCCGCTCCCACAGAATACGACGTTCACAATGCAATCAGCTCCGGCCGCAGCCCCTCGACCCGTCGCACCGGGGGTGGCAGGTAGCCGCCATCGCCGGTGATCTGATGCAGCACCTTTTCGCGCAGGCCGTGCAGGGCCACGCCGGTGCGCAAGCGCGGGTGCGGCAGGTCGATGTCCACCACCGCCTTGATCCGCCCCGGGCGCGGCTCCAGTACCACCACCCGGTCGGCCAGGTAGGTGGCTTCTTCGGCGTCGTGGGTCACCAGCAGGGTAGTAATGCCGGCCCGTTCACGTATGGCCAGCAGTTCGTCCTGCAATTGCTGGCGGGTCAGTGCATCCAGCGCGCCGAATGGCTCGTCGAGCAACAGGATGCGCGGGCTGGCGACCAGGCCACGGGCAATTGCCACGCGCTGGGCCATGCCGCCGGACAGTTGGTGCGGGTAGGCCGATTCAAAGCCGACCAGCCCCACCAGTTGCACGAACTCATGCACCCGCCGGGCGCGCTCGCCTTGGGTGAGCGCTTCATTGACCAGGCCCAGGGCAATGTTCTGCTCCACGTTCAGCCAGGGGAACAGGCGGTGCTCCTGGAACACGATGCCGCGCTCACCACCAATACCGCTGACCGTACGGCCGTCGACGCGGATGCTGCCGCTGTAGTCGGTATCCAGCCCCACCAGCAGGCGCAGCAAGGTGGACTTGCCACAGCCGGAAGCACCCACGATGGCAATGAACTCGCCTTGGTTGATCGACAGGTTGAAGTCGCGGATGGCCTCGAGCGGTTGGCCATCGACGCTGAACACTTTGCCAACCCCCTCGAAACTGACCAGGGGCGGGGTGGCGTCGGGCTGGTTGGCCGCGTGCAGGTGCGAAGTGTTGAAGGCGTTCATGCGGTTCTCCAGCGCGTGGCGCGCGATTCGAGGCGTTGTCCAAGGGTGCCGAGCAGGGCGCCGACCAGGCCGATCAGCAGCATGGCGGCCATCACCTGGTCCATGCGGAACAGTTGTTGCGCACCGATCATCAGGCTGGCGATGCCGCCGTCCGAGGGCATGAAGTATTCGGCACCGATGGTGCCCAGCCAGGCGTAGATCAGCGACAGGCGCAGGCCGGCGAAAATCGCCGGGGCTGCGCCGGGCAGCACGAGCAGGCGCAGGCGCTGCCACAGGTTCAGGCGCAGGGTGCGGGCAGCCTCGCCCAGTTGTGGCGACAGGCCGGCAATACCGCGCTGGGTGGCGATCAGCAGCGGGAAGAACGCAGCCATGCCGACGAACACCAGCTTGGCCCCTTCACCCAGGCCGAACCAGGCGGTGAGCAGCGGCACCCAGGCGAACAGCGCCACTTGGCGCAGTGCTGTCAGGCTTGGGCCGAACAGGCGCTCGGCATTGCTGGACAGCCCCAGCAGCAAACCGGCCAGCAGGCCCGCGCCGCCGCCCAGGAGCAGGCCGCTCAGGGTGCGTTGCAGGCTCAGTAGCAAGGCTTGCGGCAACGAACCATCGGCCAGGCCGACCAGCAGGGTGCGCAGCACGTCGAGTGGCGAGGTCAGAATGTTGCCGTCGACCCAGCCAAAGCTGTTGCAGACCTGCCACAGTGCCAACAGCGCCAGCGGCAGCAGCAGGCTTTGCCAGCCCCGCGGTACCGGGCCACGCTGCTGTTCGCCGGTGGCCGCTTGCGGCCAATAGAGCAGGCGTTTTTCAACCGCAGAGAAGGTGCGTTCCAGCACCGCGCCGACCAGGCCGATC
The DNA here is from genome assembly GCF_044749445.1 of Pseudomonas sp. NPDC089408. NCBI lineage: Bacteria > Pseudomonadati > Pseudomonadota > Gammaproteobacteria > Pseudomonadales > Pseudomonadaceae > Pseudomonas > Pseudomonas sp. NPDC089408. Next base: position 67,500 of record NZ_JBIVHY010000006.1, read on the forward strand.
ACCAGGATGCACAGCAGGACCAGGTCGAGCATGAACAGTTGCCGACCCCACACCATCAGGTACCCGATGCCTTCGCTGGAAGCCAGCAGCTCGACCGCCAGCAGCGAGGTCCAGCCAGTGGCCAAGGCCAGGCGCACGCCAGTCAGAAAAGCCGGCAGGGCAGCGGGAAGCAGCAGGCGCAAAAGCAGCAGATGGCGCGGTAAGCGCAGTGCCGCAGCGGCTTCACGCAATTTGGGCTGGGCATCGCGCACCCCGACCAGCGTATGCAAGGTGACGGGGACCACTACGGCTTTCACCAGTACTACCAGCTTCAGCAACTCGCCGATGCCGAAGAACAGCATGAACAACGGAATCCAGGCCAAGGTTGGAATCTGTGCCAGCGCCACGAAGGTTGGCAGCACCAGCGTCTGCGCCTGCCGCGAAGCGCCCAGCCACACCCCCAGCAGCAAGCCGCTGGAAATGCCCGCCGCCAGCCCCCAGAACAACCGCTGCAAGCTTATCCACAGGTGCCCCCACAGCTCGCCGGAGCCAAACTCCACCGCGCTCTGCCACACCAACGCTGGCGCCGGCAGAATCTGCTCGCTCATCCAGTTTTGCCGGCTGGCCACCCCCCAAAGCAGCGCAATCGCCACAGGCAAGACCCAGGGCAGAACCCGCTTCGCAAGGGCAGCACGGTCCCTGTGGAAGCGGCCTTGCGCCGCGAATGGGTCGCCCAGCGGCCCCCGCAGCCGCCCCCGACCTCTGTTCAGCACTCCATTCATGGGCCATCTCTCGAAACGTTGTTGGTTTATTCACTTATGGAATTAAAAAATCCAACAAGCGACTTTCAAGAGATAAGAGCATGCGCACTCTGCATACGGAAGCCCTTGGCCGTTGCGTTTTCCTCATATTTTCCATGCGTTTTCCGCAACCTCGCCGCCGGCCCGCATGTCCTCTGATTTATGCCTTCCAGTTACTAAAAAATGAAGTTTTGATCTTTGGAGGTTCTAACCAGACCTGCCTAGCTTCTGGCCAAAGCGCCGGCCATCGCCGGTGGCACCCTGCCAAGGAGCCTTGCCATGAAAACCCCGTTGCGCCACCTGATTACTGCCCTTGGGCTGGCCTTTACCCTCAGCGTCCATGCAGCAGAGACCGCCAGGCCGGAAAGCATCCGCATCGCCGTGCCGGACCTTAGCGCTGGCAGCAAGCCCAGTGCCGGTGGTGTGGTCGATGTGCTGCGTGAGCAGCAGTTGCTGGAGAAAGAATTTGCCAAGGACGGCATCCGCATCGACTGGCATTTCTTCAAGGGTGCCGGGCCGGTGGTGAACGAAGCGTTGGCCAACGGCCAGGCCGACTTCGCCTACCTCGGCGACCTGGCGGCGATCGTCGGCAAGGCCAATGGCCTCGATACCCGTGTGCTGTCGGCCGGCGTACGCGGGGTGAAGAGCTACCTGGGTGTGGTACCCGGCTCTGGCATCAAGACCCTGCACGACCTCAAGGGCAAGCGTGTGGCGGTATTCCGTGGTACCGCCAACCAGCTGTCATTCGCCAGCGCCCTGGCCAGCCAGGGCTTGAGCGAGCGCGAGCTGAAAGTGATCAACCTCGACTTCAACGCGGCAAATGCCGCGCTGGCCGCCAAGCAGATCGACGCCACCTGGGGCTTGTCCAACCTGCTGTCGTTGCGCGACCGCGGGCTGGTCGAGCTGCCGGTCAATTCGGGTGACCTGAAGGGCGCTGGCAGCACCCAGGCCGTGCTGCTGGGCACTGGCGACTTCATTCGCAAATACCCCGAACTGGTGCAGCGCCTGGTCAACGCCCAAGAGCAAGCCAGCACCTGGCTGCGCGACGAGCACAACCGCGAGGCCTACGTCGACCTGGTGGCCAGCAATGCCAACTGGCCGCGCAGCATCCTCAGCGATGACCTGGCCAAGGAAGACCTTGCCCACTACTTCGACCCCCGGCTGGACGCCGACTTCGTCGGCCAGTTGCAGCAGGGCGTCGACCTGGCCGCCAAGGAGCGCCTAATCCGCCGTGGCTTCCAGGTGGCCGACTGGATCGAACCGCGCTTCCTCGATGCCGCGCTGAAACACGAACAGGCCGTGCAGGCCGCCCGCTGAACCCGCAAACAACCCGACAACTACCGCAAGGACCACGACCATGAGCAATGCCGCCCTGGCCACCGCGCCACAAGCCCTCGATCTCGACATTCACCCGGTTGCCGGCCGTATCGGCGCCGAAATCCGTGGCGTGCAACTGTCCGCCGAGCTGGACGCGGCGACCCTCGACGCCATCCAGGCCGCGCTGGTGAAGTACAAGGTGATCTTCTTCCGTGGCCAGACCCACCTCGATGACCAGAGCCAGGAAGCCTTCGCCAAACTGCTCGGTGAACCGATAGCACACCCCACCGTTCCGGTGGTGGATGGCACCAGCTACCTGCTGCAACTCGATGGTGCCGAGGGCCAGCGGGCCAATTCCTGGCACACCGATGTGACCTTCGTCGATGCTTACCCCAAGGCCTCGATCCTGCGCAGTGTGGTAGCGCCTGCCTCCGGTGGCGATACCGTGTGGGCCAACACGGCGGCGGCGTATCAGGAGCTGCCTGAGCCGCTGCGCGAACTGGCCGACAAGCTATGGGCGGTGCACAGCAACGAGTACGACTACGCCAGCATCAAGCCCGACGTCGACCCGGCCAAGCTGGAGCGTTATCGCAAGGTGTTCACCTCCACGGTGTACGAGACCGAGCACCCGGTGGTGCGCGTGCACCCGATCAGTGGCGAGCGGGCACTGCAGCTGGGGCACTTCGTGAAGCGCATCAAGGGCTATTCGCTGGCCGATTCGCAGCACCTGTTCGCGGTGCTGCAAGGGCATGTGACGCGCCTGGAGAACACCGTGCGCTGGCGCTGGCAGGCGGGGGACGTGGCGATCTGGGATAACCGCGCGACGCAGCATTATGCGGTGGACGACTACGGCACCCAGCCGCGCGTGGTGCGGCGGGTGACCTTGGCGGGAGAGGTGCCAGTCGGGGTGGATGGGCAGTTGAGCCGGACGACCCGCAAGGGCTGATATCGCCGGGGCCGCTTTGCGGCCCTTTCGCGACGCAAGGCCGCTCCTACAGGAGATCGCGTACCCCTGTAGGAGCGGCCTTGTGTCGCGAAACGGGGGCGAAGCCCCCGCCAGCTACACCTCGGTATCACAGGCAATCAGTTGCCTGACCAACCCTTGAGCCAGCGGCGATAGCCCGTACCCCACCCGGCTCACCACCCCGTAGCGGGTATAGAACGCCTCTTCCTGCTCCGCCGTCAGGTCGGCCAGCTGCAAGGCCACCAACCCCCCATCGCGCTGATACGGCCGCAAATTGGCATTGCAGGCAATGCCGATGGTGTCCGAGTGCATCACCACATTCAGCAACGCATAACCATGCTCGCACTCCACCGCCGGCAGAAAATCCTGGCGCCCGCTGAGGTCGCTGAGGATCTTGCGGATGTTCGGCGGCCGGAAAGTGGTCGCCAGCGGGTAATCGAACACGTCGCGCGCGCGTACTTCAGCCCGCTCGGTCAGCGGGTGCCCGGCACGGCAGCAGAAATGCCAGCGCTGTGGCGTCAGCTTGTGCACCTGGTAATCCGGGTCGGACTCGAACTGGCGGGTGTCGGCGACAAAGAACTCGATCTCCTCGGCCACCAGCTTGCGGTTCAGCGCCTGCCAGTTATCCACCTGGAAGCAGGTGCGCGCCGCCGGGTACTCGGCAACGAAACGTGCCACTGCCCGTGGCACCAATCCGCCAGCCGGCGCCGGGCCGGAGCCGAAGCGCACCACGCCGGTGGTGGCGCCGTTGAACTGGTGAATCTCGTTGACCAGCTTGTGAGCCCCATGCACTAGCCGCCGCGAGTGCTCCAGCACCAATAAACCCTGGCGTGTGGGCGCCAGCTCTTTGCTGGCGCGGTCCACCAGGCGGCAGCCGACATTGTGCTCCAAGGTTTGGATGCTGCGGCTGAAGGCCGATTGCGACAGGTTCACGGCCGCCGCCGCGGCAACAAAACTGCGGTGTTCGACAAGGGCAATGTAGTGGCGCAGCTGACGCAGATCGATATGCATTTTCTACATTAAAACCTTCGGTCAAATGCAATTGCTGACAAGGGTGAGTCCCCTTATAAAGGGAGTCACTTATTCCACAAAATATGATTTACAAATATTTATATCTCTTAAAAGAATATAAGCCCGACTGACCGCGATTCGGTTCCGCCAACGGAAATGCTCGCCCAGGGCCCATGCCTCAAGGAGCATTTGCATGTCCGGACTTTCCCGTTGGCCTGCGCGCGCGTCGCGTTTCACCTTGCAACCCTTGGCCGCTGGCGTGCTGCTGGCGGCGTCCTCTGGCAGCTACGCCGAAGAGCCGGTCAGCGCCACCGCCCCGGCGCTGGAGCAGGAAGCCAAGCTCGGCACCGTCACGGTCAACGCCCGCCGCCGCGAAGAAACCGCGCAGAGCGTACCCACGCCGATCAGCGTGCTCGACAGCGAAACCCTGGAAACCCAGCGCATCTACCGTGTGCAGGATCTGCAACAGCTGGTGCCCAGCACCAACGTCGCCTATGTGCATGCGCGGCAGTCGAGCATCTCGATCCGCGGCCTGGGCAACAACCCCGCCAGCGATGGCCTGGAAGGCAGCGTCGGCATCTACCTGGACAACGTTTACCTCGGCCGCCCCGGCATGGCGGTGTTCGACCTGCTGGACGTGGAGCAACTGGAGGTGCTGCGCGGCCCGCAGGGCACCCTGTTTGGCAAGAACACCACCGCTGGCGTACTCAACATCACTACGCGCAAGCCCACCTTCCACCGCGAGGGCAGCATCCAGCAGTCGGTGGGTGAAGATGGCTACCTGCAGACCCAAGGCAGCTTTTCGGGGCCGATCAGCGACACGTTGGCCGGGCGCATCAGTGCCTACCGCACCGAAGACGACGGCTATGTGAAGAACATCCACAACGGTGACGACCTCAACGGCGGCAAGCGCCAGGGTTTTCGTACCCAATTGCTGTTCAAGCCCAGCGAAACCTTCAACCTGCGCTGGATCGGCGAATACAACGAGGAGGACTCCAACAACGGTATCCTCAGCCTGTACAGCACCGGGCCGACCATCAATGGCGTCAACCGCTACGAAAGCCTGGCCGCCCAGGCTGGCGCGACGCTGGTATCGGGCAAGGACCGCAAGGTCAACTTCGACGCCGATCAGCAGGTGACGGTGTTCCAGGGCGGCACTTCGGTGGAGGCCAACTGGACGTTGCCCAACGACTTCACCCTGACCTCGATCACCGCCTACCGCTGGTGGGACTTCACCCCACGTAACGACGACGGCCTCAACGTGCCGGTGTTCTACAGCGCCGGTGTCTCGGTGCGCGACAAGCAGTACTCGCAGGAAATCCGCCTAGCGTCGCCCACCGGAGGCGCCTTCGACTATGTGCTAGGCGCGTACTACTTCAAGCAGGACCTGGACAACAAATCCTTCACGTATTACGGACCGCAAGCGGATATCTGGAACCTCACCCCGGCCGGTGCGCTGAACAACGTCAACACCATCGGCGACGGGCACATCGACACCGATAGCTATGCGCTGTTCGCCCAGGGCACCTGGCACATCACCGACCGCCTGGACTTCACCGCCGGCATTCGCGGTACCTACGAAGAGAAAAGCGCCTGGGTAACCCGCGATGCGCCGACCGGCGGTACGGACGTGACCGGTGCTGCCGCTGCTGCACGCCAGGGCCGGGTGGGCGCCTATGATTCCGGCGACCTCAACCAGTACAGCTTCAGCCCCTCTGGCCTGCTGGGCCTGAGCTACCGCTTCAACGAGCAGTTGCTGGGTTACGCCACCCTGACCCATGGCGAGAAGTCCGGCGGCATCAACCTTACCGTCGGCGCCGCACCACGCCTGGGCACCGATTCGCTGCTGGTCGGCACCGAGCGGGTCAACAACGCCGAGCTGGGTTTGAAAAGCACGTTGCTTGATGGCCGCCTGCAACTGAATACCAACCTGTTCTGGGCCGAAGTGCATGGCTACCAGGCCAACGTCTACGACCAGATCAACCGTGTGCAGTACCTGGCCAACGCCGGCAGGGTGCGTTCGCGTGGCCTGGAGTTCGAGGCTACCGCACTGCCGATCCGCGGCCTTACGGTCAACTTCAACGGCTCGTGGAACGACGTGCGCTACACCGAATACAAGGACGCGCCGTGCCCGCCCGAGGTGAGCCTGGCCAATGCCAGCGCCACCTGCGACCTGTCCGGCCACCAGGTGGTGGGTGCATCCAAGTACATCGCCAACCTCAACACCCAGTACAAGTGGCAGGCCAGCGAGCATGTCGAGCCCTACGTCACTGCCAGCTACGCCTTCCGTTCCAAGGCGGTGGGCACTATCGACGATTCCGATTTCGGCCAGATCCCCAGCTACGCGCTGGTCAACCTTTCCGCCGGTGTACGCCTGGACCAGGGCGACGGCGTGGTCGACCTGTCGCTGTGGGTGAAAAACGCCGGCGACAAGACCTACTTCACCAGCCTGTGGAACTCCGCCAACGGTGGTTATGCCGGCGTGCTCGGCACCCCGCGCACCTTCGGCGCCACCGCCCGTTACGACTTCTGAGCACAAGGAGCTTTGCCATGAATGCCAAGACACAAACCCCTGCACTGCCTGAGGGCGCCTGCCTGACCGCCAAAGTCCCTGAGCGCGATGAGGCGCTGCTCGGCGACGTGGTGGTCAACCCGTACCGCCTGGCGCCGCTGACCGCGATCATTCGCGACGGTGGGCGCAGCCTGAGTGACGCGCACGTACGCGTGCTGGGGCGCGGCGAGCGCGGCGTGGACATCGTTTACGATGTCTCTGATCGTTCACTATGGACTTACGGCGGCATCCCGGTATTCGGTTTGTACCCGGATCACGTCAACCATGTAGAAGTGACCTACAAGCTGGACGGCGAGCGCATTCGCGAGCAATACCAGATCTACGCCCCGGCCGTGCGCCTGCCGGTGGTGGCGAAACAGACTGCTGCGCTGCCGGAGGTCGAACCGATCAAGGTCGCGGCGGGCTTTGAAAAGCGCCTGTACCTGTTCAACCACCTGCAGGGAGACATTCCGGGTGGGCGCGCCTTCAAGTGGAATGCGCTGGGCGGCGCAGCGGAATGGGACCAGGTGGGCAACAACTGGATCGCCGACAGCAATGGCGATGTGCGCTGGTACCTGGATATCGAGCAGATCCACGACTCCAACCGCCGCGACAGCCTGGGCGGTACCATGGGCTTCCAGCAGACCCGTGACGGCAAGCTGATCTGGGGTCAGGGCCAGACCTATTCCAAGTACGACCTGCTGGGCCGACGCATCTGGCAGCGTAGCTTGCCGGACAAGTTTGCCGACTTCTCCCACGAAATCCGCGAAACCAGCAATGGCACCTACTTGCTGCGGGTTGGCACCAGCGATTACCGCCGCCCCGATGGCAAGCGTGTGCGCTCGATCCGCGACCATATCATCGAGGTCAGCGAAGCCGGGGATGTGCTGGACTTCTGGGACCTCAACCAGATCCTTGACCCGTACCGCGGCGACCTGCTGGAAACCTTGGGCAAGGCGGCCATCCAGTTGCCGCCTGGCGTGCAGAAACAGGACGAGCGGCTGGCCAACGAACTGGCCGAGGGTGACTTGCCTTTCGGTGACACCCCCGGGGTAGGGACCGGGCGTAACTGGGCGCACGTCAATGCCATTGATTACGACGCCGATGACGACAGCATCATCGTTTCAGCACGGCACCAGGGCGTGGTGAAGATTGGCCGTGACAAGCAGGTCAAGTGGATTCTCGCCTCGCCCCAGGGTTGGCCGCAGCATCTGCGTGACAAGGTACTGAAACCGGTTGAAAGCGAAGCTTTCGACTGGTCATGGACCCAACACACCGCCTGGCTGACCGGCAAAGGCACGTTGACCGTGTTCGACAATGGCTGGGGCCGCGATTTTGCGCCCACCAAGCTGACCGGCAACTACAGCCGGGCCGTGGAATACCGCATCGACGAGGCCAAGGGCACCGTCGAGCAGGTGTGGGAATACGGCAAGGAGCGTGGCGACGAGTGGTACAGCCCGGTGACTTCCGTGGTGGCCTACCGGCCAGAGACCGACACCCAGTTCATCTACTCGGCTTCGGTGAATTTCCTCACCCCGCAGAAACTGACTACCACCGTGCTGAACGAGGTCCGGCGCGGCACCCAGGAGGTGCTGGTGGAGCTGAAGGTGCATAGCCGGCAGCCGGGTTCGGTGGGTTATCGGGCGCTGGTGATCGACCTGGCCAAGGCTTTTTGATTGAGATGACAAAGCATCACGGCTGCTGGGTGCTTGTCATAGAATTTTCTTCGCCTGTGAGATCGAGCGCCGCCCGCGCGGCGCTTCGCGGGGCAAGCCCGCTCCCACATCTGTTTCGGGCCAGTCACTCCTGTGAGGCCTCCTCTATCCGCCTTGTTGGTCCCATTCGAAATTGAAGGTGGCGCTGATCTTTATCGATTTCCAGTCATGCACCCCATGGTGCGCGCGCCTATGGCACAGGAATAATTGGCCCGAAACAGATGTGGGAGCGGGCTTGCCCCGCGATGCGCCGCGCGGGCGGCGCTCGATCTCACAGGCGCAAAAGCTGCCATGGCAAGCGCCAACCTTTCACATTTCCCCCCGCTCGATCGTCTACCCTGTAGCGACATTTCCAGACGGGCTGTTCAACCATTCGTTCTTTTTTTCGAACAGCCTATTGTCCAACACCCCAGCAGCCGCTTAGCATTCGTTTGAGATTTCAAACGCTCGATGCCCTGCCTTGGGCGCTTTTCAACAATCAACAATTCGGGAAGCCGACATGCAGCTCAAAGACGCTCAGTTGTTCCGCCAGCAAGCCTATATCAATGGTGAGTGGCTGGATGCGGACAATGGCCAGACCATCAAGGTGACCAACCCGGCCACCGGTGAAGTCATCGGTACCGTGCCGAAGATGGGCACCGCGGAAACCCGCCGCGCCATCGAAGCCGCCGACAAGGCCCTGCCGGCCTGGCGTGCCCTGACCGCCAAGGAGCGTTCGACCAAGCTGCGTCGCTGGTTCGAACTGATGATCGAGAACCAGGACGACCTGGCTCGCCTGATGACCACCGAGCAAGGCAAGCCGCTGGCCGAAGCCAAGGGCGAAATCGCCTATGCTGCCTCGTTCATCGAGTGGTTCGCCGAAGAAGCCAAGCGCGTCTACGGTGACACCATCCCTGGCCACCAGCCAGACAAGCGCCTGATCGTCATCAAGCAGCCAATCGGCGTTACTGCGGCCATCACCCCGTGGAACTTCCCGGCCGCCATGATCACCCGTAAAGCCGGCCCGGCCCTGGCCGCTGGCTGCACCATGGTGCTCAAGCCTGCTTCGCAGACCCCGTACTCCGCCCTGGCCCTGGTCGAGCTGGCCCACCGTGCCGGTATCCCGGCTGGCGTGCTGAGCGTGGTTACCGGCAGCGCTGGCGAAGTTGGCGGCGAACTGACCGGCAACTCCCTGGTGCGCAAGCTGTCCTTCACCGGCTCGACCGAAATCGGTCGTCAGCTGATGGAAGAATGCGCCAAGGACATCAAGAAGGTCTCCCTGGAGCTGGGTGGCAACGCCCCGTTCATCGTGTTCGACGACGCCGACCTGGACAAGGCGGTCGAGGGCGCGATCATCTCCAAGTACCGCAACAACGGCCAGACCTGCGTCTGCGCCAACCGTATCTACGTGCAGGACGGCGTCTACGACGCGTTCGCCGAGAAGCTGGCTGCTGCAGTTGCCAAGCTGAAGATCGGTAACGGCCTGGAAGACGGCACCACCACCGGCCCGCTGATCGATGGCAAGGCTGTCGCCAAGGTTCAGGAACACATTGAAGACGCCGTTTCCAAGGGCGCCAAAGTGCTGTCCGGTGGCAAGCTGATCGAAGGCAACTTCTTCGAGCCGACCATTCTGGTCGACGTACCGAGGACTGCTGCCGTGGCCAAGGAAGAGACTTTCGGCCCACTGGCACCGCTGTTCCGCTTCAAAGATGAAGCCGAAGTCATCGCCATGTCCAACGACACCGAGTTCGGCCTGGCCTCGTACTTCTACGCCCGCGACATGAGCCGTGTGTTCCGTGTTGCCGAGGCGCTGGAATATGGCATGGTGGGTATCAACACCGGCCTGATTTCCAACGAAGTGGCACCGTTCGGTGGCATCAAGGCCTCGGGCCTGGGCCGCGAAGGTTCCAAGTACGGTATCGAGGACTACCTCGAAATCAAATACCTGTGCATCAGCGTCTGATAGCACGGTAAAGGCTTTACCTCTGCCAGCGGGGCGCGAGAGCGACGTCTCGCTGGCCTTTTTTACATTGCAGTACCTGGTGACCAGGGCGTTTGCGGCAGTCGATCAACGAATACTGTTCGCGAGCACTCCCAGCCACCCCCGAATAAAAGCGCCATTACTGTCGGCGCAATGAGGGCATTATGAGCAAGACCAACGAATCCTTGATGCAACGTCGTGTAGCTGCCGTCCCACGTGGCGTTGGCCAGATCCACCCGATCTTCGTCGACACCGCGAAGAACTCGACCGTGATCGACGTTGAAGGCCGCGAACTGATCGACTTCGCCGGCGGCATCGCAGTACTGAACACCGGCCACCTGCACCCGAAAGTGGTTGCAGCCGTGCAAGAGCAGCTGACCAAGGTCAGCCACACCTGCTTCCAGGTGCTGGCCTACGAGCCTTACGTAGAGCTGTGCGAGAAGATCAACAAGCTGGTACCAGGCGAATTCGACAAGAAGACCCTGCTGGTCACCACCGGCTCTGAAGCCGTTGAGAACGCCGTCAAGATCGCCCGTGCCGCTACTGGCCGTGCTGGCGTGATCGCCTTCACCGGCGCTTACCACGGCCGTACCATGATGACCCTGGGCCTGACCGGCAAGGTCGTGCCTTACTCCGCTGGCATGGGCCTGATGCCAGGCGGCGTGTTCCGCGCGCTGTTCCCGAACGAACTGCACGGTGTGAGCGTTGACGAAGCCATCGCTTCGGTCGAGCGTATCTTCAAGAACGACGCCGAGCCGAAGGACATCGCCGCGATCATCCTCGAGCCAGTACAAGGCGAAGGCGGCTTCCTGCCAGCGCCGAAAGAGCTGATGAAGCGTCTGCGCGCCCTGTGCGACCAGCACGGCATCCTGCTGATCGCCGACGAAGTACAGACTGGCGCTGGCCGTACCGGCACCTTCTTCGCCATGGAGCAGATGGGCGTTGCGCCTGACCTGACCACCTTCGCCAAATCCATCGCTGGCGGCTTCCCGCTGGCCGGTGTGTGCGGCAAGGCCGAGTACATGGACGCCATTGCTCCAGGCGGCCTGGGCGGCACCTACGCCGGCTCGCCGATCGCTTGCGCCGCGGCCCTGGCCGTGATCGAAGTGTTCGAAGAAGAAAAACTGCTGGACCGCAGCAAAGCTGTGGGTGAGCGCCTGACCACTGGCCTGCGCGAAATCCAGAAGAAGCACCCGATCATCGGCGACGTCCGTGGTCTGGGTTCGATGATTGCCGTCGAAGTCTTCGAGAAGGGCACTCACACCCCGAACGCTGCTGCTGTTGGCCAGGTTGTGGCCAAGGCACGCGACAAGGGTCTGATCCTGCTGTCTTGCGGCACCTACGGCAACGTCCTGCGTATCCTGGTTCCGCTGACCGCCGAAGACGCGCTGCTGGACAAAGGCCTGGCCATCATCGAAGAGTGCTTCGCTGAACTTGCCTGATGTGACACGCTTCTGAAAAAACCCGCCTCGGCGGGTTTTTTTTGTGCCCAGAAAAGCCATGTGGCGCTATGGTTGTTGGAGGATTTGCTCAGGAAGCTGCGACGGACTGTGTGTCAGGGATTTTCAGGAGTAGTTGGCGATGAACGCTGCAGACCCCACACCACCAAGCGTACTGATTGTCGAAGGCGACCCATGGGTACGTGACATGCTCAGCGAAATGCTGCTGAGCGTGCGCTGTGATGCGCGGCTGCAGGTATGTGCCGACGGTTCGCAGGCGCTGAGTGCCTTGGCCGGCAAGCCCGACCTGATCATTGCTGCACGCGAGCTGGCCGGCATCGACGGCCTCGACTTGCTGCGCAAGGTACGCGCCAAAGGCTCGGGGTTGCCGTTCATCCTCATGAGCAACCGCAGCGACAGCGCCAGTGTGCGCGAGGCGCTGCCGTTGCACCCCACGGCCTACCTGAGCAAGCCACTGAACCTGGATAACCTGCGCAAGCGCCTGGAAGAGCTGCTGCTGGCGGTTGGCGAAGAGATCGCCTGCCCGGTGCCGCCCTTGCAGGCAGGTGCCAGCCTGCCGGCCTATCTCGAACAGCGCCGCGCGACCGCCGATGGCGGGCCGCTGCTGGCCGATGTGCAAGTGGCGATCAAGCGTGCGCTCAACCCTCAGGGCCTGAACCTCAAGGTGCTGGAAGAGGAAGTGCGTAAAGACCCGCAGGTGACTGCCGTGCTGATCGCTGCGGCCAACAGCGCGGCGCTGCACCGTGAGGCACCGGTGCAGACCTTGTTGCAAGCCTTGAACAAGCTTGGCAGTACGCAGAGCATGAACCTGATTCTGGGCATGACCCTGAAACGTAGCGCACGCCTCAGCGACCCGTTGCTGGCGGAGCATGCGGCCCGCTATTGGGACCTGTCGCTGCACACTGCCGAATATGGCCGCACCCTGGCGCGCATGCTCGAGCTGGACGAGGGGCGTTGTTACTGCGCGGGGCTGCTGCATTGCCTGGGCGACCTGGCCGTACTGCGTTGCCTGCAGGAATGGCGCCTGGCCGGCGGTGAGCTGGACGAGGACAAGGTACAGCTTTCACTCAATGAATTCGGTGCGGCGTTCGGCTCGGCGCTGCGCACCCGCTGGCGCTTGCCGCTGGCCCTGCGTGAGCTGATTGCGGCGATCTACCAGCTGGGCGGCGGGGTGTATTCACGGGAGATTCTGGCCATGAACCTGGCCGGGCAGTTGTCGCGGCTACCGGCTGAGCAGGGGCTGGAGAAGGTGGCCAGTGGCAAGACTGCGCGGTTGCTGAAGATTGGATTGCCGGAGTTGAGCCGGTTGCGCAAGGTGGAGAACCCGGAGGTTAAACCGGCGCCACCTGAGCCAGCTACCTAAGTTAGGCTGGACGCTGACCTTTGTAGGAGCGGCCTTGTGTCGCGATAGGGCTGCGAAGCAGCCCCAGATTTGTGCATGTTCGCTGAAACCCTGGGGCTGCTTCGCAGCCCGATCGCGACACAAGGCCGCTCCTACAGCGATCGTGTAAGCCTTCGGGTAATTCAGCCGCGGACTATCTGGTTCTTGCCCTGCCGTTTGGCCTGGTACATCGCCGCATCGGCGCGGGCATACAGGCTGTCCAAAGCCACATCTTCATCGGTCAACCCGGTAAGCCCCTGGCTCACCGTCACCCCGTAAGTCTGCTCCCCATGGCTGAAGCTCAAACGTTGAATCTGCCGTTGCAGGCGCTCGGCAATCTGCTCGGCTACCTCGGCACTGCAACCCGGGAACACCGCCGCAAACTCCTCACCACCAATACGCCCGAACAGGTCGCCACGGCGTAACACGGCCTTGCCGCTGTCGGCGATCTGCTGCAGTACCTGGTCGCCTTCCTGGTGACCAAAGCTGTCGTTGATGCGCTTGAAGTCGTCGATGTCCAGCAGCAGGAAAGCCAGCGGTGTGCCGTCTTCACGGGCGCTGTCGAAGGCTTGTTGGGCACATTCGAAGAAGTGCCGGCGGTTGCTGCTCTGGGTCAGCACGTCGGTGGTGGCAAGGCGTTGCAGTTCGCCTTCGAGCTGCTTCTTTTCAGTGATGTCTTCGGCGATGCCGACGATGATCACCCGGTCGCCGTCGCGATGCTGGTTGATGTAGCACTTGTCGCTCAGCCAGCGCAGCTGCCCGTCGGCATTGATAATGCGGTATTCGCGGTCTTCCACTGCGCCCTTGAGCAGCACTTGGGCAAGGCTGCGTTCGGCGTACTCCAGGTCGTCGGGGTAAATACTGTCGCGCCATTCATTGAAGTCGGCCAGCACCAGGCTGGCCGGGCGACCGAAGATGCGCTCGTAGGCGGGGCTTACGTAAAGTACCTGGCGCGTTTCCCAATCGAATGCCCAGAGCACCGCATTGACGCTGTCGAGCAACGAACTGAACAGCTGCTCGCGTTCGCTCAGGCGGGCAACCTCGCCTTGGGCGTGGAATAGCGCCAGTAGTGTCTGCGCAGGACCGGGAGGTGAGCGACCGGGCAATGTTGTTGGAATGTTCTTGGCCATGTGCACGAAGTGAGTCTCAACGTGAAAGCGTGCGGCCAGCATCCTGCCCGCCACGCGGGCGATGTGCCGGGTTTGAGTGGAAGCGGGGAGGGGAAGTTCCAGGCGACACGCCCCATTGCGGGGCGTGCTGATCAACGGTGGTCAGGCGCCGGTCGGGCGCAGGGAGTAGGTCTTGAGCTGTGCCGCAAAGTCGCGCAAGGCATGGATACCGCTGGTTTCGGCCTCGTGTACCCAGTCCTTCATGGCGGCCAGCATGTCGTGGCCGTTGGCGCTGGTGCGCGCCCAGATCTGCTGCAGGGCCAAGCGCTTTTCATAGATGGTCTTCAGCGCCTGGCTGTGCGCCAGCATCGACTCGATGCGCACATGGTGGCGGTCTTCCAGCAGGCTGGTTTCACGCGACAGCAGGCGTTTGGCGCGGCGGAAGTGGTGGCTTACCGAGGCATCGACCCGGGCCAGCTCCTGCTTCACCAGCGGGCCGATCACCAGCTTGCGGTACTGGGCCATGATCTGGAAACGGTTGTTGAGGATGGCCATGGCGGTGTCCATGTCCAGGCTGCCTTTGCCTTCGACCCGGTGGGCAATCGGCGCCACGCGCTGCACTTTGGCCAGGCGCAGCAGGCAGAACAGGCGGATCCACGCCCAGCCCATGTCGAACTCCCAGCGCTTGACCGACAGCTTGGCCGAGTTGGGGTAGGTATGGTGGTTGTTGTGCAGCTCTTCGCCACCGATGACGATGCCCCACGGCACCAGGTTGGTAGCGGCGTCACGGCATTCGAAATTGCGGTAGCCGAGCGCATGGCCCAGGCCGTTGACCACACCGGCGGCCCAGAACGGGATCCACATCATCTGCACCGCCCAGATGGTGATGCCGATGGTGCCGAACAATAACAGGTCGATCACCGCCATCAGCGCGATGCCGCCCAGTTTGTAACGGGAGTAGAGGTTGCGTTCGATCCAGTCGTCCGGGCAGTTCTTGCCGTAGATACGCAGGGTTTCAGGGTTGCGTGCTTCTTCACGATAAAGCTCGGCACCTTTGCGTAACACCGTGTTCACGCCCTTGTGCACAGGGCTGTGCGGGTCGTCGGGGGTTTCGCACTTGGCGTGGTGCTTGCGGTGGACGGCGGTCCACTCGCGGGTGTTCTGCGCCGTAGTCAGCCACAGCCAGAAACGGAAGAAATGCTTGAGCGCGCCGTTGAGCTCCAGGGCCCGGTGCGCGGAGTAGCGATGCAGGTAGACCGTGACGCCGACAATGGTCACATGGGTCATCAACAAAGTGATGCCGACCAGTTGCCAGGCCGACAAGTCGAGCAGGCCGTTGTACCACATAGGTGTAAATACCCTCGAAATGCGGGGGGAAGGGCCGATTATCCCTTGGTGGGGAAATAAAACCAGTCAACCGTTTAGATAGGAGGTCACGACATGTTTCAGCCTTTATAATGTCCCTTTCTTTTCAATGGGCTATCCCACCCGACATGTCTGTTTCCGTTCGCGACGCCTTGCGCCTTTCTGCGCTGTATGTGGTGCTCTCGATCCTCTGGCTGGCGCTGGCCGAGGTGATGCTGCACAGCATGACTGACGATCCTCTGGCACTGACCGTGGGGCGGCAGATCAACGTGGTGGTCTGGGTGCTGCTCAGTGCATGGCTGATATATATGTCGCGGGTGCGCCTGCTGAACTTCATCGGCCATGGCGCCCGCATGCGATGCGAAGACCGGGAGCGGCTGCGCATGGCGGCCGCGGTGTTCGACAGCACCCTTGAAGGCGTGCTGGTGACCGACCGCCAAGGCTTGATCGTGCACGTCAACCGCGCGTTCATGCGCATCACCGGCTACCAGCAGGATGAAGTCATCGGTCAGCGCCCGAGCAAGTTCAAGTCGGGCCGCCATGGCCTGGCCTTCTACCAGCAGGTCTTTGCCGCCCTGGCAGAAAAAGGCGAATGGAGCGGCGAAATCTGGAACCGGCGCAAGAGTGGCGAAATCTACCCGCAGTGGCAGACCATTTGCGCCATTCGCGACGACCAGGGTGAGCTGAGCCACTACGTAGCGGTGTTCAGTGACATCAGTGCGATCAAGCATTCGGAGCAGGAGCTGGCCTACCTGGCCCACCACGACCCGTTGACCGGCCTGCCCAACCGCCTGCTGTTCACCGACCGCGTCGAGCAGGCGCTGGCGGCCGCGCAGGCCAACAAGCGCGGTTGCGCCTTGCTGTTGCTGGACCTCGACCATTTCCAGAGCATCAACGATGGCCTGGGCCACACCATCGGTGACCAGTTGCTGAAACTGGTGGGCGAGCGCCTGGGCGAGGTACTGGGCAGTGGCGTGACCTTGGCCCGCCTGGGCGGTGACGAGTTCGGCGTGTTGGCCGAAAACTGCCAGCAGGTCGGCCAGGCGGGCAAGCTGGCGCAGTGCATCATCGAGCGTATGCGCGAGCCGTTCCTGTTCGATGGCCATCGCCTGTTCATCAGTGTCAGTGCAGGCATCAGCTTGTTCCCCAGCGACGCCTTGAGTGCCGAGCAGTTGCTGCGCAATGCCGACTCGGCGTTGTACAAAGCCAAGAGCAACGGGCGCGCGTGCTATGCGCTGTACACCGAAGAACTTACAGCCCACGCACAGCACCGGGTCGAGACCGCCGGTGAACTGCGCCGGGCGCTGGAGCATGACGAGCTGCGCGTGTTCTATCAGCCGGTGCACGACCTGGCGACTGGCTGCAAGGTCGGCGTCGAGGCACTGGTGCGCTGGCAGCATCCGCAACGAGGCCTGGTGCCGCCGGGCGAGTTCATCCCGATTGCCGAACGCACCGGGTTGATTGCCGAAATCGACGCCTGGGTGTTGCGCCAGGCCTGCCTGCAAATGGTGCAATGGCAGGCGCAAGGTCGGCAGCTGGCCTTTGTGGCGGTGAACATTTCCAGCCGCCTGTTTGGCCAGCACGCGTTGTATCGGCAAGTGGCCGAAGTGCTGCACGAGACCGGCCTGGCCCCCGCCTTGCTGGAGCTGGAGGTCACCGAAAGCGCGGTGATGGAAGACCCGGAGGTGGCGCTGGAGCAACTGCACCGTTTGCGTGAGCTTGGCGTGACCCTGGCCATCGATGACTTTGGCACCGGCTATTCATCGCTGCTGCGGCTCAAGCGCCTACCCGTGCAGAAGCTGAAGATCGACCAAGGCTTCGTAGCCGGGTTGCCGCTGGATGAAGATGACATCGCGATCGTGCGGGTGATCATCGCCCTGGCCCGCAGCATGGGCATGCAGGTGCATGCCGAGGGTATCGAGCAGGCGGAGCAGGCCAGTTTCCTGCTACAGGAGCAGTGTCAGCTGGGGCAGGGGTACTGGTTCGGGCGGCCGGTGCCGGCTGGCGATCTTCGCTGGGATTGAGATTTTGGGGCCGCTTTGCGGCCCGGTCGCGACACAAGGCCGCTCCTACATGGGTATGCGGTCGCCTGTAGGAGCGGCCTTGTGTCGCGATCGGGCTGCAAAGCAGCCCCCGGATTCAACGCTTGTTCAAGCCCTTCGCCAAGCGGTCCCCACCCAACTGGATCAACGCCACCAGCGCCACCAGCATGGCAATCACGGTCAGCATGATCTGGCTGTCAAAGCGCTGGTAACCATACCGATAAGCAATGTCGCCCAAGCCCCCGGCGCCAATCGCCCCGGCCATGGCCGAGGAGTTGATCAGGGTCACCAGGGTGATGGTGAAACCACCGACAATCCCCGGCAGCGCTTCAGGCAACAGCACATGCCAGACAATGTGCCAGCGCCGGCAGCCCATGGCTTGCGCGGCCTCCACCAGGCCATGGTCGACTTCACGCAAACTGACTTCGGCTATTCGCGCAAAGAACGGCGTGGCAGCAATGGTCAGCGGCACCACCGCCGCCCACACGCCATAGGTGGTGCCCACCACAAGGCGGGTGAAGGGGATCAGTGCGACCATCAGGATCAGGAACGGGATCGAGCGGAACAGGTTGACGAAAGCGCCCAGCACCCTGTTCAGCAGCGGTGCCTCGAAGATTCCACCCTTGTCGCTGGTGACCAGCAGCACGGCCATCGGCACCCCCGCCAGCAGTGCGACCAACGACGACACACCGACCATCAGCAGGGTATCGAGCAAGCCTTCCAGCAGGCGATCAAACCACATGGCCCAGTACCTCCACGTCCTCGGCCCAGCGGCGGGCACGTTCCAGCAGTTGATGGGTGTCGTGCGGCGCGTGCTGCACCGACAGGATCAGTTGCCCCAGGGCATGCTCGCCAATGGTTTCCACGCCGCCCTGCAGCAGGCGCACGCGGCCACCCAGGTCGCTGAACAGGGCCGACAGTTCCGGCTCGCCAAGCAAGGTCAGCTTCAGCACCACGGCACTGTCGCGGCTAACCGGGCTGGCCCGCAGGCTGGCTTGCAGCGCGGCGGGCAACTTGGCCTGCAGCGGCGCGAGCAGGGTGCGGGTGACCTCGTGGCGCGGGGAGCCGAATACCCGCCAGACCTCGCCCTGTTCGACCACTTCACCGCGCTCGAGTACCACTACCCGGTGGCAGATATCGCGGATAACCGCCATCTCATGGGTGATCAGCACGATGGTCAGGCCCAGGCGCCGGTTGATGTCGCGCAGCAGTTCAAGGATCGAGGCGGTGGTTTCCGGGTCCAGCGCCGAGGTGGCCTCGTCGCACAGCAGGATCTCGGGGTCATGCACCAGCGCCCGGGCAATGCCCACGCGCTGCTTCTGCCCGCCGGACAACTGCGCCGGGTAGACGTGGTGCTTTTCCTGCAGGCCGACCAGTTCCAGCAACTCACGCACCTTGCGCTGGCGCTCGGCCTTGGCCACGCCCGCCACCTTCAATGGCAGCTCGACGTTCTGCCATACGGTCTTGGCCGACATCAGGTTGAAGTGCTGGAAGATCATGCCGATGCGCCGACGCAGGGCCACCAGCTGGTCTTCGTCGAACGGCTCGATGTCTACCTGGTCGATCAGCACCCGGCCCTGGCTGGGTTGTTCCAGCCGGTTTATGGTGCGCAGCAGCGACGACTTACCGGCGCCGCTGCGGCCGATGATGCCGAAGATCTCGCCATGGCGGATGTTCAGGTCGATGCCGTGCAAGGCCGGTTGCGTCTGGCCCGGGTAGGTCTTGCCCAGGCCGATGAAGCGAACATGGGCTTCATTGACTTCCGGGCGCAAGGCCTGCTCCCTGGCCGTTGGCGGCAGTGGTTGTGTGGTGGGCGCCCTGAGCGCGCTGGCCTGGCTCATGTCAGCCTTCCCAGCCGGCCTGGTAGAGCTTGCCGTGGGCTTTGTCGAGCGCTGCGCGCACAGATGGCGAGTGTTGGTAGATGTCGACGAACTTGGCCAGGCGCGGGTCATCCTTGCTCTGCGGGCGAATGACAAACTGGATCACGTACTCCTTGTTTTCCAGGCCGTCGAACAGCAGCGCGGAGCCTGCATCGAAGGTGTTGGCCAGGCGGATGTAGGCCGGGTAACCCTGCACCAGGTCGGCGTCATCATAGGCGCGTACCAGTTGCACCGCCTCGACCTGCAGGATCTTCAGCTTTTTCGGGTTGGCGACGATGTCGTCTTCGGTGGCCTTGTAGCCGACCCCTGGCTTGAGCGTGATCAACCCGGCCTTCGCCAGCAGTTGCAGGCCACGGCCACTGTTGATCGGGTCGTTGGCGATGGCCACGCTGGCGCCTTCAGGCAGCTCGGCGAAGCTTTTGTACGTTTTTGAGTAAAGGCCGACGTTGTTGATGATGCCCGGTGCGTACGGCACCAGGTTGAAGCCCGCAGCCGCCTTGGCGTTTTCCAGGAACGGGATGTGCTGGAAGTAGTTCACGTCGATGTCGCCGCTGTTGAGGCTGACATTGGGCGCGATCCAGTCGCTGAATTCGATCAGCTTCACGTCCAGGCCTTGCTTGTGCGCTTCTTCCACGGCGGCTTCCAGCGGGATGGCAAAGGCCGCTGTGGTGCCGATTTTCAAGGGTTCGGCGGCCAGGGCAGTGGCAGACAAGCCGAGGCTGATGGCGATGGCCGCGACGGGCCGGAACAGTTTCTCAAGCATGGTGCAGGGCTCCAGTCGGGGCAGGGGTAGCGTTTGGGGTGAAGCGGTATGCCGAACCGGGGTGGTCGGCGGGCAGGTGCGGGTGCTCGGCCTGGAACAGCTTTTCGCGCAGGGTGCCTTCGGCGTAGGCGGTCTTGTAACGGCCGCGCTGTTGCAGTTGCGGGATGACCAGGTCGATGAAGTCCTCGAAGCTTTCCGGGGTGACGGTGCGGGTCAGGTTGA
Organism: Pseudomonas sp. NPDC089408; assembly: GCF_044749445.1. Lineage (NCBI taxonomy): Bacteria > Pseudomonadati > Pseudomonadota > Gammaproteobacteria > Pseudomonadales > Pseudomonadaceae > Pseudomonas > Pseudomonas sp. NPDC089408. The sequence continues at coordinate 88,019 of NZ_JBIVHY010000006.1, forward strand.
AACCGTCCAGGCCGGTCTCGTCGATCCACGCAATCAGCTGCTCGGCGACCTGTTCAGGTGCACCGACCAGGGTTACGTAGCGGCCACCCAAGGCGTGCTGTTGCAACAGGCGTCGGCGGGTCCAGGCGCTGTCCTGAAGCTGCCGCGTGGCCGACTGGATGGCGTTGCCCTGGCTGAAGGCGATCGGCTCGTCCAGTTCGAAGGCGGCGAAGTCGATACCGGTGGAGGCAGCGAAGTGCGCCACCCCGGCCTCGGCGCTGGCGTAGCGCAGGTACTCGGCGTGCTTGGCCTGGGCTTGTTGCTCGGTCGGGGCGACGATCACCGTAATACCCATGAACACCTTGACCGCCTGCGGGTCGCGCCCGGCGGCCCGGGCAGCGGCGCGTACCTTGTCGACCTGGGCACGGGTGGCGGCCTTGTCCTGGCCGCTGATGAACACACATTCGGCATGGTTGCCGGCAAAGGCCAGGCCACGCTGCGAGCTGCCGGCCTGGAACAGCACGGGGGTGCGCTGCGGCGAGGGCTCGCACAGGTGGTAGCCCTCGACCTTGTAGAACTCGCCCTGGTGCTCAACCTTGCGCACCTTGTCGGGGCGGGCGTAGACGCGCTGCTCGCGGTCGGCGACCACGGCGTCGTCGGCCCAGCTGCCTTCCAGCAATTTGTACAGAACCTGCAGGTATTCGTCGGCCTGGTCGTAGCGGCGGTCATGCTCGGGTTGCTGCGCCAGGCCCATGGCCCGGGCGGCGCTGTCGAGGTAGCCGGTGACGATGTTCCAGCCGACCCGCCCGTTGCTCAGGTGGTCGAGGGTGGAAAGGCGTCGGGCGAACAGGTACGGCGCCTCGTAGGTGAGGTTGGCGGTGAGGCCGAAACCCAGGTGTCGAGTGACCGCCGCCATGGCCGAGACCAGCAGCAGTGGGTCGTTGACCGGCAACTGGATCGACTCCTTGAGGGTGACGTCCAGCGACTGCCCGTAGATGTCGTAGGTGCCGACGATATCGGCAATGAACAGCCCGTCGAACAGGCCGCGCTCCAGCAGGCGTGCCAGGTTGGTCCAATAGTCCAGGGTCTTGTACTGGGTCGAGGTGTCCCGTGGGTGGGTCCACAGGCCGTGGTTGATGTGCCCGATGCAGTTCATGTTGAAGGCATTGAGCAGGATCTGCCTGGCCATCAGATGGTCCCCCGGCGTGGCGGGTTGGCATTGTTCAGGTAGTAGTTGCCGATGGCGTGGTACTTCCAGCGCACCGGGTCGTGCAGGGTATGCACCCGAGCGTTGCGCCAATGGCGGTCGAGGTTGTGCTCGGCCAGGGTAGCCTGGCTGCCGCCCAGTTCGAACAACGCAGTGCCGGCGGCGAGGGAGATTTCGGTGCTGATTGCGCGTGCTTCGGCCACGGCGATGGACGCGGCAGCGACGTTGTCGGCACTGCTGTCGTCACGGGCGCGGTCGAGGTATTCGCCGGCACGCTCCAGCAGGGCTTCGGCGGCATGCAGGCGGATCGCCAGGTGGCCGAAGCTTTTCAGCGTCAGCGGGTCGTCGGTGGCTTTGTCCAGGCCAGAGTCGACCCACGGGCGGCTGCGGGTGCGCACGAAGTGCAGGGCGTCTTCGTAGGCAGCGCGGGCGATGCCGGTGTCGATGGCGGCATGGAGGATCTGCGCCAGCGGGCCGACCGGGGTAGGGCGCTCGAAGGCGCTCTGGAACGGCACCACGTCGGCGGCGCTGACGTAGACATTGTCGAACACGACCGAGCCGCTGCCGGTGGTGCGCTGACCGAAGCCGCTCCAGTCGTCGATGACCTGCAGGCCCTGGCTATCGGCCGGGACGAAGGCCAGGTGCTGCACGCCGTGTTCGTCGACCACCGAGGTGGGAATGCGCTGGGCGTAGATGGCGCCGGTGGAGTAGAACTTGCGGCCGTTGATGCGGAAACCGTCGCCTTCACGGCTCAGGCGGGTGGTGCGGTCGTTGGCGGTTCTGGTGCCCAGTTCGGCCAGGGCATTGCCGAAGCGGCGGCCGGCCAGTACTTCGGCGTACAGGCGCTGTTGCTGCTCGGGGCTACCGTTTACCCGCAGCACTTCCAGGCCGTAGAAATGGTTTTGCGGGATCTGCCCGAGCGAGCCGTCGGCCTGGGCGATACGGGCGATGACTTTGGCCAGGGTGACATTGGACACGCTGGCGCCGCCAAAGGCCTTGGGTACGCTGATGGCCCACAGGCCGGAACGGGTGAACAGCTCAAGTTCGGCGTGCGGCAGGCGGCGCTCGCGGTCGCGCAGGGCGCTGTCGCGGCGCAGTTGTTGGGCGATGTCTTCGGCGACCTGCAGGGCTTGGGTATCGTCAGTGATGATGTTTGTAGTCATGGTGTTTCTCCGGGGCCATTGGGGCCGCTTTGCGGCCCATCGCGACACAAGGCCGCTCCTACAGGAGACCGCGTACCTGCATGGGCTCGCGTATCCCTGTAGGAGCGGCCTTGTGTCGCGATGGGCTGCAAATCAGATCCAGGAATGCCGTGCAGGCAAGGTGCCGTTCAGGTGGTAAGCGCCGACCGCGTGGTACTTCCAGCGCACCGGGTCATGCAGGGTATGCACCCGGGCATTGCGCCAATGGCGGTCGAGGTTGAATTCGGCAAGGGTGGCGCGGCTGCCAGCCAGCTCGAACAGCTTCTCGCTGGCCTGCAAGGCAATCTCAGTGGTCAGCACCTTGGCCTCAGCCACCGCGATCGAAGCCCGCGCTGCGGACTCGGCATCGATCGGCGCCGCATTGACCTCGTCGAGCACCCGCGCAGCCTTGCGCAGCAACGCTTCTGCCGCATGCAGCTCAAGCTTGAGCCGGCCGATGTCGGCGATCACATAAGGGTCGTCGCTGGCGCGCTCCACGTTGGCTTCGATCCACGGCCGGGACTTCTCACGCACGAAGCTGATGGCATCGTCGATCGCCGCTTCGGCAATCCCTGCGTCAATTGCCGCCTGGATCAGCTGCGAGGCCGCCCCCTGGATATTGGCGGTATCGCGCTGGCGCCAGTTGTCGATCACCAGCTCTGCATCCACCGGCACCTGGTCCAGCAGCACGGTACCGCTGGCGGTGGTGCGCTGGCCAAACCCGGACCAGTCATCGACGATGCGCAGCCCCGGGCTGCCCCGGCGCACAAAGGCCAGGCGCTGGCGGCCTTCATCGTCCAGGGCTTTTACCGCCACCCAGTGGGCGAACAGCGCGCCGGTGGAATAGAACTTTTCGCCGCTGATGCGATAACCGTCACCTACGCGGCTAATGCGAGCCTTGAGGGTGAGGGTGTCCTTGGTGCCGCGTTCTGGTCCGGCATTGCCGATGCGCCAGCCGTCGAGCACGCTGCGGAAGATGACCGCCTGCTGCGCTTCGCTGGCCGTCAGGCGTAGCAGTTGCAGCATGCCGAACTGGTTCTGCGGGATCTGCCCGAGTGCCGGGTCGGCGGCACTGATCAGGCGGAACACTTCGGCGATGGTTTCGAACGACACGTCGGGGCCGCCGTGGGCTTTGGGTACGCTGATGCTGCCCAGGCCGCTGCGGGTGAACAGCTCGATCTCGGCCCATGGCAGTTTGCGTTGCTGGTCGCGGCGGGCGGCCTGCTCGCGCGCGACCTCGGCCAGTTCGCGGGCCGCTTGCAGGGCTTCGGCGTCGTTGCGCAGTACCTTGGCCGGCAGCAGCAGGGGCGAGCTGTCGAGATCGCTATGGAATTGGGTATTTACTTGGCTGGACATCAGTGCCGCTCCTTGGCTGCACTCAATGCCCTGGCGTTATGCACTGGGGTGATTGTGATCCTGACCATTCCTGACCTCACAAATTGGTGATGCCGCTACAGCTGATTGCGGCAGAAGTGTGTTGGTCCGGTGGTCCGGTTCATATACCGTAATGCTTTATAAAAAGTTTATGAACTAACTTTTTGGAATATTTATAGATAGAAGGAGTAATGTGATTATTCAGGGCAACGCGATCGGTGTAGGAGCGGCCTTGTGTCGCGAAAGGGCCGCACAGCGGCCCCAGGATTTCGGCAATGATGCGGAAATTTCTGGGGCTGCTGTGCAGCCCTTTCGCGACACAAGGCCGCTCCTACAACGATTTGCGTCTGTGCTGATTTATTCGGAAGCAGCAGTCCCCAGGAACTTGCGCAAGAACTGCCGGGTACGCTCTTCCTTCGGCGCCGCAAACAGCGCCTTGGCCTCGCCCTGTTCCACGATTACGCCCTTGTCGAAAAAGATCACCCGGTTCGCCACATCACGAGCAAAGCTCATCTCATGGGTGACGATGATCATGGTGCGCTTCTCTTCGGCCAGACCGCGGATGGTCGCCAGTACTTCACCGACCAGTTCAGGGTCCAGCGCCGAGGTGGGTTCGTCGAACAGGATCACCTCCGGCTCCATGGCCAATGCACGGGCGATGGCCACCCGTTGCTGCTGGCCACCCGACAGGCGCCGGGGGTAGGCGTCTTCCTTGCCCGCCAGGCCGACCTTGGCCAGCAGGCGCCTACCCAGGTCGAGGGCCTGCTCGCGGGGTGTCTTCTTGACGATCACCGGGCCCTCGATCACGTTCTCCAGAGCGGTGCGGTGCGGGAACAGGTTGAAGTTCTGGAACACGAACCCGGCCTGCTGGCGCAAGCGCCGGATTGCACTTTGCTGGCCACCCAGTGGGCGGTTGGCATCGATGCTGATGGCGCCGACCTTGATCTGCCCGGCATCCGGTGTTTCCAACAGGTTCAGGCAGCGCAGGAAGGTGGTCTTGCCCGAGCCGCTGGGGCCAATGATGGCCACTACTTCGCCGGGCTGCACGGTCAGGTCGATACCGTTGAGCACGGTCTGGCCCTTGAACCGCTTGGTCAGGCCTTTGACTTCAATCATGCTCAGTGCTCCTGGTCATGCTGGTTGACCCGCGCTTCCATGCGGTTCTGGAAGTGCGCGAGGATGCTGCACAGCACCCAGTACACGACCGCCACCGCCACGTACATGGTGAACACTTCGAAGGTGCGTGCGGTAATCAGCTGCGCCTGGCGGAACAGTTCGGGCACCTGGATGGTTGCTGCCAGGGCGGTGTCCTTGACCAGCGAGATGAAGCTGTTGCCCAGGGGTGGCAGGGCGGTGCGCAAGGCCTGTGGCAGGATCGCCCGGCGCATGGCTTGCACGCGGGTCATGCCGATACTGGCTGCTGCTTCCCACTGGCCACGGTCGATGGAGGAAATGGCTGCGCGCAGGATTTCGCAGATGTAGGCCGCCATGTTCAATGACAAGCCGATCAGCGAAGCCGGGATCGGGTCGAGTTCGATGCCGATCTGCGGCATGCCGAAATAGATCACGAACAGCTGCACCAGCAGGGGTGTGCCGCGGAAGAACGACACGTAGACCCTCGCCAGCCAGTTCAGCGGCAGGATCTTCGACAGCCGCATCAGCGCCAGGGCAAAGCCCAGCACCAGGCCGAAGAACATGCCGCCAACACTGAGCAGCACCGTATAACCCGCGCCCTTGAGCAGGAAGGGCGCAGAGTCGGCAACGAGTTGCAGGCTTTCGGCAATCATTTGGTGACGTCGGCACCGAAGTATTTTTTCGACAGCTTGGCCAGCGTGCCGTCAGCCTTGAGCTTGTCGATGGCCTTGTTGATGGCGGCCAGCAGTTCAGGCTCGCCCTTGCGCAGGGCCACGCCGCTTTCCAGGCGCGAGAAAGCATCGCCGGCCAGTTCGGTGTCCTTGGCTTTTTGCGCGTATTCCAGCGCGGCCAGGCGGTCGATCAGGATGGCGTCGATGCGGCCGTTGCGCAGGTCGGCGAACTTGCTTGGGTCGTCTTCATAGGTGCGCACTTCGGCTTTCGGGACGTCTTGCTTGACCCACTGTTCGTAGTTGGTGCCCAGGCCCACGCCGACTTTCTTGCCGGCCAGGTCTTGCGCCGTCTTGATGTTCAACTGTTCGGCTTTTTTCTTCAGGATCAAGGCCTGAATCCCCGAAATGGTGTAGGGCTCGGAAAAATCGTATTTCTTCTTGCGCTCTTCGGAGATGGTCACCTGATTGACCACCACATCCAGGCGCTTGGATTCCAGCGCGGCAAGGATGCCATCCCACTTGGTCGGCTGGATCTTGGCCTTGACCCCCAACTCCTTGGCCAGCAACTCTGAAAGTTCCACCTCGAAGCCGGCAAGCTTGCCGTTCTCGTCCTGGAAGCTGAAGGGAGGGTAGGTGCCCTCCAGGCCGACGTTGATCACGCCTTTTTCCTGGATGGTCTTCAGCTGCTCGCCAGCAAAAGCCTGGCCGAGCAGGCCGGCGCCCAGCAGGATTGCCAGGCTGGCGTTGAGTAGCGGTTTGGCGAATTTCGACATGTCAGAGCCCCGCGCTTGTTGTTTAAGTAGTGAGGTGGCGACTATAGGGTTGGCTGCTTAGGCCAGGAAATACTAAAAAATTATTTTGTTATTCCCTTTTTGAGTTTGCCAGGTGCTGGCTGCTTTGAGGGTAGGCGAGGTTGCCCGTGCCGTCATCGCTGCTTATGCCTGACTTAGCGCAGGATGGAATAAAGCGTTGTTTTTTCCAAGGGCCGGATTTGCCGTAGAGTGGATTGCATGTGGGCAGGCCAGGCTTATTCGCGGGTAAACCCGCGAATAAGCCTGGCCTGGCAACAAAAAAATGTGATGGCCTATACGGCAGGAGAACACCGTGAGCGAACAACCTTCACCAACGCACTGGCAGTTGCAGAGCATCGTCACCGGCCTGCGCGGCGCCCGTGAGCAATGGCGTACCCGCAATGGCCGCAGCAGCGGCGAACAAGGCGGGCGTGAGCTGCCGTCGCGCGAGGCGATGCGGCAGATTCTCGAGCACCTGTGCGGCGCGCTGTTCCCCATGCGCCTTGGGCCGGTCGATCTGCGTGAAGAAAGCGAAGACTTCTACGTCGGCCATACCCTCGACGCTGCGCTGACCGCCTTGCTGACCCAGGCCCGCCTGGAGCTGCGTTACGCCGCACGGCAAAACAAGGCCGAGCTGGCTGGCGTCGATGCCCATGCGCTGAGCCTGGTCCAGGGTTTCGCGGCTGCCCTGCCAGAGCTGCGCGTGCTGCTCGACACCGATGTGCTGGCCGCCTACCACGGCGACCCGGCGGCGCGCAGCGTCGATGAAGTGCTGCTGTGCTACCCGGGTATCCTGGCGATCATCCACCACCGCCTGGCCCACCACCTGTACCAGGCCGGCCTGCCGCTGCTGGCGCGTATCAGTTCGGAGCTGGCGCATTCGGCCACCGGCATCGACATCCACCCGGGGGCGCAGATCGGCCCGAGCTTCTTCATCGACCACGGTACCGGGGTGGTGATTGGCGAAACCGCGATCATCGGCGAGCGCGTGCGTATCTATCAGGCAGTGACCCTAGGGGCCAAGCGCTTCCCCAGTGACGAGTCCGGCACGCTGCACAAAGGCCTGCCACGCCACCCGATTGTCGAGGACGATGTGGTGATCTACGCCGGGGCCACGGTGCTGGGGCGTATTACCATCGGCAAGGGTTCGACCATCGGCGGCAATGTGTGGTTGACCCGCAGTGTGCCGGCCGAGAGCAACATTACCCAGGCTAACCTGCAGCTGGATTGTCAGGACAAGCATTGATCTGGCATTTGTTTAGCCTGTTCTGGCCCTTTCGCGGGTGAACCCGCTCCTACATTGGTCGGCGCTGCCCTCACGGTCGGCGCCCTCGTTGTAGGAGCGGGTTCACCCGCGAAGAGGCCGGAACAGGAATGCACCAATCAGCACCCCAATTCGCAATGAAATCCGATCCATGTTTAACTTGAACGCTTGTTCAATGTAAAAACGCTGGTCCGCTGCCGGTGTTCAACAGGAGGATTCCTTTGCTGAACCCGTTCATTCCGAACCTCACGTCATTTGACGAGGTGCACGCCCGATGAGTGCACCGACCCCTTCCCTTGCCAATGGCAAGATCCGCATGAACCCCCCGGTGTTCTACTTTGCGGCGAGCTTCATCCTCATCTTCGGCCTGGTGGTCATTTCCAACCCGCAAGCTGCAGGCGACTGGTTGCTGGCGGCGCAGAACTGGGCGGCCAATACGGTCGGCTGGTACTACATGCTGGCGATGACGCTGTACCTGGTCTTCGTGGTGGTCACCGCCTTGTCCGGCTACGGCAAGATCAAGCTCGGTGCCGACCACGACGAACCCGAGTTCAGCTACCTGTCATGGGCCGGCATGCTGTTCGCCGCCGGCATCAGCATCACGCTGTTCTTCTTCTGCGTGTCCGAACCGCTGACCCACATGCTGCAACCGCCCCAGGGTGAAGCAGGCACGGCCGAGGCCGGGCGCCAGGCGATGCAGATCCTGTTCCTGCACTGGGGCCTGCACGGCTGGGGCGTATTCGCCTTCGTCGGCATGGCGTTGGCCTACTTCGCCTACCGGCACAATCTGCCGCTGGCCCTGCGCTCGGCGCTGTACCCGCTGATCGGCAAGCGTATCAACGGCCCGATCGGCTACGCGGTGGACGGCTTCGGCATCATTGCCACGGTGTTCGGCCTGGGCGCCGACATGGGTTTTGGCGTGCTGCACCTGAACGCCGGCCTCGACTACCTGTTCGGCATCAGCCACAGCCAGTGGGTGCAGGTGATCCTCATCACCCTGATGATGGGCGCGGCGGTGGCCGTGGCCGTCGCCGGGGTGGAGAAGGGCGTGCGGGTGATGAGCGACATCAACCTGTTCCTGGCTTGCGCACTGCTGCTGTTCGTGCTGTTCGCCGGGCCTACCCAGCACTTGTTCAATACCCTGATCCAGAACCTGGGTGACTACCTGGGCGCCTTGCCGCGCAAGAGCTTCGACGTGTACGCCTACGGTGAGAACCGTGACTGGCTGGGCGGCTGGACGGTGTTCTACTGGGCCTGGTGGATTGCCTGGGCGCCGTTCGTGGGCCTGTTCATCGCCCGCATTTCCCGTGGCCGTACCATTCGCGAGTTCGTCTTTGGCGTGCTGCTGATCCCGCTGGGCTTCACCCTGGCGTGGATGTCGATCTTCGGCAACAGCGCCCTCGACCAGGTGATCAACCACGGCATGACTGCGCTGGGCCAATCGGCGCTGGATAACCCGTCGATGAGCCTGTACCTGCTGCTGGAGACCTACCCCTGGAGCAAGGTGGTAATTGCCACCACGGTGTTCATCAGCTTCGTGTTTTTTGTCACTTCGGCCGACTCGGGCACCGTGGTGCTGTCGACCTTGTCGGCCAAGGGTGGCGATGCCGACGAAGACGGGCCGAACTGGCTGCGCATTTTCTGGGGCGCAATGACCGCGCTGATCACCAGTGCGCTGTTGTTTGCCGGCAGCATCGATTCGCTGAAATCGGCGGTGGTGCTGACCTCGTTGCCGTTCTCGCTGATTCTGCTGTGCATGATGTGGGGGCTGCACAAGGCGTTCTACCTGGAGTCGCAACGGCAGATCGCGCAGATGCACTCGCTGGCGCCGTTTGCCCAGTCACGCCGTGGCCGTGGCGGCTGGCGCCAGCGCCTGAGCCAGGCCGTGCACTTCCCATCGCGTGATGAGGTATACCGCTTCATGGACGACGTGGTGCGCCCGGCGATTGCCGATGTGCGTGAAGTGTTCGAGCAGAAGGGCCTGGTGCTGATTACCCAGGACGACCCGAGCCACGACAACGTCAGCCTGAAGATCGGCCATGGCGAGGAGCAGCCGTTCATCTACCAGGTGCAGATGCGTGGCTACTTCACGCCATCGTTCGCCCTGGGCGGGCTGGGCACGCAGGAGTTGAAGAACCGGCGCTACTACCGGGCCGAGGTGCACCTGAGCGAAGGTAGCCAGAACTATGACCTGGTGGGCTACAGCAAGGAGCAGATCATCAACGACATCCTCGACCAGTATGAGCGGCACATGCAGTACCTGCACCTGGTGAGGTAATAACCTGTACCGGCCTCTTCGCGGGTGAACCCGCGAAGAGGCCGGTACTGGCAACAACTAAAAGGGCGCATCCCCCAGAATGGTCGCCCGATGCATCACCCGCCGATTGGGCCGGTAATCATCCACGGCAAAATGCTGGGTCACGCGGTTGTCCCAGAACGCCACATCATTCTCCTGCCAGCGCCAGCGAATGCTGAACTCCGGCCGCGTGGCATGGGCGAACAGCAGCTTCAGCAACGCCTCGCTCTCCAGCTCGCTCAGCTCATTGATGCGCGTGGTAAACCCTTCATTGACGAACAACGCCTTGCGCCCGCTCACCGGATGCGTACGCACCACCGGGTGCGACAGCGGCGGGTTGTTGCGCCGCGTGGCTTCCCAGCGCGCCAGGTCTTCAGCCGTGGTGCCAAAGCGTTCCAGCGGGAACGACTTGGTGAAATCGTGGGTGGCGGTCAGCCCGTCGAGCATCTTTTGCAGCGGCGCCGACAAAGCTTCGAAGGCAGCAATGCCGCTGGCCCACAAGGTGTCGCCACCGTAGGCCGGCAACTGCTTGGCACTGAGCACCGCACCCAGTGCCGGGGTTGGCAGGAAGGTCACGTCGGTGTGCCATACGGCGTTGTCCCGTACATCGGTCACTGCCGTGTCGAGCACCAGCACCTGCGGGGTGTCCGGCACGTTGGGGTAGATCGGGTGAATGTGCAGGTCGCCGAAGCGGGCGGCAAAGCGCGCCTGTTGTTCCGGGTTGATCGGCTGGTCGCGGAAGAACAGCACCTGGTGCTGCAGCAGCGCCTGTTCGATGGCGTCGCGTTGTTCTGCGGTGATGTCGCGGCTGATGTCCACACCGCTGATCTGGGCGCCGAGCGCCGGGCTGAGGGGGGTGATGGTCAGGCTCATGTCGGTCTCTTCAATCAGGCGCCAGTGTGCTGGCGTGGACAATAGGGTTCAGTGGCTCTGCCCGTGCCAGGGCACCAGCTTGCGTTGCAGGGCACGCAGGCTCATTTCCAGGGCGAAGGCAATCAGGGCAATCAGCAGGATGCCCAGCACCACCACATCGGTGACCAGGAACTGCGCCGCCGACTGCACCATGAAGCCCAGGCCGCTGGTGGCGGCGATCAGCTCGGCGGCGACCAGGGTCGACCAGCCGACACCCAGGCCTATGCGGATGCCGGTGAGGATATCGGGCAGCGCGCTGGGCAGGATCACATGGCGGATCAGTTGCGCCTTGCTGGCGCCAAGCGACTGCGCCGCACGCAGCTTGGCCGGGTCGACCGTGCGCACGCCGGTGGCGGTGGCAATGGCGATCGGGGCGAAGATCGCCAAAAAGATCAGCAGCACCTTCGACAGCTCGCCGATACCGCACCAGATAACGATCAGCGGCAGGTAGGCCAGCGGCGGTATCGGCCGGTAGAACTCGATCAGCGGGTCGAGGATGCCGCGTGCCACGCGGTTGTAGCCAATGGCAATGCCCACCGGGATGGCGGTCAGCGTGGCGGCCAGCAGGGCCACGCCGATGCGCCCCAGGCTGGCGCCCAGGTGCTGCCAAAGGCTGGCATCCATGTAACCCTGGGTCAACAAGGTCCAGCCCTTGGCCAGGATGTCGCCGGGCGAGGGCAGGAACAGCGGTTCGACCCAGCCGGCGGCAGTCACCAGCCACCAGGCCAGCAACAGGCTGGCAAGGGTCAGGGTGCTGATCCAGCGGGTGGACAGTGGGCGGCGCAGCTTGGCGGCTGGGCGGGGTTGGGCGTCGTGTTTGCCGGTAACCGGCAGGTCCAGGCTGCTCATACGCGCTCCTGCAGGCTTTGGCGTTGGGAGAACACCCGCGCCAGTACGTGCTCGCGGGTTTCGATGAAGGCCGGGTCGGACTTGATCGCCCGGGCCGATTCGCCAGCGGCATAGCGCTGGCCGAAGTCCAGTTGCAGGCGTTCCACCACGCGCCCCGGGTTGGGCGCCAGCAGTACCAGCTCGCTGGCCAGGAACACCGCTTCTTCAATGTCGTGGGTAATCAGGAATACCGGCTTGGCGGTGCGCTGCCATACCTGCAGCAGCAACTCCTGCATCTGCTCGCGGGTGAAGGCATCGAGGGCGCCGAACGGTTCGTCCATCAGCAGCACCCGTGGGTCGGCTGCCAGCGCCCGGGCCAGGCCCACGCGTTGCTTCTGGCCACCGGACAGCTGCCAGATGCGCCGCTCGCCGAAACCGGCGAGGTCGACCAGGGCCAGCATCTCGCGGGCTTTGGCTTCACGCTCGGTGCGCGGTATGCCGGCCAGCTCCAGGCCGAAGGCGACGTTGCCCAGCACGTTCTGCCAGGGCAGTAGCGCGTCGTCCTGAAACACGACGCCGCGCTCCGCTCCAGGCCCTTGCACCGGCACACCGTCGAGGGTGATGTGGCCGCCACTGGGGGTAACGAAACCGGCGATCAGGTTGAGCAGCGAAGTCTTGCCACTGCCGGATGGCCCCAGGGCCACCAGCAATTGGCGCGGCCCCAGGCTCAGGTTGATGTCGGCCAGTACCGGGGTGGCGGCACCGGGGTACTGTGCGCTGATGCGCTCCAGTTCGAGCAAGGCCATGGCGGGCTCCGGATCAGTTTAGTTTGGCAGGAACTTGGCGCTGACGTACGGCGAGTAATCCGGCAGTACGGCGTCGACCTTGCCTTGCTGCTTGAGGAAGGTTGCCGTGTCGGTCAGGGCCTGGGTGGTCGGGGCGCCCAAGGCGTTGGCCTGGTCGGCGGCCAGTGGGTAGACGTTGCCCTCCAGCAGCACCGGGATGTCGCTGGCCTTGGCGCCGGACAGCTTCACCAGTTTTTCAACGTTGCCCTTGTCGGCAAGCCAGGCTTTCGGGTCTTTGCGGTAGTCGGCGTAGGCATCGAGGGTGACCTTGGCGAAAGCCTTGACCACGTCGGGGTGCTTCTCGGCGAAATCCTTGCGCACAATCCAGGCATCGAAAGTAGGTGCGCCTTTTGCGGCCAGCTCGCCAGAGGTAATCAGCACCTTGCCGTTTTCCTTGGCCACGCCCAGGGCCGGGTCCCACACGTAGGTGGCGTCGATGTCGCCGCGTTTCCAGGCAGCAATGATGGCTGGCGGTGCAAGGTTGAGGATCTGCACCTTGGACGGGTCGATGTTCCAGCTTTTCAGGGCTGCCAGCAGGCTGTAGTGGCCGGTGGAAACGAACGGCACGGCGACTTTCTTGCCGACCAGATCTTGTGGCGTCTTGATGCTGTCGCGCGCGACAAGCGCTTCACCGGCGCCAATTTGCGTGGCGATCAGAAAGGTTTCGACCGGCAACTTGCGGGTGGCGGCGGCGGCCAGCGGGCTGGAACCCAGGTAGCCGATCTGCACGTCGCCGCTGGCCACTGCGGTGATCACATCGGCGCCGTTGTCGAACTTGCGCCAGTCGATGCTGGCCTTGCTGGCTTTTTCGTAGTCGCCATCCACCTGTGCCACCTTGGCCGGGTCGACGGTGGTCTGGTAGGCAACGGTCAGGTCGGCCGCCTGGGCCAGCCAGCTGGTACTGGCGAGGGTCAGGGCGGCGAACAGGCGCAGCGGGGCGTGCGGGATCATGGTGAACCTCTCGTCAGGCAAACTGGGTCATGGATGGCGAGAAGGCTAAATGATCTAAGAAAGTTAAAATAAATAACTTTTTTGCATTAGCTTAGGAGGCAAAGGCCTTAGGCTTGATGTCGCCATTGATGCGGGCTTCTGTAGGAGCGGCCTTGTGTCGCGATGGGGCGCGAAGCGCCCCTGGGATCTCTGCTACGCCACAGAGATTGCTGGGGCCGCTTCGCGCCCCATCGCGACACAAGGCCGCTCCTACAAAGGACCGCATGGGGCCGTAACCTGGATTCATGAGGCCAAAACCTGGATCAATGGCGAAATCAGAACCGCCTGCTAGGCTTTTCGTCCCTATATAACGATACGGAATTAGGTTATGAGCAAACGTTTGCAAATAACCAATGGTTATGAATGGCAGGGTTGCTACAACGAATGGCTGTAAAGGTTCCTAACATATTCCGTAAAAATCTTAGAAATTCATAAAACGGTCATTTTGGATTTATAGGATTGTCATTATCCTGTAGCGCAGGTGACGTCTTAGACCAAAGTCGCGAAACGTTTAGAAACGATTGACTTAAGGGTCACGCTTTGGGACTAAATCGTCCATCCACGGTGAGCGGGGCATAAGACCCTTCCGCCAGAGATACACAAGAATTAGAACGTAGAGGAGCAAAACATGTACAAGTCCAGCCTGGCTCTGGCCGTGGCACTGGGGGTTATCGCCCAATCTGCAGGCGCTGCCGGTTTCGTTGAAGACAGCAAACTGTCGCTCAGCTCGCGCACCATGTATTTCAACAACGACAACCGTGATGGCGGTGCCGACAACCGTGAGTCGGGTCAGGGCTTCAAGCTCGACTACATCTCCGGCTTCACCGAAGGCACCGTTGGCTTTGGTGTCGATGCCCAGGCCTTGTGGGGTATCCACCTGGATGGTGGCCGTGGCAAGCACCCAGACAACAGCAGCTTCTTCCCGAGCGACACTGACGGTTCGGCTGTAAGCCAGTGGGCTCGTGTTGGCGCCAACGCCAAGGCCCGCTTCTCCAAGACCGAAGTTCACTACGGTAGCGCCCTGGCGCCGAACCTGCCGATCCTGGTCTCCAACGACGGCCGTCTGCTGCCACAAACCTTCGAGGGTGGCACCATCCAGTCGAAGGAAATCGACAACCTGACCATCAACGCCGGTCAGCTGACCCACGCCATGGGCCGTGCATCGAGCAACCGTACCGGTCTGTCGATTGCCGGTGCCAGCCAGGACAGCAACAAGTTCCGCTACGGTGGCCTGGACTACAAGCTCACTCCAGACCTGACCCTGCAGTACTACTACTCGAACCTTGAAGATTTCTACAAGCAGCACTTCCTGGGCGCGACCCACGTGTTCAAGATTGCTGACGACCAGTCGTTCAAGACCGACCTGCGCTACTTCGACAGCAGCAGCGACGGCAAGAACGGTGACGGCGGCGGTTACAACTTCAACAATAACGGTGGCTACGCCAAGAACCTCGGCGAGGTCGACAACAAGACCTGGTCCGCGATCTTCACCTACACCCTGGGTGGCCACTCGTTCCTGCTCGGCCATCAGCGCGTCAATGACGACGGTGGCTTCGTCTGGCTGAACCAAGGCAGCGTTGTTGATGGCAACGGCCGCAACGAAGGCGCCGGCGGTTCCAGCTTCTACCTGTTCACCGACAGCATGATCAACCAGTTCGCCAAGGCCGGTGAAAACACCACCTTCGGTCAGTATGCCTATGACTTCGCGCGTCTGGGCGTGCCAGGCCTGAAGGCCTCGGTTTCCTACCTGAAAGGTGAAGACGGCAAGAACGCGAACGGTAACGGCACCTTCAGCGAATGGGAACGCGACGCTCGCATCGACTACGTCATCCAGGAAGGCACCTTCAAGGGTCTGGGCGCCAGCCTGCGTCACGGCGTATACCGTGGCACCGGCACCAGCTCGCTGGCTGACCAGGACCAGACCCGTCTGATCTTCAACTACACTTACAACTTCCTGTAAGCCGTAGCTGACTCAAGAAGCCTCGCCTAGTGCGAGGCTTTTTTGTGCCTGCTATTTCGTATGCCTTATGGTTATAAATAAATCGATATTTATTCTTTTTGTTTTTAATCGAATGCAGGCACATTGAACCCACACGGTGTACAGAACCCAGCACAGGAGCCGCAGCCCATGAGCCTCAAACTCGGCGATATCGCCCCCGATTTCGAACAGGATTCCAGTGAAGGCAAGATCCGCTTCCACGAGTGGCTGGGCAACAGCTGGGGGGTGTTGTTCTCCCACCCGGCCGACTTCACCCCGGTGTGCACCACCGAGCTGGGCCTGACCGCCAAGCTGAAAGACGATTTCGCCAAGCGCGGGGTCAAGGCCATTGCCCTGTCGGTGGACCCGGTCGACTCGCACCACAAGTGGATCGATGACATCAACGAGACCCAGAACACCGTGGTCAACTTCCCGATCATCGCCGACGCCGACCGCAAGGTGTCCGACCTGTACGACCTGATCCACCCGAATGCCAGCGACACCCTGACCGTGCGCTCGCTGTTCGTCATCGACCCGAACAAGAAGGTGCGCCTGACCATCACCTATCCAGCCAGTACCGGGCGCAACTTCAACGAGATCCTGCGGGTGATCGACTCGCTGCAGCTGACCGATAACCACAAGGTCGCCACGCCAGGTAACTGGCAGGACGGCGATGACGTGGTGATCGTGCCTTCGCTGAAGGACGAGGAAGAAATCAAGCAGCGCTTCCCCAAAGGATATCGGGCGGTCAAACCCTACCTGCGCCTGACCCCGCAGCCAAATCGTTAAAGGATTCCTCGTTGCATTGCTCTTAGCCAAGCAGGGATTTTCGGGCCGTTTCGACGGCCCTTTTTTATGCCTGCAGTTTCTGCTTGAGGCCTGGGGCTGCTGCGCAGCCCATCGCGACACAAGGCCGCTCCTACAAGGGATCGCGATTCCCTGTAGGAGCGGCCTTGTGTCGCGATGGGCCGCAAAGCGGCCCCAAGATCGAAAACATTCAAATAACAATAAAGAATAAACAAATGAAAAAATATGATTTCTAGATATATGCGCCGGCTGTTAATGTCACTCCCAACAGAACACAAGGAAGCGCTGCAATGCTGGTCGTATCAATCGGTGGTAGCCCAAGCCCACGTTCACGCTCCGGCGTGCTGCTGGAGCGTTCGCGCCAGTGGCTGCAGAATCGCGGCGTCGAAGTGGTGACGTTCCAGGTACGTGACTTTCCCGCCGAAGACCTGCTGCACGCCCGTTTCGACAGCCCGCAGGTGCAGCACTTCCAGCAACTGGTGGCCCAGGCCGATGGCCTGATCGTCGCCACGCCGGTGTACAAGGCATCGTTTGCCGGGGCTCTGAAAACCCTGCTCGACCTGCTGCCCGAGCGCGCCCTGGCACACAAGATCGTGTTGCCGATCGCCACTGGCGGCAGCATCGCCCACATGCTGGCGGTGGATTACGCACTCAAGCCCGTGCTGTCGGCACTCAAGGCGCAAGAGACCCTGCAAGGGATCTTCGCCGACGACAGCCAGGTGGCTTACGCAGAAGGCAGCAAGCCCGCGCAGCTGATCGCAGCGCTGGAAGAACGCCTGCACGACTCGCTGGAAACCTTCCACGCTGCCCTGGCCCGTCGGCCTCGCCCCGTGGCTCCCGGCGTACTGAACGAACGGCTGATCAGCGCTCGCTGGAGCATCTGACTGGCCGAACCCGCTTCACCACCTTACTCGCCCGTCAACGAGGCAAGCAGGTGCAACCCGAACCCTTTCGCAGGAGAGCGCCATGCGCACAGTCTTCTTGCGTCGCGGTCTGGTCGCCCTGTTTGCGGCGGCTGTGTCCTTCGGCGCCATTACCCAAGCCCAGGCCGAGAGCCTGCGTATCGGTTATCAGAAATACGGCACCCTGGTGCTGCTCAAGGCCAAGGGCACGCTGGAAAAGCGCCTGGCCGAGCAGGGCGTGCAGGTGCAGTGGACCGAGTTCCCCGGAGGCCCGCAGCTGCTTGAAGGGTTGAACGTCGGCTCGATCGATTTTGGCGTGACCGGCGAGACGCCACCGGTGTTCGCCCAGGCCGCTGGCGCCGACCTGCTGTACGTGGCCTACGAGCCGCCGGCCCCGCACAGCGAGGCGATCCTGGTGCCCAAGGGCTCGCCAATTCAGTCGGTGAAAGAACTCAAGGGCAAGAAGGTCGCCCTCAACAAAGGCTCCAACGTTCACTACCTGCTGGTGCGTGCACTGGAAGATGCCGGTCTGAAATACAGCGATATCCAGCCGGTTTACCTGCCGCCGTCCGATGCCCGTGCCGCCTTCGAGCGCGGCAGCGTGGACGCCTGGGTGATCTGGGACCCGTACCAGGCTGCCGCCGAGCAGCAGTTGCAGGCGCGCACGTTGCGTGACGGCAAGGGCCTGGTCGACAACCATCAGTTCTATCTGGCTACCCGTAACTACGCGGCGCAGCACCCGAAGGTCATCAATACCCTGATCGAAGAAGTGCGCGCCGTAGGCGAGTGGTCCCAGGCCAACCCGCAGGAGGTGACCGACCAGGTCGCACCGCTGCTCGGCCTGCCTGCCGACATCACCCTGACCTCGGTCAAGCGCCAGGGCTACGGCGCTGCGCCGCTGACCCCGGAGGTGGTGGCCGCGCAGCAGAAGATCGCCGACACGTTCCAGGCGCTGAAGCTGATACCCAAGCCGTTGAGCATCAAGGACGTGATCTGGACACCCCCGGCCAAGGTCGCCAGCGCGCCTTGATTGATTTGCCTGTGCCGGGGCGTCGCTCCGGCTTGAGCCACCCTTGAGGAGACAACTCCAATGAGCCTTAACATTTTCTGGTTCCTCCCTACCCACGGTGACGGCAAGTACCTGGGCACTTCCGACGGCGCACGTGCGGTCGATCACGGTTACCTGCAGCAGATCGCGCAGGCCGCCGACCGTCTGGGCTTTGGTGGGGTACTGATCCCTACCGGCCGTTCCTGCGAGGACTCCTGGCTGGTGGCCGCGTCGCTGATCCCTGTGACTCAGCACCTGAAATTCCTGGTTGCACTGCGCCCAGGCATCATTTCGCCGACGGTGGCCGCACGCCAGGCGGCGACCCTGGACCGCCTGTCCAATGGGCGTGCGCTGTTCAACCTGGTAACCGGTGGTGATCCGGACGAGCTGGCCGGTGACGGCCTGCACCTGAACCACCAGGAGCGCTACGAAGCGTCGGTCGAGTTCACCCGTATCTGGCGCAAGGTGCTGGAAGGCGAAAACGTCGATTACGACGGCAAGCACATCCAGGTGAAGGGCGCCAAGCTGCTCTACCCGCCGATTCAGCAACCACGTCCGCCGCTGTATTTCGGCGGTTCGTCCGAGGCCGCTCAGGACCTGGCCGCCGAACAGGTCGAGCTGTACCTGACCTGGGGCGAGCCGCCGTCAGCCGTTGCCGAGAAGATTGCTCAGGTGCGCGAAAAAGCGGCTGCTCAAGGCCGTGAAGTACGCTTCGGCATCCGCCTGCACGTGATCGTGCGGGAAACCAATGAAGAAGCCTGGGCCGCCGCCGACCGCCTCATCTCGCACCTGGACGATGACACCATCGCCCGTGCTCAGGCCTCGCTTGCGCGTTTCGACTCGGTGGGCCAGCAGCGCATGGCTGCCCTGCACGGCGGCAACCGCGAAAACCTGGAGGTCAGCCCCAACCTGTGGGCAGGCGTTGGCCTGGTACGTGGCGGCGCCGGCACAGCACTGGTGGGCGATGGCCCGACTGTCGCTGCGCGGGTAAAGGAGTATGCCGACCTGGGGATCGATACCTTCATCTTCTCGGGTTATCCACACCTGGAAGAGTCGTACCGCGTTGCCGAGCTGCTGTTCCCGCACCTTGATGTTCAGCGCCCGGAGCAACCGAAAACCGGTGGCTATGTGAGCCCGTTCGGCGAGATGGTGGCCAACGACATTCTGCCCAAGTCTGTGTCGCAGAGCTGAGGGCCGGGCCATGAGTCGTGCAACTTCCAACAACCTTGCCCAGCGCCTGGCGCCATGGGCGCTGCCGGTGCTGCTGCTGGCCGCTTGGCAGCTGGCGGTAAGCGCTGGCTGGGTGTCGACGCGCATCTTGCCGGCACCAAGCGCCGTGGTCAGCGCCGGCGTCGAGCTGGTGCGCAGCGGCGACATCTGGACCCATCTGGCCATCAGCGGCTGGCGTGCCGGGCTGGGCTTCGTCATCGGTGGCAGCATCGGCCTGGTGCTGGGCTTCATCACTGGCCTGTCGAACTGGGGCGAACGCCTGCTCGACAGCTCGGTGCAGATGATCCGCAACGTGCCGCACCTGGCGCTGATCCCGCTGGTGATCCTGTGGTTTGGTATCGATGAGTCGGCGAAGATCTTCCTGGTCGCGCTGGGCACGTTGTTCCCGATCTACCTGAACACCTACCACGGCATTCGCAACGTCGACCCGGCGCTGGTGGAAATGGCCCGCAGCTATGGCTTGTCCGGCTTCAGCCTGTTCCGCCAGGTGATCCTGCCGGGAGCGCTGCCGTCGATCCTGGTGGGCGTGCGCTTTGCCCTGGGCTTCATGTGGCTGACCCTGATCGTCGCCGAAACCATCTCGGCCAACGCCGGTATCGGTTACCTGGCCATGAACGCCCGTGAATTCCTGCAGACCGACGTGGTGGTGTTGGCCATCGTCCTGTACGCCGTACTCGGCAAGCTGGCCGACCTCGCTGCCCGCGGCCTGGAGCGTGTGTGGTTGCGCTGGCACCCAGCCTATCAAGTGGCGAAGAAGGAGGGCGCATGACCGTGCTCAAGGAACAGCCGCCACGCCTGCTGCGTGGCATCCCGCTGGCCTCCAACGGCTTGCGCAAGGCCTTTGGCCAGCGCGAAGTACTGAAGGGTATCGACCTGCATATTCCGGCCGGCCAGTTCGTGGCCATTGTCGGCCGCAGCGGCTGCGGCAAGAGCACCTTGCTGCGTTTGCTGGCCGGGCTCGACCAGCCCACTGCCGGGCAGTTGCTGGCCGGTGCCGCGCCGCTGGACGAAGCGCGCGAAGAAACTCGCCTGATGTTCCAGGACGCACGCCTGCTGCCGTGGAAAAAGGTGATCGACAACGTGGGGCTGGGCCTGTCTGGCGACTGGCGCTCGCGAGCGCTGGATGCCCTGGAGGCGGTTGGCCTGGCCGACCGCGCCAATGAGTGGCCGGCAGCGCTGTCGGGTGGTCAGAAGCAGCGTGTGGCACTGGCCCGGGCGCTGATCCACCAACCGCGCTTGCTGTTGCTGGACGAGCCGCTGGGCGCGCTGGATGCCCTGACCCGTATCGAGATGCAGCAACTGATCGAGCGCCTGTGGCGTCAGCACGGCTTCACCGTGCTGCTGGTTACCCACGATGTCAGCGAGGCGGTTGCCGTGGCTGACCGGGTGATCCTGATCGAAGACGGCGAGGTCGGGCTCGACCTCACTGTCGACCTGGCTCGGCCTCGGGCGCGTGGTTCGCACCGCCTGGCTGCGCTGGAAAGCGAAGTGCTCAACCGTGTTCTGTCGGCCCCGGGCACTGCGCCCGAGCCGGACCCTGTAGCCCCTCTGCCCACGCAGCTGCGTTGGGCGCACTGATTCACTCAATTACCAGACTGAAGCCATAGAGAAGGAAGCAAATCATGACTATCAAAGCCATCAACGTTCGCAACCAGTTCAAAGGCACCGTGAAAGAAATCCTCGAAGGACCGGTACTGTCGGAAATCGACGTGCAGACGGCGTCGGGCATCGTCACTTCGGTGATCACCACCCGCTCCGTGCGTGAGCTGGAACTGCAGGTGGGCAGTGAGGTGATTGCCTTTGTGAAGTCGACGGAAGTGTCTATCGCCAAGCTGTGATTCGCCTGCTTGATATTGGGGCTGCTTTGCAGCCCTTCGCGGGTAAACCCGCTCCTACATTGGCCTGTGTTCGCCGGACCAATGTAGGAGCGGGTTTACCCGCGAAGGGCCGCAAAGCGGCCCCAATATTTCAGCCCTGACGCTTAGCCAGAAACGGCGGCAAATACAGCCCTAAATAGGCCTCAAACACCCGCTTGCCTTCCTCGGCCATGCGCGGGGTGATCGCCTCATGCAACTGCACCGACCGCGCATACACCCGGTCGCTCAGCTCCATGGCCAGGGCAAACACATCCACATCCAGCGGCATCACCGGCAGGTGAAAATGCTGGTCGAACAACTTGTGCATCAAGTCGCCCAGCTCCATGTCGTGCTGCCGGTCGGCCTGCACCACCTCACTCAGCCCATGCTGGGCCAGAATCAGCTGCCGCGCTGCCGCATCTTCGTTGTAGATATCCAGCATGCGCTGCTCGATCAGCCGTGACAGCTCATGCCAGGTGCTGAACGCGTGGCTGTCGATTGGCGCGCTCAGCGCTTCACGAAAGGCGCGGTGGACATCGGCGGTCAATGCCTCGAGCAACGCCGGCACGCTGGCGAAGAAGTGGTACACCGACGACGGTGGAATCTGCGCACGCTCGGCCACGCTGTAGACCGACAACCCCGCCACCCCCAGCTCGGCCAGCAGCTCGCGGGCAGCCGCCAGAATCGCCTCGATCCGGGCCTGGCTGCTGGCGCGCGGCTTGCGCGGGGTGGCGGTGCGGTTCATCAGTTGCTGATCGCCAGGATGCTCGCCTGGTAGGCACCCACGAACAGGTCGAAGTCACCGACTTCTTCCTGCTCCAGCTCGGCCTGTTTGGCCAGCGACTCACGGGCCAGCGTTTCGTACGCCTGTTGCTGTTCCTGGCTCAACGGCTGCTCGCGGAAGGTCTCGGCGTGGATCCGGCTCTGGCGCAGCGAGAACTGCACGAAGCTTTCTTTATGCTCGGTCATGCGCGCCAGTACCTGGGCCGAAGGCGTCAGCGCGGCGTCGTCGACCTTGGCCTGCTGGGCATCCAGGGCCTTGGCGTGCTCATCAAAGCCTTGGGCCTGGTCGAGCAGGTCAGCCAACTGGCGGATACGCGCGATCAGCTCGCTGGCCCACTGCTTCAGGCCAATCGGTTGGCCGTTGCGGTGCAGCTCAAGGTCTGGGCGACGGCCTTCCTTGACCACGGTCAGGAAGTTGCTGGTGCAATGGCCACACTCGCTGTTGTCCAGCTGCGGGCTGTCTTCCAGGGCGCAGAACAGCAGGAATGCATCGAGGAAGCGTGCCTCGGTGAGGTCGATGCCCACCGGCAGGAACGGGTTAATGTCCAGGCAGCGCACTTCCACGTACTGTACGCCACGCGAGGTCAGGGCCTGGATCGGCCGTTCGCCGGTGTAGGTGACGCGCTTGGGGCGGATGTTCGAGTAGTACTCGTTTTCGATCTGCAGGATGTTGGTGTTCAGCTGTACCCACTCGCCGTCGACGTGCGTGCCAACTTCAACGTAAGGCGCGTAGGGCGTGCCGACGGCCTTGCGCAAGCTGTCGGTGTAGCTGGCCAGGTTGTTGTAGCACGGCGTCAGGCCGGCTTGGGCGTTGCTCTGGTAGCCCAGGTCGCTCATGCGCAGGCTGGTGGCGTAGGGCAGGAACAGGGTGTCGGCATCCAGCTCTTCAAGCTGGTGCGGGCGGCCACGCAGGAAGCCTTTGTCCAGTGTCGGCGAGGCACCGAACAGGTACATCAGCAGCCAGCTGTAGCGGCGGAAGTTACGAATCAGCGCGATGTAGGCCGACGACTGGTAGTCGCGGTCGTCTTGCGTGTTGCCTTCGGCTTCGCGCAGCAGAGGCCACAGGGCTTCGGGCAGCGAGAAGTTGTAATGGATACCGGCAATGCACTGCATGGTGCGGCCGTAACGCAGGGCCAGGCCCTTGCGGTAGACGTGCTTGAGCTTGCCGATGTTCGAGCTGCCGTACTCGGCAATCGGGATGTCCTCCTCGGCCGGCAGCGTGCACGGCATCGACGGGCTCCACAGGTATTCGTCGCCCAGCTTGCTGTAGACGAAGCGGTGGGTCTGTTCGAGGCTTTCGAGCACCTTGGCCGGGTCGGCCAGCGCTGGGGTGATGAATTCCAGCAGCGACTCGGAATAGTCAGTGGTGATCTGCTCGTTGGTCAGCGCCGATCCCAGTGCTTCCGGATGCGGGGTCTGGGCCAGGCGACCTTCGTCGGTCACGCGCAGGCATTCGCGCTCAATACCGTGCAGGCACTGCTTGAGCAAGGGGAGATTAGCGCCGAGCAGGCTCAGGCGGCGGTTGAGGAGGTCGCTCAAGATGTATTCCTTCACGCGTCAGTCGCCCCAATATGGGGGTAGAGATAACGGTCTACAAGGGTAGGAAGAAAGGAACTGGCGTTGTCGCCTGGTTTACGCGGTTCCAGCAGTGCCAGCGCACTGCTGAAAATACCGCAGATAGTGCTTGGTGAGCTAGAGAACCGCGAAGGTTCCTTGCGCTTTGGCCACCAGTTTGTCGCCCTGGGCTACGTCCGCGTCGACCACCAGGGTGCGCCGCCCGGCGTGCAGCACGCGGGCGGTGCAAAGTACTTCGCCGTCACTGACGGCGCGCATGTAGTTGATCTTGCATTCGATGGTGACGCTTTGCTGGTCAAAGCCATGGCTAGCCGAGCAGGCCAAACCCATGGCGATATCCACCAGGCTGAAAATCGCCCCGCCGTGCAGCTTCTGGCCACGGTTGCGCAACTGGGGCTCAAGCGCCAGGGCTACCTCGGCAACACCTGTGTCCAGGCGTTGCAGGCGGCAGCCCAGCAGTTGGCTGAAGGCGCTTTCGACGTACTCGCGTGGTACGTCCAT
This sequence comes from Pseudomonas sp. NPDC089408, assembly GCF_044749445.1. NCBI lineage: Bacteria > Pseudomonadati > Pseudomonadota > Gammaproteobacteria > Pseudomonadales > Pseudomonadaceae > Pseudomonas > Pseudomonas sp. NPDC089408. The sequence continues at coordinate 112,171 of NZ_JBIVHY010000006.1, forward strand.
CACTTCTTCTTCAACTGCTTGGCATTGGCGAACAGCGAGGCCATTGCGTTGTTGGCGGGTGCGGCCGTGGCCGTTTCACGCTGGCGCGGTGCCTGTTGCTGGCGGTTGCCGCCATTGCCACGGTTACCGCCGCGGTTGCCTTCGACCTTTTCACCCGGGGTGTCGCTCATGCGCATGGACAGGCCGACACGCTTGCGCGGGATGTCCACTTCCATGACCTTGACCTTGACCACGTCGCCGGCCTTGACCGCTTCACGCGGGTCCTTGATGAATTTCTCGGACAATGCCGAGATGTGCACCAGGCCGTCCTGGTGTACGCCAATGTCGACGAAGGCACCGAAGTTGGTGACGTTGGTTACCACGCCTTCGAGGATCATGCCTGGCTCCAGGTCCTTGAGGTCTTCGACGCCGTCCTGGAAGGTGGCAGTCTTGAACTCGGGGCGTGGGTCGCGGCCGGGCTTGTCCAGTTCCTGCAGGATGTCGGTCACGGTCGGCAGGCCGAAGGTTTCGTCGGTGAATTTCTTCGGGTCGAGGCGCTTGAGGAAGCTGCTGTCACCGATCAGCGAGCGGATGTCGCGGTCGGTGCCGGCGGCAATGCGCTGTACCAGCGGGTAGGCCTCGGGGTGAACGGCCGAGGCGTCCAGCGGGTTGTCACCGTTCATCACGCGCAGGAAGCCGGCGGCCTGTTCGAAGGTTTTTTCCCCCAGGCGGCTGACTTTTTTCAGCGCCGCGCGTGTGGCGAACGGGCCGTTGGCATCGCGGTGGGCGACGATGTTCTGGGCCAGGGTGGCGTTAAGGCCGGAGATGCGCGTCAGCAGCGCCACCGAAGCGGTGTTCACGTCCACGCCGACGGCGTTCACGCAGTCCTCGACCACGGCGTCCAGGCCGCGCGCCAGTTTCAGCTGCGACACGTCGTGCTGGTACTGGCCGACCCCGATGGATTTCGGGTCGATCTTCACCAGCTCGGCCAGCGGGTCTTGCAGGCGGCGGGCAATCGACACGGCGCCACGGATCGACACGTCGAGGTCCGGGAACTCGCGGGCGGCCAGCTCCGATGCCGAGTACACCGAAGCGCCGGCTTCGGAAACCATGATCTTGGTAATCTTCAGCGCTGGATACTTTTTGACCAGCTCGGCCACCAGCTTGTCGCTTTCGCGGCTGGCGGTGCCGTTGCCGATGGCGATCAGCTCCACCGAGTGCTTGGCGCACAGGGCGGCCATGATCGAGATGGTACGGTCCCAGTCGTTCTTCGGCGCGTGCGGGTAGACCGTGGTGTAATCCAGCAGTTTGCCGGTGGCGTCGACCACGGCGATCTTGCAGCCGGTGCGCAGGCCCGGATCGAAGCCCAGGGTGGCGCGCGGGCCGGCCGGCGCGGCCAGCAGCAAGTCGTGCAAATTGTGGGCGAACACGTTGATTGCCTCGCCTTCGGCATTGTCACGCAGCTCGCCGAACAGGTCGGTTTCCAGGTGGGTGTAGAGCTTGACCTTCCAGGTCCAGCGCACCACCTCGCCCAGCCATTTGTCGGCCGGGCGGCTACGGTTTTCCACACCGACGTGGTTGCCGATCATCACTTCGCACGGGTGCAGGGTGCCGGGCAGTTCTTCGCCGACTTTCAGCGAAGCGCTCAGCACGCCTTCGTTGCGCCCGCGGAAAATCGCCAGGGCGCGGTGCGACGGGGCGTTGCGCAGCAGTTCGTCATGGGCGAAATAGTCGCGGAACTTGGCGCCTTCCTCTTCCTTGCCGGCCACCACGCGGGCACTGAGCACGGCTTCCTGCTTGAGGAAGCTGCGCAGCTTGTCGAGCAGCGCGGCGTCTTCGGCAAAGCGTTCCATGAGGATGTACTTGGCGCCTTCCAGTGCGGCCTTGATGTCGGCCACGCCTTTTTCAGCGTCGACGAAGCGTGCAGCTTCGCTTTCCGGTGTCAGGTTCGGGTCGTTGAACAGGCCGTCGGCCAGCTCGCCGAGGCCGGCTTCCAGGGCGATCTGGCCCTTGGTGCGGCGCTTCTGCTTGTACGGCAGGTACAGGTCTTCGAGGCGGGTCTTGGTGTCGGCCAGCTTGATCTCGCGGGCCAGCTCCGGGGTCAGCTTGCCCTGTTCGTCGATGCTGGACAGGATGCTGGCCCGGCGCTCGTCGAGTTCGCGCAGGTAGCGCAGGCGCTCTTCCAGATGGCGCAGCTGGGTGTCGTCCAGGCTACCGGTCACTTCCTTGCGGTAACGGGCGATGAAGGGCACGGTCGAGCCTTCGTCCAACAGGCCCACGGCCGCCTCGACCTGCTGGGGGCGTACGCCCAGTTCCTCGGCGATACGGCTGTTGATGCTGTCCATGTAAACCACCTGACATTTGTGAATACGGGGGTCGCCTGTGGGCTTTTCGCCCGGCGGCGCTGGATGAAAGCCGCGCATTATACCCATCGCAAACGGCTTGCGGTGATGGCGCCCGGCCAGCCGGAACTGGCGCCGGGGGAAAAATCTGCTAACAATGCTCACGGCACGCGTTGCAATGGCTACGCCATAATGCGCGGCGATATCAGAGGAGTTATTCATGACCGGCACGCCAAACACCGCTGAAGGTGACAAGATTCTCATCGTCGACGACGACCCAGGGCTGAGCAGCCTGCTGGAACGTTTCTTCACCAGCAAGGGCTATCGTGCCCGCGCGGTGCCCAACACCGAACAGATGGACCGCCTGCTGTCACGCGAGGTGTTCAACCTGGTGGTGCTCGACCTGATGCTGCCGGGCGAAGATGGCCTGTCTGCGTGCAAGCGCCTGCGCCAGCAGAACAACCAGATCCCGATCATCATGCTCACCGCCAAGGGCGACGAGCTCAGCCGCATCAAGGGCCTGGAGCTGGGCGCCGATGATTACCTGGGCAAGCCGTTCAACCCGGACGAGCTGATGGCCCGGGTCAAGGCCGTGCTGCGCCGCCAGGCGCCGACCGTGCCGGGTGCACCGGGTAGCGAGGACGAGTCGGTCACCTTCGGCGACTACGAGCTGTCGCTGGCCACCCGTGAACTGAAGCGTGGCGACGAAGTGCACATGCTTACCACCGGTGAGTTCGCCGTGCTCAAGGCGCTGGTGATGCACGCCCGCGAGCCGCTGACCCGCGACAAGCTGATGAACCTGGCCCGTGGCCGCGAATGGGATGCCCTGGAGCGCTCCATCGATGTGCAGATCTCGCGCCTGCGCCGCATGATCGAGCCGGACCCGTCCAAGCCGCGTTACATCCAGACCGTGTGGGGCGTGGGCTACGTGTTCGTGCCGGACGGAAACGCCGGAAAGTGATGCCTGACCGTCGATGAAAACACCGCTCTGGTTTCCGCAAAGTTTCTTCGCCCGCACCTTGTGGCTGGTGTTGATCGTCGTCCTGTTCTCCAAGGCCCTGACCCTGGTCTACCTGTTGATGAACGAGGACGTGCTGGTCGACCGTCAGTACAGTCACGGTGTGGCGCTGACCTTGCGCGCCTATTGGGCTGCCGACGAAGAAAACCGTGACAAGATCGCCGAAGCAGCAGGGCTGATCCGCGTGACCGGCTCGGGCGTGCCCGAAGGCGAGCAGCACTGGCCCTACAGTGAAATCTACCAGCGGCAGATGCAGGCCGAGCTGGGCGAAGACACTGAAGTGCGGCTGCGCATTCATGCGCCACCGGCATTGTGGGTCAATGCGCCTAGCCTGGGCCCGGGTTGGTTGAAGGTGCCGTTGTACCCGCACCCGCTGCGTGGGCAGAAAATCTGGAACGTGCTGGGCTGGTTCCTGGCCATTGGCCTGTTGTCTACCGCCTCGGCGTGGATTTTCGTGCGGCAGCTGAACCAGCCACTCAAGCGCCTGGTGTTCGCTGCGCGCCAGCTGGGCCAGGGGCGTAGCGTGCGCCTGCCGATCAGCGACACGCCCAGCGAAATGACCGAGGTGTACAAGGCCTTCAACCAGATGGCCGAGGATGTCGAACAGGCCGGGCGCGAGCGCGAACTGATGCTGGCCGGGGTTTCCCACGACCTGCGTACACCGCTGACACGGCTGCGCTTGTCGTTGTCGTTGCTGAACAGCGACAGTGACCTGAGTGATGACATGGTCCGCGATATCGAGGACATGGACGCGATTCTGGACCAGTTCCTGGCGTTTATCCGCGATGGCCGGGATGAGCCGGTGGAAGAGGTCGACCTGGCGGACCTGGTGCGCGAGGTGGTGGCGCCGTACAACCAGCCGGAAGAACGCGTGCGCCTGTGCCTGGAACCGATACCGCCGTTCCCGCTGCGCCGGGTTTCGCTCAAGCGCATGCTCGGCAACCTGATCGGCAATGCCCTGCACCATGCCGGCAAGGGGGTCGAGGTGGCTGCTTATGTGTCGGGTGACGAGAGTGCGCCGTATGTGGTGCTGAGCGTGCTGGACCGCGGCACCGGGATCGACGAGTCGGAGCTGGAGACCATCTTCAACCCGTTCATTCGTGGCGACCGCGCGCGGGGCGGCAAGGGCACCGGGCTGGGGTTGGCCATCGTCAAGCGGATTGCGGCGCAGCATGGTGGGAATGTGGAACTGCGTAACCGGTCTGGCGGTGGGATCGAGGCGCGGGTGCGGTTGCCGTTGGGGCTGTTGTTGCCGCGTAATGCTGTTTGAGCCTTACCGGCCTCTTCGCGGCTAAAGCCGCTCCTACATGGAAACGCGATTACATGCGGGAAACGCAATCCATGTAGGAGCGGCTTTAGCCGCGAAGAGGCCGGCACAGGCTTGAATCAGCCTTTCCCTTTGGTCCGGGTCTGATTCGGCCCGCCATTCTTCTCCAGGTGCTCGATAATCATCCCGGCCACGTTCTTGCCGGTGGTCACCTCGATACCTTCCAGCCCCGGCGACGAGTTCACCTCCATCACCAGTGGCCCATGATTGGAACGCAGGATATCCACACCCGCCACGCTCAAGCCCATCACCTTGGCTGCGCGAATCGCGGTAATCCGCTCTTCGGGGGTAATCTTGATCAGGCTGGCGACGCCCCCGCGGTGCAGGTTGGAGCGAAACTCGCCGGGCTTGGCCTGACGCTTCATCGAAGCAATGACCTTGTCGCCCACGACGAAGCAGCGAATATCGGCACCGCCGGCCTCCTTGATGTACTCCTGCACCATGATGTTCTGCTTGAGGCCCATGAACGCCTCGATCACCGATTCGGCCGCCTGGGTGGTTTCGCACAGCACCACGCCGATGCCCTGGGTGCCTTCCAGCACCTTGATGACCAGTGGGGCGCCGTTGACCATCTGGATGAGGTCGGGGATGTCATCTGGCGAGTGGGCGAAGCCGGTGATCGGCAGGCCGATGCCGCGGCGCGACAACAGCTGCAACGAACGCAGCTTATCGCGCGAGCGGGCGATGGCCACCGACTCGTTGAGCGGGTACACGCCCATCATTTCGAACTGGCGCAGCACCGCGCAGCCGTAGAACGTGACCGAGGCGCCAATGCGCGGGATCACCGCATCGAAGCCTTCCAGCGGTTTGCCGCGGTAATGGATCTGCGGCTTATGGCTGGCAATGTTCATGTAGGCCCGCAGGGTATCGATCACTACCATTTCGTGGCCACGCTGGGTACCGGCTTCGACCAGGCGGCGGGTGGAATACAGACGCGGATTGCGCGACAGCACAGCGATCTTCATGCAGCACCTGTGACAGGAGAGAGAGTGGCCGGAAAGGCCGGTTTGTCTTGTACGTATTTAAGGCCAGGGTTGACCACCAACTGACCGTGAATCAACGCCTTGGAGCCCAGCAGCAGGCGGTAGCGCATGCTCTTGCGGCAGGCGAGGGTAAATTCCACCTCCCACACACGATCGCCCAAGGCCAATGACGTGCGAATGACATAACGGGCCTGGGCGTGACCATTGGAGCTTCTGATGGTCTTTCTGTTCACCAAAGGTGCCTCGCAGCGGCGATGGCGCAGCTGCACCACTGTGCCCAGATGCGCAGTGAAGCGCACCCAGGGCTGGCCATCACGCTCGAACGGTTCCACCTCGGTGGCGTGCAGGCTGGAGGTGCTGGCGCCGGTGTCGATCTTGGCGCGCAAGCCGGCAACCCCAAGGTCGGGCAGGGCGACCCACTCGCGCAGGCCGATCACAGTCAAATGGTCAAATGTCTTCACGAAGCGCACCCTGCGAATGAGGTGGTGAACTGTAAGCACGGCGGGGACTTTTTGCATCCGTATGTGAAGGTAGTACAGTTCGATGAAAGACAGAATCCGAGGTAACGGGATGGCACAAAAAGCCGAAGACGACGACAAGGTCCGCCTGGACAAATGGCTGTGGGCGGCGCGCTTCTACAAGACCCGGGCGCTGGCCAAGGCGGCGATCGAGAGTGGCAAGGTGCATTGCCGGGGTGAGCGTTGCAAACCGGGCAAGGAGCCACGGGTGGGTGACGAGTTTGTGCTGCGCACCGGCTTCGATGAACGCACGGTGGTGGTGAAGGCACTGTCGGTGGTGCGGCGTGGGGCGCCCGAGGCGCAGACGCTGTACGAAGAGACTGAAGAGAGTGTGCGGCGCCGGGAGCAGGCCGCCGAAATGCGCAAGGCCGGGGCGATGGGTGTGACTACCGATGGCCGGCCGAACAAGAAGCAGCGGCGGCAGATTCACCAGCTGCATGGGAACTTTGAATAGCCGGGGCCGCTGTGGGAGCGGGCTTGCCACGCGAAGGGGGCTACGCGGTGCATGGCACCGGCTTCGCCGGTGTTCGCGGGACAAGCCCGCTCCCACACAGCCCCAACGATCTAGCGCATCACCGCCAATCGCCCGACCAACGGTAGCTTGGCCACAATCGAGAACAACGGCGCCGTCCAGCGCATCAATGCCTCGCTACCCTTGGCCGCCAACGGCGTGTAATAGCTCCAGCCCAACGCCAGCACCGCCATCAGCAGCCCGCCGATGTAATCATCCTGCCCCCAGTGGGCGCCTGCCACCAGGCGCGGCAGCATGAACAGCACCGCCAGCCCCCAGATCACCAAAAACTGCACCAGGCGCCGGCTGAACACACTCATGAACAGCGCCCAGACCAGCAGTACTGAGGCGTGATCCCCCGGGAAACTCTTGCTGGAACGGTCCTTCAGCTCCCAGGCCTTTTCCAGGTTCGGGTAGTAGTCACTGAGGTGCACGACGTCGTCGAACATCATCGACGGGCTCTTGTGTTGCCAGCCGGCTGCATCCACCCACTTGGAAAACAGCGCGCGAATCACCACTAAGAGGAGTAGCGTGACCAGAAAGCCGAAAAACGCCTGGCGAACCTGAGCGGCCTTGAACACCCAGTCACCGCGGATGAGCACTGCCAGCAGGATCAGGCCGACCACGATGTCGAACGGGCGCAGGCTGCCGACAGTCCAGATATAGCGCCAAGTGGTGTTGTCGGCCAGCGGCGCATTCAGGCTGTGGAACAGCCACTCGTCGAAAGTCAGGCACAAGATCTGGCCAATAGGCCATAACCAGAAACACAGTAGAGCGATGGGTAGCAGCGTACAGGCTGCCAATGGCCCCCAGGACCACCTTGCTTGGAACAGTGGTCGATTGTCCATAAAATACCTCTATTGCAAACAGGAATCGGAGCGCCTTGTGAGCGCTCTGCCACGGGTTATCGATGTTTTTCGATAGCCCTGTAATCATTTTGTCATCATTTTCAGATAGCCAAAACCTATGAGCGATTTGCCTGATACCGATTTCACCCAACGTTTCATCTTCGACGAGCGCGATGTGCGCGGCGAGTGGGTGTCTCTCGATGACAGCTACGCGGCGGTGCTGGCGCGTCATGAGTACCCGCAGCCGGTGCAGGCGCTGCTCGGCGAGCTGATGGCCGCCACCGCCTTGCTGGTCGGGGCGCTGAAGTTCGATGGCCTGCTGATACTGCAGGCGCGTTCGGCCGGGCCGATCCCGCTGCTGATGGTCGAATGCTCGGGCGAGCGTGACATACGTGGCATGGCCCGCTATGAAGCGGAGCAGATCCCGGCCGATGCCAGCCTGGCGCAGTTGATGCCCGACGGCCACCTGACCCTGACCATCGACCCGGTCAAGGGCCAGCGTTACCAGGGTACCGTCGACCTCGATGGCGCCAACCTGGCGGAATGCTTCACCAACTACTTCATCCAGTCGCAGCAGTTGAACACGCGCTTCTGGCTCAATGCCGAAGGCGGCAAGGCCCGTGGCCTGCTGCTGCAGCAACTGCCTCGCGATCGCCAGCCGGATGACGAAGAGCGCGAAGACAGCTGGCAGCACGTAGTGGCGCTGGCCAAGACCCTCAAGCCTGAGGAGTGGGCCGAAGGCAACGAAACCCTGTTGCACCGCCTGTACCACGAAGATGCCGTGCGCCTGTTCGATATCCAGCCGCTGCGCTTCAACTGCAGCTGCTCGCGCGAGCGTTCCGGTAACGCGCTGGTCAGCCTGGGTGAGCAAGACGCCAAGGCGCTGGTGGAAGAGTGCGGCGGGCAGGTAGAGATCGATTGCCAGTTCTGCAACCAGCGCTATTTCTTCGATGCCAGCGATGTGGCGCAACTGTTTGCCGGTGGCGGCACTGACGTGGCCTCAGAAACTCGCCACTGAAACGTTAAAGCTCAGGATAATCTCCTGTCGAATTGCGCAAAAGCGCAGTTCTGACAGGAGGGGCCTACTTTTTTTGGGCTTTTCTGGCATAATCCGGCCACTTTTTTCGCTGTAGTAGTTTTTTCAAGACAACTACAAAACGTTTGGAGCACTCGGCCTCGGGCCGGATGGGGTATCTCATGACGCAAGCCAACAACACCGTGTACACCGACCTGAGCGTCGATGAGCTGGTAAAAGAAGCGCTGCAACGCGGTGAAGGTGTACTAGCCGATACCGGCGCACTGGTCGTGGAGACCGGTCACCGTACTGGCCGTTCGCCGGCTGACCGTTTCATCGTCGAAGAACCTTCCACCCAGGACGCCATTTCCTGGGGCCCGATCAACCGCAAGTTCCCGGCCGACAAGTTCGATGCCCTGTGGGCTCGCGTCGAGGCGTTCAACAACGCCCAGGATCACTTCGTTTCCTACGTTCACGTAGGGGCGGCCGCCGAGCACTACCTGCCGGTGAAGATGACCACCCAGACTGCCTGGCAGAACCTGTTCGGTCGTTGCCTGTTCATCAACCCAGAGCAGTTCAACCCGGCTGGCCGCGACCAGTGGCAGATCCTCAACGTTGCCAACTTCGTCTGCGAACCTGAGCGTGACGGCACCAACTCCGACGGTTGCGTGATCATCAACTTCGCCCAGAAGAAGGTGCTGATCGCTGGCATGCGCTACGCCGGCGAAATGAAGAAAGCCATGTTCTCGGTGCAGAACTTCCTGCTGCCGGCTGCCGACGTACTGCCTATGCACTGCGCGGCCAACATCGGCGAAGAAGGCGATGTGACCCTGTTCTTCGGCCTGTCCGGCACCGGCAAGACCACCCTGTCGGCCGATGAAAGCCGTTACCTGATCGGTGACGACGAGCACGGTTGGGGTGAAGGCGTTGTCTTCAACATGGAAGGCGGCTGCTACGCCAAGTGCATCGACCTGTCCGAGAAGAACGAGCCGGTCATCTGGAAAGCCATCAAGCACGGCGCGGTACTGGAAAACGTCGTTCTCGACGGCAACCAGCACGCTGATTACACCGATGTCAGCCTGACCCAGAACAGCCGTGCGGCCTACCCGCTGGAGCACGTTGCCAAGCGTTCCGAAGCGAACCTGGGCGGCGAGCCTAACGCAGTGATCTTCCTGACCTGCGACCTGACCGGCGTTCTGCCCCCGGTGTCGATCCTGAACAACGAGCAGGCGGCCTACCACTTCCTGTCCGGCTACACCGCGCTGGTCGGTTCCACCGAAATGGGTTCGGGCGGCGGCATCAAGTCGACCTTCTCCACCTGCTTCGGCGCACCGTTCTTCCCGCGCCCGGCTGGCGAGTACGCCGAGCTGCTGATCAAGCGTATCAACGGCTTCAACTCCAAGGTCTACCTGGTCAACACCGGCTGGACTGGCGGTGGCTACGGCGTTGGCAAGCGCTTCAGCATCCCGACCACCCGTGCGGTAATTGCTGCGATCCAGAGCGGCGCGCTGGTCGGTGCCGAAACCGAGCACCTGGACATCATCAACCTGGACGTGCCGAAGGCTGTGCCAGGCGTTGAAACCGAGCTGCTCAACCCGCGCACCAACTGGGCTGACAAAGCGGCCTACGACGAGGCCGCCCAAGGCCTGGCCAAGCTGTTCATCGAAAACTTCAAGAAGTTCGAAGTTTCCGACGCCATCAAGGCCGCTGGCCCGCAGCTGTAAGCTGCAACCAGCCGCAACGAGAAAGCCGCCCCCAGGGGCGGCTTTCTCGTTCCTGGCTCAACAATTGCCATCTGGCGCCAAACGAGGCGCATCAGCGAGTCTTGGCCGCCAGAGCGGCTCGGCGAGCAGCAAACAGTCGTTCGGCCTCCTCATCGTCCATCACCGGCGTGGTGTCTTCCAGGCTGGTCTTTACCTGCTCGTGGAACCAAGCCTCGTAGGCAGCGGCTTCATGAGCGCGTTTTAACGCTTGGGTGCGGTCAGGCCGTTGATAGGTACTCGTTTGCTCGGGGTCGTAAGTGGTTGCGTCTACCTCGAAATGGTCGATCCCCAGTTCAAGCAGGTAAGCCACCAAGGTCTCGAGTTTCTTGAAAAGCCTGACATTACCGCTGCGCTGGGCAGTGAGTACATGCTCCTGCTGGTTGATGTCGACCTGCACCGCCCAGCCTCCTGGCTGGCCGACGATATGCGTGGCGTTGATGCGCCCTGAGTCCGCCATACGGCTCAGGTTGGCATGGTCGAGATGGTGAGTTGGCATGGGTGTTTTTCTCGGATTCATCGGGACTGATCATGCTATGCAATCTATAGTTGATTGCGACTATAGGCCTTCCGAACTTGCTGTGGGAAGCTTCCTTTTCGATTGCAACCAACTGTGGATAACTCATGACTGAATCCCCTCAGCGCACTGCCTTCTCCCACTTTCACCCGATCCTTACCCGCCCGCAGGACAACGACCTCAATGGCCATATCGCCGGGGCCACCGTGCATGGCTTCTTCGAAACCGCGATACAGGCGTTCCTCGTTGAGCAGGCCGAGCTGGACTTGCGTGACGGCGCGCTGGCGGCTTTCGTGGTCAGCTCGGCGGCAGACTTCTATGCATTGCCGGGCTTCCCGGACGTGCTGGAAGTTGGGCTGGGCGTAACGCGCCTGGCGGGCAGTACGGTGGAGTATCGCCTGGCGCTGTATCGCCCTGGGGAGCCGGAGGCATGTGCGGCGGGCACGGTGGTGCAAGTGTTCATTGAACGCGCCAGCGGGCGGCCTGTGGTGTTGCCAGAGGCGCTGCAGGTGATTCTTTCCGGCCTGGTGCTGGAGCAACAGGCATAAAAAACCCCGCCGGCAGGGGCGGGGCTTTTGTTGCCGGGGCAGAGCCCTCAGGCGTTAGTCGCGCCAGTGGCGCTTGTGCTTGCGGTGGCCATAGTGGTGACCGCGGTCATAGTGGCGACGGTCGTCGTCGTAGCCGCGACGGTAACGACGGTCGTCATGGCGCTCGTCATCGTCGGCCTTGTTGCCCATGTAGTTACCCAGTGCGCCACCGGCACCGCCGCCAGCGGCTGCGCCAATGTAGCTACCTGTGGTGCCGCCGACCGAGCGACCGACCACGTTACCGCCCGCAGCGCCCAGCGCGCCGCCGATTGCGGCTTCCCCGCGCTGGCGCTTGTCGGCGCCCAGGGCACCGCCTGCCGCGCCGCCCAGGCCAGCACCAATGGCGCCGCCGGTGCTACCGCCGATGGAGTTGCCCACCACGGAGCCCAGTACCCCACCCAATGCGCCGCCAATGCCGGCCTCGGTGGTGCCGCCTGCCATGGCAACGCCGCTGAGCAAGCTGAAAGACAACAACAGAATCGAGGAGTACTTCTTCATCAAGAGAGCCTCATAGGGATGACGAGGCGAATTTGAGGCTAAGCGAGGTGGCTGGCAACGGAAATCCGACGAGTAACACGAGTTGTACACAATTCTCTAAGTTACTGTATTTACTGTGAAACTTTATCGAAATTCGACTGTCTGAGATCTTTATGACAAAGCCCTGAACCGTTGCGGAACAGGGCTTTTTTGCATTTTGCGCTGGGGCTGCCGGCCTCTTCGCGGCTAAAGCCGCTCCTACAGGTTCAGCGCTAGCTTCAGGCCTGTGGTGTACCTGTGAGCGGCTTAGCCGCGAAAAGGCCAACAAATGTCCTACAGGATGCGCCCGTCGTCCCGCGCCCGCTCCAGCTTGATGGCAATGAATTTGGATGTCGGTGTATGGCTGCCATCACCGATGCTCTCCAGCGGCACCAGCGGGTTCACTTCAGGGTAGTAAGCCGCGGCCTGGCCTGCCGGGATATCGAACGCCAGCAACGTGAAGCCGTGCACCCGGCGCACATGCTCATCCCCCCACAACGACACGATGTCGACCTTCTGCCCCGGTTGGAAACCCAGGCGGATGATGTCGGCTTCGTTGACGAACAGCACCTCGCGCTGGCCGCGCACGCCGCGGTAGCGGTCGTCCAGGCCGTAAATGGTGGTGTTGTACTGATCGTGCGAGCGCATCGACTGCATGATCAGGTCCGGCAACTGGCCGCTGGCACGCACGCGCTCGTCGAGCAACGTATCGGGCAACAGGTTGGCCTTGAAATTGGCGCGCCCGGTGCTGGTCTTCCATTCGCGGCTGGCCGCGCTGTTGCCCAGGTAGAAACCACCCGGGTGCTGCAGGCGCTGGTTGAAGCCGCTGAAACCGGCAATGGTGTCGCCGATCAGGTCGCGGATGCGGTCGTAGTCGGCCACCAGCCAGTGCCAATCCACCGGCGTCTTGCCCAATGTAGCGGCGGCAATACCGGCAATTACCGCAGGCTCCGAGCGCATTTGCGTCGACAGTGGCTGCAGTTGACCGTTGGAGGCGTGAACCATGCTGAACGAATCCTCGACCGTGACCGCCTGTGGGCCGTCGGCTTGCAGGTCGATGTCGGTGCGGCCCAGGCACGGCAGGATCAGTGCCTGCTTACCGTGGATCAGGTGGCTGCGGTTGAGCTTGGTGCTGATGTGCACGGTCAGCTCGCAGTTGCGCAGCGCCTTGGCCGTACGCTCGGTATCCGGCGTGGCCTGGGCGAAGTTGCCGCCCAGGCCGACGAATACTTTGGCCCGGCCATTGAGCATGGCGTGGATCGCCTCGACGGTGTTGTGGCCATTGTGCCGTGGCACGGGGAAACCGAAGCGTTTTTCCATGGCATCCAACAGCGCCACGGGCGGGCGTTCGTTGATGCCCATGGTGCGGTCACCCTGCACGTTGCTATGGCCGCGAACCGGGCACAGGCCTGCACCTGGCGCGCCGATGTTGCCGCGCAGCATCTGCAGGTTGACGATTTCCTGAATGGTCGGCACCGAATGGCGGTGCTGGGTGATGCCCATGGCCCAGCACATGATCACCCGCTTGCCACGGCAGTACATGCGCGCGGCCAGTTCGATGTCGGCCAGGGTCAGGCCGGACTGCGTCTGGATGTGCTCCCATGGCGTGGCATCCACCACCGCCAGGTATTCGTCGACGCCATGGCCATGTTCGGCAATGAAAGCGTGGTCGAAAATTGCCGGTTCGCCGTTGGCCTGGGCTTCACGCTCCCACTGCAGAACGAACTTGGCCATGCCACGCAGCATCGCCATGTCGCCGCCCAACGCCGGGCGGAAGAATGCAGTGTTGGTCGGCCGGTCGCTGTTGGTCAGCATCTCCAGCGGGTTCTGTGGGTGCTGGAAGCGTTCCAGGCCACGTTCCTTGAGCGGGTTGATGCATACCACCTGGGCGCCACGTTTTACCGCGTCGCGCAGCGGGTCGAGCATGCGTGGGTGGTTGGTGCCGGGGTTCTGGCCCCAGACAAAAATCGCGTCGGCATGCTCGAAATCGTCGAAGGTGACGGTGCCCTTGCCGACGCCGACGCTTTGCCCCAGGGCCACGCCGCTGGCTTCGTGACACATGTTTGAACAGTCGGGGAAATTGTTGGTGCCGTAGGCGCGCACGAACAGCTGGTACAGGTAGGCGGCTTCGTTGCTGGCCCGCCCCGAGGTGTAAAACTCGGCCTGGTCAGGGCTGGCCAGCTTGTTCAGTTCGCGGGCGATCAGGGCGAAGGCAGCGTCCCAGCTGATCGGCTGATAGCGGTCGTTGGCCGCATCGTAGGCCATCGGCTCGGTCAGGCGCCCCTGATACTCCAGCCAGTAGTCGCTTTGCTGCAGCAGCGCAGTGACGCTGTAGCGGGCGAAGAAGGCGGCGTCGACACGGCGTTTGGTCGCCTCCCAGTTCACGGCCTTGGCGCCGTTCTCGCAGAACTTGACCATGCCGCTTTCCGGCGAGTCGCCCCAGGCGCAGCCGGGGCAGTCGAAACCGCCGTTCTGGTTGGTTTTGAGCAGGGCGCGAATGTTTTTCAGCGCGTTGTCGCTGCCGACCCAGGCCTTGGCCACGCTGCGCAGCGCGCCCCAGCCACCGGCGGGGCCGTGGTAGGGCTTGTAGCGAGGGGTGGAGGTTGGGGCGTTTTCTGGAAGGTGCTGGTACGAGGTCACGGCTGTTACGACTCCGCCGCTGGGCTATAGACCCGCGGTGCGCTGTGCTTGGGCAAATGGATGAGGTTGAGGTTGTGCTTGCGCGCCCACTGCAGGGCGAGGCCGGTGGGGGCCGACAGGCTGACCAGGGTCTGGATGCCGGCACGCAGCACCTTCTGGATCAGTTCCAAACTGCAGCGGCTGGTGACGATGGCCAGGCCGCCCTGGCTGTCGATGCCTTGGCGCAGCAGGGCGCCGATCAGCTTGTCGAGGGCGTTGTGCCGGCCAATGTCTTCACGGCCCAGCAGCAGCTCGCCATGGCGGTCCATGAACAGTGCCGCATGCACCGCGCCGCAATGCTGGCCCAGCGGCTGGAAGGCATCGATGCGCTCGCGCAGGCCGACCAGCCACTGGGCCGGGGGGAGGGGCGCGCCGGGCAGCACGTTCAGCTCTGGCAAAGCCTGCTCCAGCGCTTCGACCCCACACAGGCCGCAGCCACTGGTACCGGCCAGCTGGCGACGCTGGTTTTTCAG
Organism: Pseudomonas sp. NPDC089408; assembly: GCF_044749445.1. NCBI lineage: Bacteria > Pseudomonadati > Pseudomonadota > Gammaproteobacteria > Pseudomonadales > Pseudomonadaceae > Pseudomonas > Pseudomonas sp. NPDC089408. The sequence goes on from NZ_JBIVHY010000006.1 coordinate 127,244, forward strand.
GTTCCAGAACGCCCGGCTGGAAATTTCCAGGTCGGCGTACAACGCCGAGCCGCTGCCGGACAGCTTGAGGTCATAGATTTCCGTGGTGCCTTCAACAATACCGCTGCCGACGCTGAAGCCGACGGCGAAGTCTTCCAGGTCGGTGGGGCTGACCAGCATCACTGCCTGGTTGAGGCCGTTGTAGACAATGGCCAGCGCCACTTCTTCGGCCAGCGGCGTGCTGCTGCGTGTGCTGTCGCTGAGCTGGATGTAATCGTAGGTGTTGCTGGCGGCGGGCATGGACAAAGGCGATGAGGCCGCGCAGACCGGAGGTTTGCTGTTCATCGTGGCAGGCTGTTCATTCGGCGGCTTGGTAATAGCACAAGCCTAGGCGTGCCGGCAGGCGGCGTCTAATCGCTAGGCTCTATGCCTTGATAGAGCGCGTCGATTGGTCGCAGGGGGGGCAGGTAGGGAAATCCTGGCCTAGACTTCCGTCTTCGAGGTTTACGTCAACAAGGAGAACGCAATGAGCCTGTTCAGTTTCGTGAAAGAAGCCGGCGAGAAGTTGATCGACCTTCTGACTCCGGGCAATGCCAAAGCAGAGGAGCAGCTCAAAGAGCACGTTGCCAAGGTTGGCCTGGGCAACCCCAACATCAGCGCCACTGTAGAGGGTGACAAAATCATCCTCAAGGGCGAGGTGGCCAGCCAGGAGGAGAAGGAGAAGATCATTCTGGCAGCGGGCAATATCAATGGTGTGGCCAGCGTTGACGATCAGATCACTGTGACCGGGCCGGTGGTGACGGCGGCCCGGTTCGTCACGGTGAAGAAGGGTGACACGCTGTCGGCCATCTCCGTGGTGGTGTACGGCAATGCCAACCAGTACAACAAGATCTTCGAGGCCAACAAGCCGATGCTCTCGCACCCGGACAAGATTTACCCGGGGCAGGTGCTGCGTATTCCTGATTGATCGCTGCAGCCTGTACCGGCCTCTTCGCGGGTAAACCCGCTCCTACATAGGTAATGCGTTGTGTAGGAGCGGGTTTACCCGCGAAGAGGCCCTTACAGGCCAACCAATAACTCCCGGTAATCCTCGACCGCAGCAAACTCCTCGGTATCACGCGGCTGTGCCTGGCTATCCGGCTGGCGCACCGCCAGTAAATGCCCCACACCAAAACGTCGCGCACTGCGCAATATCGCCAGGGTGTCATCAATGAACAGGCTGCGCGCCGGCACAAAACCGATGTCTGCCTGCAAGGCATCCCAGAATTGTGGGCTTTCCTTTGGGTAGCCATAGTCATGCGAGCTGATCAGCCGCTCGAAATACGGCGCCAGCTCTACCCGCTCCAGCTTCAGCGACAGCGAATCCCGGTGGGCGTTGGTGATCATCACAACGCGCTTGCCGGCGTCGCGAATCGCTGCCAGGAAGGTGTCGGCATCCGGGCGTAAGGCGATCAGGTCGGCAATTTCCTGTTTCAGCTCGCGGATAGGCAGGCGCAGTTCGCGGCTCCAGAAGTCCAGGCAATACCAGTTCAGGGTGCCGGCATTGCGCTCGAACAGGGGTTGCAGCTCCATTTCCGCCATGGCCCGGCTCACCCCATGCAGCTCGGCATAGCGCTGGGGCAGGTGGTCCAGCCAGAAGCGGTTGTCGTAATGCAGGTCGAGCAGGGTGCCGTCCATGTCCAGCAGGACGGTATCGATGTCAGACCAAGGAAGAACAGGCATGGGAAACTCTCGTTCAGTCGGCAAGCCACGGTATAGTAACCCGTTCACGCCAAGGAGCCGCCCCATGCGCCAGAAACCCACCGTCCTCAGCCGCGAAATCGTCGCCAGCAGCCGCCTGTTTCGCGTCGAAGCCGTGCAATTGCGCTTCAGCAATGGCAACGAGCGTACCTACGAGCGGCTGGTGGGGCGTGGTAACGGCTATGGCGCGGTGATGATCGTGGCCATGCTCGACGCGGAACACGCCGTGCTGGTCGAGGAATACTGCGGCGGTACCGATGAATACGAGCTGTCATTGCCCAAGGGCCTGATCGAGCCGGGCGAAGACGTGCTGGCCGCTGCTGACCGCGAGCTGAAGGAAGAAGCCGGGTTTGGTGCGCGGCAACTGGAACACCTGACCGAACTTTCGCTGTCGCCGGGCTACATGAGCCAGAAGATCCAGGTGGTGCTGGCCAGCGACCTGTACGAAGAACAGTTGGAAGGCGATGAGCCGGAGCCGATGCGGGTCGACAAAGTCAACCTGCGCGAGCTGTCGGCGTTGGCCATGCACCCGCAATTCACCGAAGGTCGCGCCCTGGCAGCGCTGTACCTGGCGCGTGACCTGCTGGTTCAGCGGGGGCTGCTGGAACTATGAACGACCTGCAACTGATGCACGAAGTGGTCAAGTTGGCGCTGACCGCAGGCGAAGCGATCCTGCCGTTCTGGCGTGCCGATGTGGTGGTAACCAACAAGGCCGACGATTCGCCGGTAACCGCTGCCGACCTGGCGGCGCACCGGGTGATTGCCGATGGCCTGCTGGCGCTGGCGCCGCAGATTCCGGTGTTGTCCGAAGAGGATTGCAACATAGCCCTGGCCGAGCGCCAGGGCTGGAACCGCTGGTGGCTGGTCGACCCCCTGGACGGCACCAAGGAGTTCATTGCCGGGAGCGAAGAATTCACGGTCAACATTGCCTTGATCGAAAACGGCGAGGTGGTGTTTGGCGTGGTGTCGATGCCGACCAACGGGCGATGCTATTTCGGTGGCCGTGAATTCGGCGCGTGGCGGGCCGAGACGGGTGAGGCTGCTCAGCCGATTCAGGTGCGCAACGCGCCGGGGGCAGGTGAGCGCTTCACCGTGGTGGCCAGCCGTCGACATTCCAGCCCCGAGCAGGAGGCACTGTTGGCCGGGTTGGGGGCTGCGGTGGGTGAACTGGAGCTGGCCAATATTGGTAGCTCGCTGAAGTTCTGCCTGTTGGCCGAGGGCAGCGCCGATTGTTACCCACGCCTGGCGCCGACTTCGCAGTGGGACACTGCTGCGGCACAGGGTGTGGTTGAAGGGGCGGGTGGTGAGGTGATCGGGCTGGACGGGTTGCCGTTCTGCTATCCGCCGCGCGAGTCGTTGCTTAACCCGTATTTCCTGGCGTTGCCGGCAGAGGCGACATGGCGCCAGGCCTTCCTTGAGCTGATCTGACAGCTTTGCCCCGAACCTGTAGGAGCGGCCTTGTGTCGCGATCGGGCCGCAACGCGGCCCCAAGGTTTTAGCTCCGCCGCCGAATTTGCCGGGGCCGCTTTGCGGCCCGATCGCGACACAAGGCCGCTCCTACAGGGATCGCGACGGCCTTCGGAATCAGCGGTGCAGCACGTACTGGCCGCTGAAGGTGACCGCCGGCTCATCACTCCCGGCATTGCTCACCGTGGTCTCCAGCGTCAACCGCGCCCGCCCGCGCCGCTGGTACATGTTCAGGAACCTTTCCCAGGCCTTTTCGTCCGGCGCCGCACAGCGTGCTACCGCCGTACCGGTAACCGGCAGTGGATAACTGATCTGCCCTTCCTGAATGACGATATGCCCGTCATCGATCCCCAGGTCACGCAGGCGCAGGTGCAACCAGCCCCAGCCCACCAGCACCGCCGCGCAGTACAGGCTGCCGCCAAACATGGTGGACTTGTGGTTGACGTTGGCCGCCAGCGGCAATTGCAGGCGCAGGGTGTGCTGCTGCCAATCGATCACTTCCAGGCCCATTTCGCGGGTCAGGGGGATGTCGCTGTGCAGTACGGCCTGCAGGTATTGGCTTTCGGTGCTCATCAACGGTGGTCCTCTTGATCGTCATGCCCGCCGCTGCCGCCGTCGAAGCTCAAGCCGTGCTTGCGCAGCTTGTCGTGCAGGGTCTTGCGGGGGATGCCCAGCGCTTCGGCCAGGCTGCGCATGGAACTGTGTGGCTGGGCCAGTTCGGCGGCGATCAGCGAGCGTTCGAACTGCTCGACCTGTTCGCTCAGGTTGCCGCTCAGCATCGGCACCGCAGCAGCGGGTGCTGGCGGCGCCTGGCCGTCCAGGGCCAGCTCCAGGCCCAGGGCGAAACGCTCGGCAGCGTTCTGCAGCTCGCGTACGTTACCTGGCCAGTCGTGGCGCAGCAGCATGGCCCGCTGGGCCGGCTGCAGCACATGCGGTGACAGGCCGTGGCGCTGGCTGGCGGCGTCGGCAAAGTGCTGGAACAACACCAAAATGTCATCGCCACGCTCGCGCAGCGGCGGAATACGCAGCGGCGCCACGTTCAGGCGGTAATACAGGTCGGCGCGGAAGCGCCCTTGGTCGGCAGACTGGCGCAGGTCTTCCTTGGTTGCGGCAATGATGCGGATGTCGAGCGGGATCAACTGGTTGCCACCCAGGCGTTCGACCACCCGCTCCTGCAGCATGCGCAGCAGCTTCACCTGCACATCCAGGCTCATGCTCTCGATTTCGTCGAGGAACAGCGTGCCACCGTTGGCGAACTCGAACTTGCCGATGCGGCGCTTCTGCGCCCCCGTGAACGCGCCAGGCTCATGGCCGAACAACTCGCTTTCCACCACCGACTCGGCCAGCGCCCCGGCGTTGATCGCCACGAACGGCCCCTCGCGGCGGCTGGACAGGTCGTGCAGGGCACGGGCCACCACCTCTTTGCCGGCGCCGGTTTCACCCAGAATCAGCACATCGGCGCGGGTACCGGCCAAGGCGCCGATCTGCTCGCGCAAGCGCTGCATGGACGGTGACTGGCCGACCAGGCGCGTGGCCAGCTGCTGACGATCACTCAGGGCCAGGCGCAGGCTGCGGTTGTCCAGTACCAGGCGGCGCAGGGACAGGGCGCGGCGCACGCTGTCGAGCAGGGCGTCGGTGGCAAAGGGTTTTTCAAGAAAGTCATAAGCCCCGGCGCGCATCGCTTGCACGGCCAACGGGACATCGCCGTGGCCGGTGATCAGCAGCACCGGCAGCTCGCTGTCGCGGCCGTGCAGTTGCGCCAGCAGCTGCAGGCCATCGATGCCGGGCATGCGGATATCGCTGACCACCACGCCGGGCCAGTCGGCCTCGATCCGTTCGGCCAGGCCTTGGGCATCGGCGAGCGCGACCACTTTCAGCCCGGCCAGGTCCAGGGTCTGGCTCAGGGCCTGGCGCAGGTGCGGGTCGTCATCGACCAGGATGACCTGGGCGTGGCTGTCGATCTGTGTCTCGGTGGTCATGCCGAGGGGTCCTCCGAATTGGGCAAAGTAGCGCCAGGCGCGGCTACACGTAGCTGCAGGGTGAGCAGGGCGCCACCTTCCGGGTGGTTGGCCAGCAGCAACTCACCGCCCAGCGCGCGCATCAGGCTTTCGCAGATGGCCAACCCCAGGCCCAGGCCCTGGGTGCGGGTCTTGGTGGTGAAGAACGGCTCCTTGGCGTGCTCCAGGGCCTGGCGGCTGAAACCGGGGCCGTTGTCGCGGATGTACAGGTAGACGCACTCATCGCGCCGCTCGGCACTTAGCCACAGGCGGCGCGGGTTGGCTTTCTCGGTGAGGGCGTCGAGGGCATTGGCCAGCAGGTTGCCCAGCACCTGGCGCAGGCGGGTTTCGCCGGCTTGCACCCACAGGGTGGCTTCCGGCAGGTCGCGGATCAGCTCAACGGCCATTGCCCGGCGCCGCTTGGCCAGCAGCGCCAGGGCATCGTCCAGGGCAGGCTGCAGGGCCACGCTTTCCGGGGCATGGCGGTCGCGGCGGGCAAAGGCGCGCAGGTGGGCGATGATCGAGGCCATGCGCCCGGTCAGCTCGCCAATCAGCTTGAGGTTACCGCGGGCGTCTTCGGTGCGTTGGTGGTCGAGCAGTATCTCGGCGTTTTCCGCGTAGCTGCGAATGGCTGCCAGCGGCTGGTTGAGCTCGTGGCTGATACTCGCCGACATGGTGCCGAGTACCGACAGCTTGCCGGCCTGCACCAGTTCGTCCTGGGCGCGCACCGCCTCTTGCTGGGCGTTTTCACGTTCGAGTACGGCGCGCTTGAGGCGGGTATTGAGGCCTTCGAGGTCGGCGGTCCGTTCCGCCACGCGCTTTTCCAGCTCCTGGCGGCCGCGGGCTTCAAGGCCGATGCGATCGATGTAATGGCGGCGCCGCTGCATTACCAGCCCGGCCAGCAGCATGACGACCAGCAAGGTACCGGCGCCGATGGCCATCACCGTTTGCACCGAACGGTCGACCAGGGTGCGCGGGGCGAGGATGCTGACTTGCCAACCGGTTTCCTTGATGTCGCGGGTCTGGGTGATCCAGGCGTCCGGGTTGAGCACCAGCGGTTGCGGGGCTTGGGTCGGGTAGGGCTGGATGGCAATGATCGCCTGCCGCTCGGCCTCGCTCAGCACGCGGGTGGCACGGAAGCGCCAGTCGGGCCGTGAGGTGAGGATAACCACGCCATTGTGGTCGGTCAGCAACAGCTGCTCGGGGGTACGGCCCCACAGGGTTTCGGTGTGGTCGAGGTCGACTTTGACCACCAGCACGCCGACGACCCGCTCGCGGTCGCGTACAGCGGCGGCAAAAAAGTAGCCGCGCTTGGCCGAGGTGGTGCCTTGGCCGAAAAAGCGGCCCAGGTGGCCGGCCATGGCTTCGTTGAAGTAAGGGCGGAAGGCAAAATTGCGCCCGACGAAGCTGTCGTGCTTGTCCCAGTTGGAGGCCGCCAGGGTATTGCCGCTGACATCCATCAGGTACATCACCTCGGCACCGGTCTGCTGCACGATGCCTTTGAGCAGGCGGTTGGCGTTGGTCACCGCCTCCAGGCGGAACGGGTCAGCCAGCACGCCGCGCAATGCCGGCAGGTCGCCGAGGATCTGCGGCAAGGTTTCGTAGCGGTGCAGGGTGCCTAGCAGGTTGGCCACGTACAGGTCGAGGGTCTGGCGGTTCTGCGAGGCCAGTTCTTCCTGGTAATAGCGTTCGGCCAAATGATGCAGCGGCCACAGTAGCGGGGCCAGGCACAGGGCCAACAAGGCCAGGCTGCGCCAGCGGGGACGGCGTGGGGGCGTGGGTTTTGCAATCATCACGTAAGTGCGCCAGAAAAGTCTGACGCAATTATGCGCTACTTGAGGCAATCACTCAGCGCTTGCTGCCAGTGCGGCAGGCTGATTTGCCACTCATGGGCCAGGCGCGAGCAGTCCAGCCTCGAGTTGAGCGGCCTGCGGGCAGGCGTGGGGTACTCGCTGGACGGGATAGGAAGCAGCTCGGCGCAGGGCTGGCCCCGGGCCTTCAAATGTTCGCCGATCGCCTGGGCGAAGCCGAACCAGGAAGTCGCGCCTTGCGCCGTCAGGTGATACGTACCCCATGCCCCCGCCTCACCGGACTGCCAGCGCTCGATCAGCGTGCGGGTGCTGGTGGCGAGGGTTGTGGCCCAGGTCGGGGCACCTATCTGGTCGTCGACTACGCGCAACTGGGGCTTTTCCTGCAGCAGGCGCTGCATGGTCAGCAGAAAGTTACGCCCGTATTGCGAGTAAACCCAGCTGGTACGCAGGATTAGGTGTTTTCCGGCAACGGCGGCAATTGCCCGCTCCCCGGCCAGCTTGCTTTGGCCGTAGACGCTCAAAGGGTTGGGCACATCGTTTTCGGTATAGGGCGTGGGCTTGTCGCCATCGAAGACATAGTCGGTAGAAAAGTGAATCAACGGCGCGTCGAGCCTTGCCGCTTCTTCGGCGAGCACGCGAGGGCCATCGGCATTGATGGCAAAGGCCCGCTCCGGCTCTTGCTCTGCCTGGTCCACGGCCGTATAGGCGGCCGCGTTGATGATCAGCTCGGGTGCGAGCTGCCGCAGTGTTGTACGCAACCTTTCGGGTGCCGCCAGGTCCAGTTGCTGATGACCCAGCACATGCAACTCGCCCAAGCCTGCCAAGTGCTTCTGCAAGGCCTGCGCGACCTGGCCGTTGTGGCCGCAGACGAGAATCTTCATGGCAGCGCTTGAGCCTTGCTGAACGGTACGCCGAGTTTGTCTTTTTCGGACAGCAGCGGTGGCGCATCCAGCTGCCAGTCGATCGCCAGTTCAGGGTCATCCCAGCGGATACAGCGGTCTGCACTCGGGTTGTAGTAATCGGTGGTCTTGTATAAGAACTCGGCCGACTCGCTCATGACGGCAAAGCCATGGGCGAACCCGGGTGGAATCCACAGCTGGCGGCGGTTGTCGGCCGACAGGTCTACCGCTACCCATTGGCCGAAGGTGGGCGAGCGCTTGCGCACATCCACGGCGATGTCGCGGATCTCGCCCTGTACCACGCGCACCAGCTTGCCTTGGGTGTTTTCCACCTGGTAGTGCAGGCCACGCAGCACGCCTTTGACCGAGCGTGAGTGGTTGTCCTGGACAAAGTGCGCGTCAACGCCGGTGTGCTGCTTGAAGTCACGGGCATTGAACGCTTCGAAAAAAAAGCCGCGGCTGTCGCCGAAAACCTTGGGCTCTATGATCAGTACGTCGGGGATCTTGGTCGGGATGATGTTCATGTCGTTTCGTTGGCCAGTTTGCCCAGGTACTGGCCGTAGCCGGTCTTTTTCAGTTTCTCGGCCTTGGCCAATAGCTGGTCGCGGGTGATCCAGCCCTTGTTGAAGGCAATTTCCTCCAGGCACGCCACTTTCAGGCCCTGGCGGTTTTCGATGGTTTGCACGTACTGCGAGGCATCAAGCAGGCTTTCATGGGTGCCGGTATCAAGCCAGGCGAAGCCGCGCCCGAAACGTTCCACGCGCAGGTCGCCACGCTTGAGGTAGGCATTGGTCACGTCGGTGATTTCAAGCTCGCCACGGGCTGAGGGGTGGATGCCCTTGGCAATCTCGACCACATCGTTGTCGTAGAAGTATAGGCCGGTCACCGCGTAGCTGGACTTGGGTTGCAGGGGCTTTTCTTCGATTGAAAGGGCGTGGCCCTGTTCGTCGAACTCGACCACGCCGAAGCGTTCCGGGTCCTTGACCCAATACCCGAATACCGTTGCCCCGCTGGCATGGCTGACCGCCCGTTGCAATTGTTCGGTGAAGCTCTGACCGTGGAAGATGTTGTCGCCGAGGATCAGGCACACCGAGTCGTCGCCGATGAATTGCTCACCAATCAGGAATGCCTGGGCCAGCCCGTCTGGTGAAGGTTGCTCGGCGTAGCTGATGTGGACGCCGAACTGGCTGCCATCGCCGAACAGCTGTCGGTACTGGGGCAGGTCCTGCGGGGTGGAAATCAGCAGGATTTCACGGATATCGGCGAGCATCAGTACAGACAGCGGGTAGTAGATCATCGGCTTGTCGTAGATCGGCAGCAACTGTTTGGACACACCGAGGGTGATAGGGTGCAGACGGGTGCCGGAGCCTCCGGCAAGGACGATGCCCTTGGTCATGCAATAAGCTCCTTGAGGTTGTTGTTGCCCAGTCGTTCACCTTGATAACTGCCATCCTGGACGTGGCGGCACCACTCCAGGTTGGCCAGGTACCACTGCACCGTCTTGCGCAGGCCGCTGGCGAAGGTTTCCTGCGGTACCCAGCCCAGTTCACGCTCGATCTTGCCGGCGTCGATGGCATAGCGCAGATCATGGCCAGGGCGGTCCTGCACGTAGGTAATCAGGTCTGCGTAGCGGGCCACGCCGGCCGGCCGTTGCGGTGCCAGCTCTTCAAGCAAGGCGCAGATCGCATGCACCACATCGAGGTTCTTCTGTTCGTTGTGGCCGCCGATATTGTAGGTCTCGCCGACCTGGCCTCGGGTGGCCACTTCCAGTAACGCCCGGGCGTGGTCCTCGACGAACAGCCAGTCACGCACCTGCTGGCCGTTGCCGTAAACCGGTAGCGGTTTGCCTGCCAAGGCATTGAGGATCACCAGCGGGATCAGCTTTTCGGGGAAGTGATAGGGGCCATAGTTGTTCGAGCAATTGGTGACCAGCACCGGCAGGCCATAGGTGCGATGCCAGGCGCGGACCAGATGGTCCGAAGCCGCCTTGCTGGCCGAATAGGGCGAGCTGGGCGCATAGGGCGTAGTCTCGCGGAACAAGTCGTCGGCGCCATGCAGGTCGCCATACACCTCGTCAGTGGAAATATGGTGAAAGCGAAACGCGGTACGCCTGGCGTCCGGGAGCTGGCTCCACCAGGCGCGTGTCGCCTCCAGCAGGGCATAGGTACCGACGATGTTGGTCTGGATAAAGGCTGCCGGGCCGTCGATCGACCGGTCCACATGCGATTCGGCCGCCAGGTGCATGATCGCATCGGGTTGAAAGCGTTCAAGCACCGCACTGACGGTGTCCGTATCGGCAATGTCGGTCTGGACGAATTCATAGCGGCTGTTGCTGGCAACACTGTGCAGTGACTCGAGGTTACCGGCGTAGGTCAGCTTGTCGAGGTTGAGCACCTCATGCCCGGTGTGGGCGATCAGGTGACGTACCAGGGCCGAGCCAATGAAGCCAGCGCCGCCTGTGATGAGTATGCGCATTATCGGGACGCCTCTGAAAATTCCATGTGCAGGTCTCTGCAGCCTAGCCTGTCGTTACGAGCGTAGGCAAAAATCATCGCAGTGCTGCTGAGTCAGGTCATTATTCGATTGATATCGGCTTTATGTTGCGTATTTACATCTATTAAAAATGTTTAAGCTTGTTTATATCGATATATATCGGTTATAAGTTGGCTGAATGGGGTATCGTACCCTCCAGAACTGTCATACCGGATTGTTATCCAACTGATCAACGCCCCTGGCAGACGCCGGCTCGGGGCCATCACAGAGGTCTCCCATGAAAACCCTCAATTCCACGCCCCGTGCCGATGGTTTCCACATGCCCGCCGAGTGGGCCCCGCAAACCCAGGTGTGGATGGTCTGGCCGGAGCGCTCGGACAACTGGCGCCTGGGCGGCAAGCCGGCGCAGGCTGCTCATGTAACCCTGGCCAAGGCCATTGCCCGCTTTGAGCCGGTTACCGTTGCGGTTTCTGCTGGCCAATACGAGAACGCTCGGCGCCAGCTCGACCAGCCGAATATTCGCGTGGTCGAAATCAGCAACGACGACGCCTGGGTGCGTGACACCGGCCCGACCTTCGTCATCAACGACCAGGGTGAAGTGCGCGGTGTGGACTGGGGCTTTAATGCCTGGGGCGGCTTCGATGGCGGCCTGTACGCGCCGTGGAACCGCGACGAGGAACTGGCTGCCAAGGTGCTGGAAATGGAGCGCTGCCAGCGCTACCACACCGAAGGTTTCGTGCTCGAAGGCGGCTCGATCCACGTGGACGGTGAAGGCACGGTGATCACCACCGAGGAATGCCTGCTCAACCGTAACCGTAACCCGCACCTGAACCGCGAGCAGATCGAAGCGGTGCTGCGTGACCAGTTGGCGGTCGATACCGTGGTGTGGTTGCCGGACGGCCTGTACAACGACGAAACCGACGGCCACGTCGACAACTTCTGCTGTTACGTGCGCCCTGGCGAAGTGTTACTGGCCTGGACCGATGATTCCAACGACCCCAACTATGCACGCTGCCACGCGGCCATGGAGGTGTTGAAGAACACCCGCGACGCCAAGGGTCGTGAATTCATCGTGCACAAGATGCCGATCCCGGGGCCGCTGTTTGCCACTGCCGAAGAGTGCGACGGTGTCGACCAGGTGGCCGGCAGCCAGGAGCGCGACCCATCGGTGCGTTTGGCAGGCTCCTACGTGAACTTCCTGATCGTCAACGGCGGCATCATCGCGCCAAGCTTCGACGACCCGGCAGATGCCGAAGCCAGAGCGATCCTGGCGAAGATCTTCCCCGACCACGAGGTAGTGATGATCCCAGGGCGCGAACTGTTGCTGGGTGGTGGCAACATCCACTGCCTGACCCAGCAGCAGCCGGCGCCGGTCAAGCGCTGATCGCGTCACGAATGAAAAGGCCCGTCTTGTGACGGGCTTTTTTTTCGGCCGACGTCCGGCGGCCCGGTATGGCATATGTTTTGTATTGTTTTTCAAATAGATAGCTCGGCCAGGCCGGGCTCTCTTATCTGTAACACTACTTACGTAGATTTAGCTGCTCACGGGCCAGGGAGTACGTGTAGAAATGAACGCAGCAAGTGAGTCGGCTTTGCGCCCATCGGCAGTAGATCACCCATCGCTCAGGCTTGTGGCGACGTGGTTGAAACAGCATGGAAGCATCAGGGTCAGGACGACCGACCCACGACGTCTGCTTGCCGGACGCTACCCCCAAGGGCTGATCAGCGAAGCAGAAATGCAGGCGCTGATGGCGGTGTGGCACTGATTGATTGAGCCTGTACCGGCCTCTTCGCGGCTGAAGCCGCTCCTACAGGGACACCACTATCTCGAGCACTGTGGTGTCCCTGTAGGAGCGGCTTTAGCCGCGAAGAGGCCGGCACAGGCAACAAATATCAGAAGCTGTAACTACCCGTCACCACCAGGCTACGCGGGTCGCCTACCTGGATCTGCGCCGCACTGGTCGCCGAGCTGTAGTAGGTTTTGTCGGCAATGTTGCTCAACGCCGCCCGCACATCCCAGTCATGGGTGCGGTACCCCGCCAGCGCATCCCAACGGCCATACCCCGGCAACACCGTTGTGTTCTGGTTGTCCGCATAACGCTCACCCACCAGGGTCAGGCCGGTTTCGGCATACCAGCCCAGCTCCGGCTTCCAGGTCACGAACAGACTGGCGTTGCGCTTGGCCACGTCATTGATGCGGTTGCCTTCCTGGCCGTTGTTGTCCTTGACGATGGTGGCGTCCTGCAGGCCGATGCCGCCGCGCACATACCAGTTGCCGACGATATTGCCGGTAGCCGTTAGCTCGATGCCGCGTGAGCGCTGCAAGCCACTCAGCAGTATGTTTTCCGGGATTATCGGGTCGCGGGTACGGCGGTTGTACAACTCCAGCTCGTAGATGGCCAGGGTGGTGGTCAGGCGCTGGTCGAGCCAGTCGCTTTTCACGCCGATTTCCTTCTGCCGGGTTTCTTCCGGCTTGGTTTCGTTGGCGTTGCCCGTTGCCCCAGGGGTGATGCCGATCAGGCCGCCGCCCACCGGCGAGAACGTCTTGCTCCACGAGGCGTAGAACGAATGGTCGCGCCACGGTGTGTAGATCACGCCCAGGCGCGGGCTGGTGCTATTGCTGTCCTGTTTCTCGGACAGGTTGCGCAGGTTGTTTGTGCTTTCCACTTCGAACTGGTCGAAGCGCACGCCGGCAAGGATCTGCCACTGATCGTTCAGACGGATCTGGTCTTGCAGGTAAAGGCCACGGCTGTCGACCACGGTGTGGCTGTCACTGAACAATGCCGGTATGCCAGGGTGTTGCTGGTCGCGACCGGGTTTACCCAGGCCTGACAGCCGCTGCTCTGGCGCGCGGTACAACACCGGGTCACGCTTCTGGTTGCCGAACTCCAGGCCCAGTAACAGCTTGTGCTCCAGGCCCAAGGTATCGAAGTCGCCCTCGGCCTCCAGGTTGTTGAACAGGTTGCGGGTGTTCAGGTCCTGCTGCCAGCGCTGGCGGGTCAGGATATTGGTGTCGGCGTTGTAGCCTACGACATAGGTGTTGTCGAACTCGCTGTCGAGCTTGAACAGGCCCAGGGTATGGCGCAGCTGCCAGGTTTCGTTCAGCTGGTAGTTCAGGCGCGAGCGCAGCGACTGGGCGCGGTCGTCAATGTAGTCGCGCTGGTCGCCATAGGTGGTGCTGCGGCTGACGTCGGCCGGGCGGCCGTTGACCCCGGGGATGCCGCGGTCCGGGGTGCGGTTGTAGCGGCTGTATTCGTATTGCACCAGCCAGTTCAGGTCGGGGTTGATCTGCCAACTGACCGATGGGGCGAACAACTGGCGGCTGCCGTCGATGCCGTCGCGGAAGCTGTTGTTGTCCTGGTTGCCCATGTTCAGGCGCAGGCTGACCGTGTCGCTAGGGTCGGCGCTGAGGTCGGCATACAGGCTGCGCAGGTCTTCGCTGCCGGCCTGTGCCTCGATGCTCGAGCGGCGGCCATGCTCCGGTGCCTTGCTCACCCGGTTGACGAGACCGCCCTGGCTGCCGCGGCCATACAGCACCGCAGCCGGGCCCTTCAGCACCTCGACCCGCTCGATGTTGTGCAGGTCACGGATGTACTGGCTGTCGTCGCGAATGCCGTCCAGGTAGAAGTCGTTGCTGGCCTCGAAGCCGCGAATGCGCACGCTGTCGAAGCGGGTATCGGCGCCGCTGCTGACGTTGGGAATGCCCTCCAGCGCCTTGCCCAGGGTGTTGTTGCCGTAGTCCAGCACATTGACAGTCTTCACCGTGTCGATGGCCTGGGGTACATACCGCAAAGGCGTCGAGGTGCGGGTGGCTGTGCTCACTTCCTTGACCTGCGGGTTGTCCTTTTCGCGCTCGCTGTCGGCGGTTACCGATAGCTCAGGCAAGGTGGTGGTGGCGGCACTGGCCAGGGTGGCGCTGAACAGCAGCGACAGGCCAAGCGTCAGGGGTGAAAGGCGGCAGGGTACAAGCATGGAAACATCCGGACCGGGAAGACAGAAAAGAGGTGCGAATGGTAATGCTTGTTATTTGCTCTTGCTTGGCTATTTGTAAAGGGTTGTCTTTACATATGTATCCCTTTGTAACGGCCACCGGCGCAGACGGGTGCGCACAGGAAAATTGTCCGTTCGATCAAAAGGCTATTTCTTACACAAGATAAATTGCCCGCTGATAGCGCAAACCTACATGGAAATGCACCAGACACGCCGGTGATTTTGGTTATATCAACCTGCATTTCACGAGTTTTTGACATTTGTAATCGCACACGGCTAGGATTCGGCCAACGCCTGCTGGCCAATACCTTTGGCCATGCTGCTGCCAGAGGCCGCCGTGCAGTTACCGGCAGGCCTTCAAGTCTGGATCCGCATAGCGTCGAACCTACGAAGGGGCGTTGGTTCCTGGCGTCATATTGCAGAGCGTTTTTGATTAAGAAATAAGGAAAACAACATGTTGAAAACCAGGATCAGCCTGGTCGCCTTGGCGATGATCGCCGCGACCCAGGCACAGGCCAATGACCAGGCCGAAAGCAAGGGCTTCATCGAGGACAGCCACGCCAACGTCCTTCTGCGCAACGCCTACATCAACCGTGACAAGAAGCACGGCACCGACGACCAGATCGAATGGGGCCAGGCTGTCATCGGCAACTTCTCCTCTGGCTTCACCCAGGGCACTGTCGGCGTCGGTGTCGACGCGTTCGGCCTGTACGCCCTGCGCCTTGATGGCGGCAAGGGCCACAACGGTGGCGCGGGTGTCGACTTCTTCAAGCCGCACGAAACCACCAATGCCGACGGCAACGCCAGCTCGCCGCACAACCTGGCCCGTGGCGGCGCCGCCGTGAAGTTCCGCATCTCCAACACCGTGCTCAAGTACGGTGACCAGATGCCAGCACTGCCAGTGCTGCAGTACGACGACGCGCGTCTGCTGCCAGAAAGCTTCACCGGTACCCTGATCACCTCGAAGGAGATCCAGGGCTTGGAACTGAACGCCGGCCGCTTCACCCAGGAAGCGCGCAAGAGCGCCGAGCGCCGTGACGGCGGTGGCCTGAAGTCGATCAACGTACTTGGTGGTAGCTACAAGTTCACTGACAACTTCAGCGGTTCGTTGTACACCGCAGACAACGAAGACGTGATGCGCAAGCACTACCTGGGCTTGAACTACGTCTTCCCGATTGCCAGCGACCAGTCCCTGACCCTGGACTTCAACGGCTACAAGTCGGACATCAACAACAAGTACGTCAAGGCTGCAGGCCTGAACGGCGACTCCAACACCATCTGGAGCCTGGCGGCTACCTATGCGTACGGTGCGCACTCGTTCACCCTCGCTCACCAGCGCAGCACTGGCAGCACCGGCTACAACTACGGCTGGTACCAGAACCAGGGTGGCGTGGGTGACGGTGGTTCGACCATCTACCTGGCCAACTCGTACTGGTCCGACTTCAACGCCGAAGACGAGCGCTCCTGGCAGCTGGGCTACGGCCTGGACTTCGGTGCCTACGGCATCCCTGGCCTGACCTACAAGCTGGCCTATGTGGTGGGTGACAACATCAACACCCGCAACAATGCCAACCCGCAGGGCTTCGGCGAAGGTAAAGAGCGCGAGATCTTCAACCAGGTACGTTACGTGGTGCAGGACGGCCCGGCCAAGGACCTGTCGATCAAGCTGCGTAGCTCGTTCGTGCGTACCAACAACGCCGTGCAGCAGAACGGTTACAACGACGACGGCAACGAAGTCCGCGTATTCGTCGAGTACCCGATCAGCATCTTCTGATTCTGATCTGATGGCCTAAGGGGGCTGCTTTGCAGCCCATCGCGACGCAAGGCCGCTCCTACAAGAGAATGAAATCCCCTGTAGGAGCGGCCTTGTGTCGCGATGGGCCGCAACGCGGCCCCTGCCTTTACGCCGGTTCCACTGCCCTACGGCGCACCTCTGCCACCTTCACCTCTCCCTCGCCTGTCTCCGGGGCAAAGCTGTTACTACGCGCCATCCGCCACATCCGCGCATAAAACTCGCTTTCAATCGAGCCACTGAGCAATTCGCCCGGCTTGAGGAACGTGTGCAAGTCCGAAAACAAGCCGATCTCGCTGGGGCTGATACGCCGTGCCAGGTGCTTGGGCTTGAGCTCGGACGGGTGCTCCAGGCCTGCAGCGGCCAGCATTTCGGCCAACGCGTGCAACGTATTGCGATGGAAGCTGGCAACCCGTTCAGCCTTGTCTGGCACTACCAGCGCCCGCTGGCGCAATGGGTCTTGCGTGGCCACGCCGGTCGGGCACTTGTTGGTGTGGCAGCTCTGCGACTGAATGCAGCCAATGGCGAACATGAAGCCGCGCGCCGAGTTGACCCAGTCCGCGCCGATGGCCAGCACGCTGGCAATGTCGAAGGCACTGACAATCTTGCCCGCCGCGCCAATGCGGATACTCGAGCGCAGGTTCAGGCCGACCAGGGTGCTGTGGACGAACATCAGGCCTTCGCGCATCGGTACGCCCATGTTGTCGCTGAACTCTCGCGGCGCTGCGCCGGTGCCGCCTTCCTTGCCGTCGACCACGATGAAGTCCGGGGTGATGCCGGTGGCCAGCATGGCCTTGGCTATGCCCATGAACTCCCACGGGTGGCCCAGGCAGAACTTGAAGCCCACCGGCTTGCCGCCTGACAGCTCGCGCAGGCTGGCAACGAACTGCAGTAATTCGACCGGTGTGCGGAAGGCACTGTGCGCAGCCGGTGAGATGCAGTCCTCACCCACACGCACGCCACGGGTCTGGGCAATTTCGGGGCTGACCTTATGCCCCGGCAGAATGCCGCCGTGGCCCGGCTTGGCACCCTGACTGAGCTTGATCTCGATCATCCTCACCTGCGGCGAGCGCGCCTGTTCGGCAAAGCGCTGCGGGTCGAAGCGGCCGTCCTCGGTGCGGCAGCCGAAGTAGCCACTGCCGATTTCCCAGATCAGGTCGCCGCCGTGTTCGCGGTGGTAAGGGCTGATGCTGCCTTCACCGGTGTCATGGGCAAAGCGGCCCATGCGGGCGCCGCGGTTGAGGGCGGCGATGGCGTTGGCGCTGAGGGCGCCGAAACTCATGGCTGAGATGTTGAAGATCGAAGCCGAGTAGGGCTGGCGGCATTGCGGCCCGCCAATGGCGATACGGAACGAGGCAGGGTCTGGCGTGGCCACCGGCAGCATGGAATGGCTGATGAACTCGAAGCCGGGCTTGTAGGCGTCGTTGAGCGTGCCGAAGGCTTTCTCGGCGCTTTCGTTTTTGGCGCGGGCGTAGACCAGCGAGCGTTGCGAGCGAGAGAACGGCAGCTTGTCGTCGTCGCCTTCGATCAGGTACTGACGGATTTCCGGGCGGATGGTTTCGATCAGGTAGCGGATGTTGCCCAGGATCGGATAGTTGCGCCGCACGGCATGGTGGCTTTGGCGCAGGTCATTAAGGCCAACCAGGCTGAGCAATGCAGTGATCAGCGTTAGCGGCCACAGCCAGGCATGCTGGGGCAGCAGCGGCAGGCTGGCGAAGGTGAATACGAGGCAGGTAACGAGGCAGGCATAGCGGCTGGGTAGAGAGTGTTTCATGGGTCCATCGCAGGCAGGATGACCGGGCATAGGATAGGCAAAGGCGGGGAGGGGAAAACCTGGGTAAACGGTAAAAGACTGTTACGTGAATATCTATTTCCAAGCCTTCACAATGCCTTGAAGCCCGCGCGCGGTCCTACAGGGGATCGCGCAAAGGCTTAACGGGGCAGCAATACGCTAACCCGCAAGCCGCCCCCTTCGCGGTTCGTCAGCATCAGTTCACCGCCATGGCTGGTAGCAATCCGCTGGACAATGCTCAACCCCAGCCCATACCCCCCGGACGCCTGGTTGCGCGACCCTTCACCACGCACGAACGGGTCGGTAATGGTCGCCAGCAAACCGGGTGCAATCCCCGGCCCGCGGTCATCGATATGGATGAACACCCCCGTGGTGGCCCGCTCCAGTGTGACCGAAACATCCCTGGCATAGCGCAACGCATTGACCAGCAAGTTCTGCAGGCAGCGTTGCAACAGCAACGCATCGACCCGCAAGCTGCCCGCCTGGCCGTGCACCGGTAATGGCTCTTCGGCGGTGGCCAATTCCGCGCACTGGCGTGCCACCAGCCGGTCCAGGTCTACCTGCTGCAAATTCTGCTGCTCACCTGCGCGCAGGTAATCGAGCACCTGGCCGATCATGTCGTCCATCTGCGTGATGTTCTGCCGCAGGCGCTGGCGGTGCTCGTCGTCGGGCAGGCGCTCCAGGCGCAGGCGCATGCGGGTCAGCGGGGTGCGCAGGTCGTGGGACACGGCGGCGAGGAAGTAGGCCTTGTCGTTGACCATGGCAATCAGCCGCTGCTGCATGGCGTTGAATGCCTGGGCCGCCTGGCGTACTTCCTGCGGGCCATCCAGCGCCAGCGGCGGCTGCTCAAGGTTGCCGCCCAGGCCACGTGCCGCATCGGCCAGGCGCCGCAACGGGCGCAGGCACAGGCGTACGGCAATCAGGCACACCAGCAATACCGCGACAATCCGCAGGGCATACACCCGCAACAGGTAATCACTGATCAGTACCCAAGCCGATTCACCGCTCCAGCCTTGCAGCTCCTGGCCATCGATGGTCAGCCAGTGGCCATCGGCCATCGGCACCGCGAACTGGATATGAGCCTGCGCCGTGCGCAGGCCGAACAGGCTACGCCAGACAATCGGCTGGCCCAGTTCGTCGGTCAGTTGCACCTTTATCAGGCGCACCTCCTGGGCATGCCCCAGTTCGTACTTGAGGGCCTGCTGCAACAGCAATTCAACGCGCCTGCGACCACGACGCTCGTCGTGCTGCGGCGTGGGCAGGCTTTCGGCGCAGCGCAGTTGATAGTGGGCTGGCAGCTGCAGCGTTCCGGCGTGGCAGTCGGCCTGGGCAATCAGCGGTGCACTGCGCGCAGCGATCAGCCGCACCGGGGCTTCGAGCACCTGGGCAAAGCGCACATCGAACCAGATGCTGCTCGACATCAACTGGATCACCAGCGTGCCGCTGACCATGATCAGCAGCAACTGGCCAAACAAGGTGTGCGGCCACAGCCGGCGAAGCCATCGCATCTCAGGCATCGGCCTCGTGGTGGTCGATAGTCAGCAGGTAGCCTTCGTTGCGGATGGTGAGGATTTGCGCGGCGCCTGCGGGTGCGCGGCGCAGGTGTTGGCGCAGGCGGCTGACGCACATGTCCACCGAGCGGTCATCGGGCAGGTGATCGCGGCCGAACGCACTGCGCGTCAGCTGGTCGCGGGAGACCACGCGGTTGTTGGCTTCCAGCAGTTCGCGCAGTACCCGGTAATCGGAGCGCGGCAGGGTCAGGGTCTGGCCATCGGGGCGGGTGAGCAGGCGCTTGATATGTTCCAGGCGAAAGCCTGCGAACAGCTGCGCATCGACCGCCACGGGTTCTGCGGTGGGGGTATCCAGGCGCTGCGGGCGGCGCAGCACGGCCTTGATCCGGGCAATTAGCTCGCGTGGCTCGAAGGGCTTGGCCAAGTAGTCGTCGGCACCCACTTCCAGGCCGATGATGCGGTCCAGCGTGCTGCCCTTGGCCGACAACATGATCACCGCCAGCCCGGGGGTGGCCTGCAACTGGCGACACAGGCTCAGGCCGTCCTCGCCAGGCAGCATCAGGTCGAGCACCACCAGCTCCACCTTGTGCCGGGCCAGTTGCTCACGCATCTGCTCCCCGTCGGCGGCGGCCAGCACGTTGTAGCCGGCGTCTGCCAGGTAATCACAAAGAAGTTCGCGGATCTCGTCGTCATCGTCGACGACCAGCAGGGTCGTGCTCATGCGGAAAAACACCTGTCGGGTGAGGGCCGGTGGCGCTCATTACGTTCAATTACATCCCCGTACATGTGGGGTCTGGAGCCGGGAGGGCCGATCCCTAGAATCCTAACAAAAAATCAACTGCAAATACGAAGCCTTCCCAAATGAACTTCACCAGTACCTCGAACACGTCCACCTATGTCACCCGAGGCGGTAGCCGCCTCAAGCCACTCGCCTTCTGCGTTGCGGTCGCCATCAGTGGCGGTGCCATGGCGGCAGACAGCAAGCCGCTGGAGCTTGATGCCACGCAGATCGAAGACAGCGCCTTGCTGTCTGCTGACGATACCGGCCAGATCGGCTACACCGTCGAAAGCACCCGCAGTTCCACCGGCCTGAACCTGACCCCGCGGCAGACGCCGCAGTCGGTCACCACCATCACCCGCCAACAGATGGAAGACCGCGGCATCCACACCATCGAGCAGGCGCTGGAAACCACGCCGGGTGTTACCGCCAACAAGTCCGAGGTGGGCGGGCGTACCGACTACCGTGCCCGTGGCTACTCGATCAGCAACTGGAAGGTCGATGGCCTGCAGACCCAAGGCGGTTCCGACTTCAGCGGCAGCGGCAACGCGCTGAACATGGACCTGTACGAGCGCATCGACATCGTGCGTGGTGCCAACGGCCTGCTGGGCGGCACCGGCGACCCCTCGGCCACCGTCAACCTGATCCGCAAGGCACCGACCAAAACCTTCGGTGGCAGTGCCTACGCCACCTATGGCAGCTGGGACAAGCGCCGCCTGGGCGCTGACCTGAACTTGCCGCTGTCCGAAGATGGCCGCCTGCGCTCGCGCTTCGTGATGACCCAGCAGGACGCCAACTCGTTCCGCGACAACCAGTCCGAGCGTTCCCGCGCCGCGCTGGCCAATTTCCAGTTCGACCTGGACGACGCCACCACTCTCGGTGCCGGCTACCAGTACGAATACAACAAGGTGGTCGGTGGCGGTTGGGGTGCGAATATCCCGCTGTGGTACCGCGACGGCAGCAAGACCGACCTGCCACGCAGCACCAACGTGGTGCCCAGCTGGAGCTTCGGCGAGTACACCACCCGTACCGCCTTCGGCTCGCTGGAGCACCGCTTCGACAACGACTGGACGCTGGACCTGAAAGCGTCCCAGGCCACCACCGAAGCCCTCAACCACCGTGGCTTGGCCAAGGTCAACTCGGCAGGGCGCGGTACCTATGGCGGCTATTGGGACCAGGACGGCAGCGGCGCGGTGCTGAACGGCCTGCACAGCTCCAGCGACACCACCCAGCAGTCGGCGCAGATCGACCTGTCCGGCCCGTTCCAGCTGTTCGGCCGCACCCACCAGGCGATGGTCGGCTACAACGACAGCCGCACCGTGGGCTGGTCGCCGCAATACACCTGCACCATGGTTGGCGACGGCATGGCCAGCGCGCCCGCACTGGGCTGCCAGTTCCGCGCCAACAACGGCTTCCCGGTCAGCAACTGGCACAATGGCGTGGATGACGACTACGACATCATCGCCTCACGTACCGGCCTGCACAGCAAGACCACCACCCGCCTGCAGGGCATGTATGCCGCCACTCGCCTGAGCATTACCGACCCGTTGTCGGTGATTGTCGGCGTGCGCACCAGCAATTATTCGTCGGTTACCCGCAGCGTGGCCGGTGAGCGCAGCAGCCAGGAAGAGAACGGCATTGTCACCCCGTACCTGGGTGCGGTGTACGACCTCAACGACAACTACTCGCTGTACGCCAGCTACACCGATATCTTCACCCCGCAAACGTCGGAAACCGTGAGCGGCAGCAAGGTAGAGCCGATTCGTGGGCAAAGTTACGAGACCGGGGTCAAGGGCGAGTGGTTCGACGGCCGCCTGAACGCCTCGGCGGCGTACTTCCGCACCAAGCAGGAAAACAAGGCCGTGCTCGATGGCGACCTGACCACGCCAACCGGTGCCAGCGCCTACAAGGCAGGTTCCGGCGTGGAAACCGACGGTATCGACCTGGAAGTCGCCGGCGCCTTGACCCCTAACTGGAACGTATACGCCGGCTACACCTACCTGCACTTCCGCCGCATCGACAGCGACGGCCGCAGCGACCCGTCGCACCTGTTCAAGGCCTCGACCACCTACCGCCTTAGCGGCCCGCTCGACCGCCTGACCGTAGGTGCCGGCGTGACGGCGCAAAGCAACATCCGCGCGATTTCCAGCCCGGCAGGCCAGCCCACCAACGGCGTGAGCAACGGTGCTACTGACGTGAACTGGTCCGGTTATGCCATCTGGAATGCCATGGCCAAGTACCAGGTAACCGATGACGTCAGCGTCACCCTTAACGCCAACAACCTGTTCGACAAGCACTACTACACCCAGTACGGGTTCTATGCCGGTGGCATCTACGGCGATCCGCGTAACCTGTCGTTGACGGTGAGCACCGCGTTTTGACCTGACACTGCCAAGTGTAGGAGCGGGTTTACCCGCGAAGCACCACCAGAATATTCGGCTTGACCGACATCAGCTTTCCTAATGATGGAATCTCAATTTGCCACACGCTCTGGTTTATTGTTTTTCAGTTTCGTGTAGCCGCTCGGCAAATAATGCTCATCCACGAAATGCCGGGTTTGAAGCTAACCGGCTCACCAGGTCATGATCATCCGGCGCTCTTCGAGGAACTCGGCCTTGTGGGTATAAGTGGCCCGCACGTTGTTGCGTTCCTTGTGACTCATCTGCCGTTCGAGGTCTTCCTTGGGATTGCTGGGGCTGCTGCGCAGCCCATCGCAGGCAAGCCAGCTCCTATACCGACCGCATCGACCTTGGGCTTTGTACAGTTCCTGTGGGAGATCACTTAGGCCTTCAGGCTGCACTGTCGGGCAGAGAACAAAGCCAGCAAGCTTGTAGCAGACCTTGTGGGAGCGGGTTCACCCGCGAATGCGGCGGTAATTTCAGCATCGCATTCGCGGTTAAACCCGCTCCCACAGGTCCCTGCTAAATCAATGAGTCATATGTTGTTCTTCGGGAGCTGGCTTGCCGGCGATGAGGCCAGAGTAGGCACCACATGACAGCCGGCCCCGCACCGATCACGTTGGTTTTGATATGTTTGCTCAAGCACGAGCCAGGTGGGGTCGAGGGTGATTTGCAATGCCGAAAACAAAAAAGGCCCACCTTTCGGTGAGCCTTTTGAGTACTGCGTATGGTGCCGGCACCAGGAATCGAACCCGGGACCTACTGATTACAAGTCAGTTGCTCTACCATCTGAGCTATACCGGCAATGGGGCGTCATTATAGCGATCGTTTGGCGCCTGTAAACCACTTCGTTGCGAATGTTCGCAAAAGAGCTAAGTCACCGGCCCAAAAGAAGAATTTTCTTACCAGCCGCGGTGGAGGGTGTTGACGTTTGGCTCGCTTTTGCCCGGGTTGAAAATCAGCTTGTCGTTGTCGCAGCCGCGCTTGCGGCACGGGGTTTCGGTGCGCAGGGGCAGACCGTTGTCGCCGCCCAGTTGCATGCCGGGGTGGTTCCAGCCGAGGTTGCTGCTGGGGTGGGGCGCTGGGTGGCTGGCGCAGGCGGTCAGGGCCAGGGCGAAGGTCAGCAGGGCGAGGGGCTTGGCTTGGGTCACGGTGTGGGTCCAGTGTCGAATCTGGCGCAACGCCAGAAGGTCGCAGGGCTGGTAGGCAGCGCGCGACTCGCTTTTTAATGATTTGGGGGGTGGATGATACACCGTTGCGGGGGCTGGGCATTAGCCTTGTGTTGGCTGGTGGGGCCTCTTCGCGGGTGAACCCGCTCCTACATGGGCCTCTACAGGCTGAAATTTGTGTGGGCGCTGTGGGAGCGGGTTTACCCGCGAAGGGGCCGACAGCCGTACGAAGATTCTGAACCTGGGGGCTGAAAGCTTCAGGGTTTGGACGCTTCGGAAGTATCCTACGCGCGCCGCCGAAGTATCGCTGTTGTCGGGGAAGTGGCTCACGGATAACGTTTTCGGGTCGCTCTGGCGACCGGGTGTGAGAACCCTTCTTTGAATAAGCGCTACCACTCAATGGTGGTCGTACGCGGGCAGGCTTCGGCCTGGCCGGGCTTCCTTGTTCACTCGGTTTCTCACCCTGCGTACGGCTGCCACCCTAAATCCGTGAGAAAGATTTCTGGCAGCCCCATTCTCTGAATAAGGTTTTGCCATGGAAAAAGATATTCCCTAACCCATCATCACCGCAGGCGTGGAAACCTTCCTCGCCGCCGGCAATCCATCCCTCAA
Organism: Pseudomonas sp. NPDC089408; assembly: GCF_044749445.1. Lineage (NCBI taxonomy): Bacteria > Pseudomonadati > Pseudomonadota > Gammaproteobacteria > Pseudomonadales > Pseudomonadaceae > Pseudomonas > Pseudomonas sp. NPDC089408. The sequence continues at coordinate 151,673 of NZ_JBIVHY010000006.1, forward strand.
TCTGCTGCGCGTAGAGCCCGGTGTCCCGGTCGATGCTGCCTATGAGCATGTCTCGATCCTGATGGGCTATATCAAGCACCTGGTACGCGAGGGGGATATGGAAGATGACCATAAATTCCTCGGTCAAGGGCAAGGCGCACTGACGCGGTCCTTGTAGGAGCGGCCTTGTGTCGCGATGGGACGCGCAGCGGCCCCTGGTTTTGGCGTTTTGGCAGAAATTGCCGGGGCTGCTTTGCAGCCCTTTCGCGACGCAAGGCCGCTCCTACAATGATCGTGAAAGGGCCCCTTGCGCCCACCACAATAAATGTTTATGCACAAGTAGCATTGACGTCTTGCGCGAAAGGCATGCCGGATCGCTACGCCGCTGGTCTTTGCGCAAACGCCTGTTTTTACTGGGCTTGACCCACGAGCAGGAATAAGCCAGGCGTTTGAAATAGCGCTTGGCACCAACAGATAATCACAAGCTTGTTCACAGAGTTATCCACAGGTTGTGCTGCGGCTAACGGTCGCGTTCGGCAAGGATTAGCAGGTTGCGTGGGGTCAATGGATAGTCGCAAAACAACCCCAGCTGAACGTCGTAGCCTTGTTCTTCGAGGAACAGGGCGCGATCGAGTACCAGCCATAGCTCCAGTGGCCGACGGAACAGGTTGCGCACGCGCTCCAGGTTGCGTACCTCGGCCAGGCGTTGCCTGCCGGCAGCTTCCAGTGCTGCCCAGTCCGGGTTACCGCGCAGTGGAAGCTGTTTCAGTTCAGCCAGGTCGCGGCAGTATTGCTCGAAGGGCTTTTCCAGCCAAGCCACCGGCAGCGACGGGGTCGGCAGGTATTCGTCAGTCTGGCGCTGCTGGCGTTGTAGCAGGTCAAAGCCCAGGCGGCGGGCCATCGAGGTGTCGCGCTGGCGCCGCACGCGGGCGCCGGCGGTGACGGTTTCGCTCAGGGGCAGGCCAAGGTCGTCCAGTGACAATTGCAGGCCTGATGCCTGCGCTGCTGTGGATAACGGCTGGTAGTGCTGTGCCGCGATGCGGTTGTAGCAGCAGGGCGCCACGGCCAGTTGTCGGCAACCTTGCTGGCTGGCCAGTTGCATCAGGCGCACATGCAGGTCGCCACAGGCATGCAGGGCGACCACGCTCTTTTCGCCGTCCAGGTGACGGGCGCTGTCGCTGGCCATCACATCCTGATGTACGTGCTGCGCTGGCAGGTGGTGGTGGGCGCTCAGGGCCTGGCCGGCGTTGACCAGTTCGGCGTCGTATTCCAGGCAGGTCAGCTGTTGGCCGGGTTGCAGCAGGCGGCGGCCGAGGTGGCCTTTGCCGGAACACCAGTCCAGCCAGTGACGGGGCTTGTCGTGGAAGGCCAAGTGGCTGGCGAAGGCTTCGATCTGCTGCCATTTGCGGCCGGGGACGGCGACGTCAAGGCGGTGGGCAGCGGGCGGCAGGTCGGTTGCCGGGAGGTTGCCGAGGGCGGATAGCTGGTGGGCTTGCTGGGCCAGGTGTGGGAACGGGGCGGGCAAGGGGGTAGCTGTGTGCTCGGCTTCGGCGTCTGCCAGGGAGCAGTGGCGCAGGTGGGCGGCCAGCTCGGGGTGGGTGGTTTCCCAGGGTAGCTGCAGGGTGGTGAAGGGGCGGGGTTTCCACAGTTGCTGGTGCTCGATCAGGAATTGGTCGAGGGCCTGGAAGCGGGGGGTTAGGTGGGGGCTGTGGAGGTGGCTGGACATGGGGGAGATGTGTGGTGGGTTTCAGGGCCTCTTCGCGGGTGAACCCGCCCCTACAACGGTTCTGCATCGGCCTGTTGTAGGAGCGGGTTTACCCGCGAAGAAGGCTAGGAGATGTCAGCGCCCTTGGCAGGCATCCACCCGCAACCAGCGCTCCAGCAGCTTGAAGCCTTGCACCAGCAGGAACGAGATCACCAGGTAGAACACCCCGGCAGCGAAGAAGATTTCCACCGGCAGGTAGGTGCGGGCAATGATGGTACGGGCCATGCCGGTCAGTTCCAGCAGGGTCACGGTACTGGCCAGGGCGCTGGCCTTGAGCATCAGGATCACTTCGTTGCTGTACGCCGGCAGGCCGATGCGCGCAGCGCGTGGCAGCATGATGTAGAACAGCGCCTTGCCACGCGACATGCCGAGCGCTCGTGCGGCTTCAATCTCACCCTTGGGAATGGACTGCAGCGCACCACGCAGGATCTCGGCGATGTACGCGGCGGTGTGCAGGGTCATGGTCAGCACCGTGCACCAGAACGGATCGCGCAGGTACGGCCACAGCGCGCTGGCGCGCACCGCATCGAATTGCGCCAGGCCGTAGTAGACCAGAAACAGCTGCACCAGCAGCGGCGTGCCACGGAAGAAGAAGATGTAGCTGAACGGCACTGCGCGCACGTACCAGTGGCGCGAGGAGCGGGCGATACCCAGCGGGATGGCCAGGATCAACCCGGCAACCACGGCAATGGCCACCAGCTCCAGGGTCAGCACCGCGCCCTCGGCCAAGCGTGGCAGCCATTTGAAGATGACTTCCCAATTCATTATTCGGCCCTCGCAAAGCCGCGAGCGGCGCGTTTTTCCATGAAGTGCATGCCGGTCATGGCGATAACGGTCAGGCTCAGGTAGATGCAAGCCGCAACCATGTAGAAGGTGAACGGCTCTTTGGTCACGGTCACGCCGATTTGCGAGTGACGCATGATTTCTTCCAGGCCGATCACCGACACCAGCGCGGTGTCCTTCATCAGGATCATGAACAGGTTGCCAAGGCCGGGCAGGGCGATGCGCCACATTTGCGGCAGGATGATCCGCGACAGTATGCGGCCCTTGGACAGGCCCAGCGCCAGGCCGGCCTCACGGTGGCCCTTCGGGATCGCCAGAATGGCACCCCGGAACACTTCGGTGGCGTAGGCGCCAAAGCACAGGCCCAGGGCGATTACGCCTGCGGCAAAGGCGCTGAGTTCCAGGCCCGGCATGTTCAGGGCTTCGCCCAGGCTGTTCATCAGCCCGACGGTGCCGAAATAGATAAGCAGAACCCACAGCAGCTCGGGCACGCCGCGAACCAGGGTCGAGTAGAAGCCGCCAAGCCATTGCAGCGGCTTGATCGGGGAGGTCTTGGCCAAGGCGCCAAGCAGGCCCAAAACCAGGCCCAGCAGCAAGGCGCAAAGCGCCAGTTTTACGGTCATCAGGGTGCCGGCCATCATGGCCGGACCGAATCCGTGCAGGTCGATATTCATGGGCAGGTCATTCTAGGGACTTGCGCGCCGCAGGGGCGCGCAGGTCAGGGCGGATCATTCGATGCTGAACGGGAAGTACTTGTCGTTGATCTTCTTGTACGTACCGTCGGCCTTGATTTCTGCCAGGGCTTTGTTCAGCTCGTCGCGCAGCTTGGTGTCACCCTTGCGCACGGCGATGCCGATCTTGTCGCTGTCCATCACCGACTCGCCCTTGAACTCGAAGTTCGAGCCGTCTTTGCTCTTCAGCCACTCGTACTGCACGTACTTGTCGGCCAGAATGCCGTCGATGCGGCCGGAGACCAGGTCGAGGTAGGCGTTTTCCTGGGTGTCGTACAGCTTGATGTCAACGCCCGGGAAGTTGTCTTCAAGGTAGGTGCCGGCCAGGGTGGCGCGCTGGGTGCCGATAACCTTGCCTTTCAGCGAGGCCTTGTCGGTCTTGAAGTCGACGTTCTTCGGAGCAATGAATTGCAGCTTGTTCGAGTAGTACGGCTCGGTGAAGTCGACCGCCTGTTTGCGCTCGTCGGTGATCGACAGCGACGACACCAGGAAGTCGAACTTCTTGGCGTTCAGTGCCGGGATGATGCCGTCCCAGTCGGAGGTGACGACCGAGCACTCGACTTTCATCTTGGCGCACAGGGCGTCGCCGATGTCTTTGTCGAAACCAACCACGTTACCGCTGGCATCCTTGTTGTTGAACGGTGGGTAGGCGGCTTCGATGCCCATGCGCAGTTTTTCTGCGGCCATGGCGTTTGCCGACATTACCAGCGTGGCAGCAGCTGCCAGGAGGAACTTCTTGTAAGTGTGCATGTATTGCTCCGTTAGCGGTGGCTGGACATGAATTGCTTGCAACGCGCCGAGGTCGGGCTTTCAAAGACCTGTTGCGGCGATCCCTGCTCTTCGACCAGGCCCTGGTGCAGGAAGACCACTTCGCTGGACACATGGCGGGCAAAGTTCATCTCGTGCGTTACCAGCAGCATGGTACGGCCTTCGTCGGCCAGTGCGCGGATAACGTTAAGCACTTCCTGGACCATTTCCGGGTCGAGTGCCGAAGTCGGCTCGTCGAACAGGATCACCTTGGGTTTCATGGCCAGGGTACGGGCAATGGCGGCGCGCTGTTGCTGGCCACCGGAAAGCTGGGCGGGGTAGCTGTGGCGCTTGTCGTAGATGCCGACCTTGTTCAGCAGCGCTTCGGCGGCTTCGATGGCCTCGGCCTTGCTTTGGCCGAGCACGCGGCGTGGCGCCTCGATGATGTTGTCGAGGATCGACATGTGCGGCCACAGGTTGAAGTTCTGAAAGACAAAGCCGATTTCACTGCGCAGGCGATTGATCTGGCGGTTGTCGGCGGCGATCAGGTCGCCGTTTTTGGCGGCCTTGAGCTTGAGGGCTTCGCCGGCCACCAGGATTTCGCCCTGGTGCGGGTTCTCGAGCAGGTTGATGCAGCGCAGCAGGGTGGACTTGCCGGAGCCGGACGACCCCAGGATGGAGATCACGTCACCGTCGCGAGCGGTCAGCGAAATACCCTTGAGAATTTCCTGCTCGCCGTAGCGTTTGTGCAGATTGCGGATTTCCAGCGCGGGCGTGGCCTGAGCCATGTGCGGTCCTCATGTGTTCGGGTGCGTTCCCAGCTGTTGGCGGCCTTCCTGGCGTGCGCCAAGCTAGCATAGCGGCATTATGACGGCCAACAGGGACGCCGGGGACTCTGGGCGCTGGTGGGGCAGTTTGTCGCATCGCTACAGCGTAACGTCGCGCGGATGTCCGCGAAGGTCTCGCCCAGCACCAGAGCCTTGATGAAAAAAGGCGCGATGGTGCCAGCTTTGGCCGGCTCATGGAAGCGGTTTTAGACCATTCGCGGCCCAAACCTGACCTAAAAGCCAAGCGCCCACGTAGGTGCGGGTGCACCCGCGAAGGCCCCAATGCGTATTCAGGGTTGCACCCAAGGGTTTTACTTTTCTGCATTGCACAGGTGCACAGGTGTTACCGGGGAGCACCTTTGGTGCATTTGTAAGTGAGTATTTCAGTAATCCGATGTTTTGGCGGCCTTTCGGTCACCGCTTGGCCGAAAGCCCTCCAAGCCGCATGCTAAAAGGCCCGCAGAATTTTCTGACGAATGCATTCAGCACATGGCGCGTTAATTGCCAGAAGGAAACCGCCGATTGCAGCGACGCCTAGTCCAACCCCTGGCGCGCTTTGTTCCCGCAGTCGGCGTGGTCCACTCCTTACAAAGGTAGTTTCAATGAGCGGTAACAATTCCAATGACCTCGCTCAGGGGCTCAAACAACGGCATGTAACCATGCTGTCCATCGCTGGTGTCATCGGTGCCGGCCTGTTCGTAGGCTCCGGCCACGCCATCGCAGCGGCCGGCCCGGCCGTGCTGATGGCTTACGCCGCTGCCGGTACGCTGGTCGTGCTGGTAATGCGCATGCTGGGTGAAATGGCGGTCGCTTCGCCGGACACCGGTTCTTTCTCTACGTATGCCGACCGCGCCATCGGGCGCTGGGCCGGTTTCACCATTGGCTGGCTGTACTGGTGGTTCTGGGTGCTGGTGATTCCGCTTGAGGCCAACGCGGCTGCGGCCATCCTGCATGCCTGGTTCCCTGCGGTTGACCTGTGGGCCTTCTCCCTCATCATTACCCTGGCGCTGACCCTGACCAACCTGTGCAGCGTGAAGAACTACGGTGAGTTCGAGTTCTGGTTTGCCTTGCTCAAGGTGCTGGCGATCATCGGCTTCATCGCCGTGGGTTGCGCGGCCATGTTTGGCTTTGTACCGAGCAGCCAGGTAAGCGGTGCCAGCCACCTGTTCGATACCCAGGGCTTCATGCCTAATGGCCTGGGCGCAGTACTGGCGGCCATGTTGACCACCATGTTCTCGTTCATGGGTACTGAAATTGTCACCATCGCCGCCGCCGAGTCCAAGGACCCGGGCAAGCAGATCAGCCGTGCTACCAACTCGGTGATCTGGCGTATCTGCCTGTTCTACCTGGTGTCGATCTTCCTGGTCGTGGCCCTGGTGCCGTGGAACGACCCGGCGCTGGCTGAAACCGGCTCCTACCAGACTGTGCTTAGCCGCATCGGCGTGCCGAATGCCAAGCTGATCGTCGACATTGTCGTGCTGATCGCCGTGACCAGCTGCCTGAACTCGGCGCTGTACACCTCTTCGCGCATGCTGTTCTCGCTGAGCAAGCGTGGCGACGCGCCGGCCATTGCCCAGCGCACCACCAAGGCGGCGACCCCGCATGTGGCGGTACTGTTGTCCACTGCAGCGGCGTTCCTGTGCGTATTCGCCAACTTCGTGGCACCGGCGCAGGTGTTCGAGTTCCTGCTGGCCAGCTCGGGTGCCATTGCCCTGCTGGTGTACCTGGTGATTGCCATTTCGCAGCTGCGCATGCGTGCCCAGCGTGAAGCCCGTGGCGAGAAGATTACCTTCAAGATGTGGCTGTTCCCGGGCCTGACCTGGGCGACCATTGCCTTCATCGTTGCCATTTTGGTGGTGATGGCGCTGCGTGAGGACCACCGTGCCGAGATCATCGCGACGGCACTGCTGAGCATTGGCGTGGTGGCGGCTGGGTTGCTGGTGCATCGCAAGCGTGAAGCTGCCGGGCGGGTGGCGTTGGATAACTGATCTGCGCTGGCTGTAATGAAAAGGCCGCGTCCTGAGAAGGGGCGCGGCCTTTTTTGTTGCCTGTGCTGGCCCTTTCGCGGGTGAACCCGCTCCTACAACGGGCATCGCACGTCCGTGGCCTGCGGCGGCCTGTGTAGGAGCGGGTTCACCCGCGAATAGGCCAGAACAGGTTACTTGGCCCTATTAGCCAAACTGCTTCTGTTGCTGCTGCTGCTTGGCCACCGCCTCAGAGGCCGCCACGTAGGCTGCCTGGAACTCATCGCTCTCCAGCCAGGCCATGGTCGCCTCTTCGTCCGCGCCATCCAGCCACTTACGGTAGGCATTGAACACCAGCACGATGTAGTCGGTGGCGTGTTCTTCCTTGTGCCCCTTGAGCACCAGGGCCAGCAGCGGGTCGACCAGGAATACCGAGATCATCGGCACCAGGCCACCGCTTTCCTGGGCTTCCTTCATCTTGTTGAACATCGCGTCGTAGCTGCCCGACTCCATGGCCTTGTTGTACACCTGCTCGACACTGGCGCTGTCACCGGCACTGGCCTTGACTGCCTGGCCGCTGCGTACCATGCGGTTCTGCTTGGCCTTGGTGGCGGCGCGTTTGGCGCGTTTCTGTTGCTTGGTAGAGGTGGCCATGGGGGAATCCTGGGGTGTGCTTGAAAAGTGCGCGTATTGAAACGCAGTTGCCCAGAAAACCCAAGTGTCGCGCAAAGGGGGCTGCAAAGCAGCCCCGGCAATCTAACTGGCTAACCTACCGGCTCATCCTCCTCGAACTCCCGCGATGCTCGCCCGACCAGCAGCGCATCCGGCGCATGCGCTACGCTGTGGTCCTTGCCCGGGTAATCCAGCTGATGCAAAAAATGCCGGATGCAGTTGATCCGCGCACGCTTCTTGTCATCGGACTTGATCACCGTCCACGGCGCATCGGCGGTGTCGGTATGGAAGAACATCGCTTCCTTGGCGCCGGTGTAATCGTCCCACTTGTCCAGCGACTTGATGTCGATGGGCGACAGTTTCCAGTGCTTGAGCGGGTCGTCGCGGCGAGAGATGAAGCGGCGCAGCTGCTCTTCGCGGTTCACCGAGAACCAGTACTTGAACAGCAGAATGCCGCTGTTGCACAGCATGCGCTCAAGGTCCGGGGCCTGGCGCATGAACTCCAGGTACTGCAGCGGCGTACAGAAATCCATCACCTTCTCGACCCCGGCGCGGTTGTACCAGGAACGGTCGAAGAAGACCATTTCCCCCGCTGTGGGCAGGTGCTGGATGTAGCGCTGGAAATACCACTGGCCCTGTTCCTGCTCGGAAGGCTTCTCCAGGGCAACGATGCGCGCACCGCGAGGGTTGAGGTGCTCCATGAAGCGCTTGATGGTACCGCCCTTGCCTGCAGCATCGCGCCCTTCGAACAGGACCACGATGCGCTGGCCGGTTTCCTTCACCCAGCTCTGCACCTTCAACAACTCGATCTGCAGTTCATGCTTGGCCTTCTCGTATTCCTGGCGGCGCAAGCGGGTGCGGTACGGGTAGCTGGCCGGCAGTCGCGCCCTTGTGCTGTCTTCGTTGCTGCCCCTGGGGGCGGTGGCCACTTCCAGGGCCGCAGGCTGCAGGCTGATGCTGGTGATCGTCGGCTCCGGCTTGCGCTGGCGTGGGCGGCGTGTGCGGGCCGGGGTGATAGCGGGTTCGCTGGGGGCGGGGAGCAGGAGGGGGGATTCTTCGCTCATGGCGGGCCTTGTTAAGTCGATTTGGATATCCATCCACCACCTTAAGATCCGGCGAGTGCTGGCCATTTGATGCTGGTCAACTGCGTACCCATAAACAGTTTGAAACAGCTACAAATGGGCTGTAGTGTGAACTGAGGTTTACATTTTTCCCATGCATACTTTAATTCAAACCGAAACCTATCGAAGGTGGTTCGCTGCTTTGCGGGGTTCGCGGGCGAAAGCCCGCATCAACGTCCGGTTGCGTCGAGTTGAGCTTGGGGTGATGGGGGACTGTAAGCCGGTTGCTGAAGGGGTGTCCGAGTTGCGGATCGACTATGGTCCGGGCTATCGGGTGTACTTCGTTCAGCGAGGTTATGAAGTGATCATCCTCCTGGCGGGTGGCGATAAAGCTAGCCAGGCCAGGGATATCAAATCCGCTCTCAAGCTGGCTCGCGACCTCTAGGAGGCCTTCGTGGCAAATATCAAACTGACCAAATGGGACGCTGTAGACCATTTGAAGACGGAAGAGGACATGGCTTTGTATCTTGAAGCCTGTCTGGAAGAAAACGACCCAACGTTGCTCGCAGCTGCCTTGGGCGATATCGCTCGTGCCCGTGGCATGGCTCAATTGGCACGCGATACTGGGCTTACACGGGAAGGCTTGTACAAGGCGCTGTCTGCTGAAGGTAACCCCAGCCTGGCGACCATTATGAAAGTTATGGCGGCGCTTGGGGTGAGGCTGCATGCCGAGGTGCTGCCGCGCACTGCGGGATAAGGGCTGCTATTGGGTTGGGCAGCAAAAATGCTTGGCTGCCAACCCTTGAGCAAAAATTACAGACAACAAAAAACCCGCACTAGGCGGGTTTCTTGTTGTCGCTTCGGGTAACTTTGCAACCACCAGAAGCTTGAAGGTGGTGCCCAGAGACGGAGTCGAACCGCCGACACGAGGATTTTCAATCCTCTGCTCTACCGACTGAGCTATCTGGGCGACGAGGTGAATTAAATAGATTTTCTGACGGCCCGTCAACGACTTTTTGAAAAAATTTTAAATTAATTCCGTCGCTTACGATTCGTGGGGTCATTCCGAGGGTGGAACGTAGCCTTCCGCCTGGGCGTATTCCTCGCCAGCGAAAAACTTGTCCATCTCGCCCTGGAGGAACTTGCGGTCTTCGCCGTTCATCATGTTCAGGCGCTTTTCGTTGATTAACATGGTCTGGTGTTTCTTCCAGTCTTCCCAGGCTTTCTCCGAGATGTGGTCGAAGATGTCCTGGCCCTTGGCGCCGGGGTAGGGCGGGCGTTCCAGGCCTGGCAGTTCTTCTTTGTACTTGCGGCACATCACGGTGCGGGTCATCGGGCTTCTCCTGCAATCAGTTCGTCGGCCGCGCGTTTAAGCAGCTTTTTCACCGGGGCGGCAAGGCCCAGGCGCGGCGGGGTGGCGAGGTTATACCAGAGCCAGTCGGCCTCGGCCACGTGCTCACCGAGCGCATCGACGCGCACCAGCCAGGGCTCGATCGCCAGCTGGAAGTGGCTGAAGGTGTGGGTCAGGCCGTCCATGGCGTGGCTGCCAGCCAGGCGCAGGCCGTGCTGGTAGGCCAGGTCGTCGAGCTGGTCGATGTCTTCCAGTTCCGGCAGGCTCCACAAGCCGCCCCACAGGCCGCTGGAAGGGCGTCGGTAAAGCAGGATGGCGCCTTCGTGGTTGGCCAGTAGCGGCATCAGCGTGCGCCGTTGTGGCAGCGCCTTGCGTGGTTTTGGCTCGGGGTAGCGGGTTTCTTCGCCGTGCAGGTGGGCTTCGCAGCCACGCTGCAGCGGGCAGATCAGGCAGCTGGGCTTGCTGCGCGTGCACAGCGTGGCGCCCATGTCCATCATCGCCTGGGTGTAGTGGTTGGCACGCTGCTGTGGGGTAAAGCGCTCGGCCGTGGCCCACAGCTGGTTGGCCACCTTGGGCTCGCCGGGGTAGCCGCCCTGGGCACTGTAGCGGGCCAGCACGCGCTTGACGTTACCGTCGAGGATCGGCGCGCGGATGCCCATGCTGATACTGGCGATAGCGCCGGCCGTGGAGCGGCCAATGCCGGGCAGCTCGGTGAGCTGCTCGACACTGCGCGGGAACTCGCCGCCATGTTGCTCGACAACGATCTTCGCGGCCTTTTGCAGGTTGCGTGCACGGGTGTAGTAGCCAAGGCCTGTCCACAGGTGCAGCACTTCGTCCTCCGGCGCTTCGGCCAGGGCCTGCACGGTTGGCAGGGCCTGCATGAAGCGGTCGAAGTAGTTCAGCACGGTGCTGACCTGGGTCTGCTGCAACATGATTTCCGACACCCACACCCGGTACGGGGTGATGCCCTGTTGCCAGGGCAGGTCGTGCCGGCCGTGTTCGTCATACCAATCCAGCACAGCGCTGGAGAACTGCTCGGGGCTCATCGCTTGAACAGCCCCTTGAGCGCGTCTTTCAATTCCGGGCTCACTTTGTCTCCGAGTTTTTCATCGAGCTTTTCGTCGATCTTGTCTTTCAGGCGGTTGCCGGCCAGTTTGGCCGCCACCTTGCCCAAGCCATTCTGGTCCAGGCGGCAGGCCTTGGCGCCAAGTTCCAGCGGGCCGCGGCAGCGCAGCGGCACTTCAACGCCCACATAGCGTTCATTGACCTGGCAGGCCGGGTCCGGCATGGCACGCTGGTCGCCTTCGACGATCACGCCCACGTTGTAGTCCATACCCAGCACGCGCAGGTCAAGGTCGCCATGGCCGTTGACGGTCAGGCCCGGGATGCGTGCCTTGAGGTCCGGGTTGCTGGCAACACCATTGCGCACCACCAGGCTGCCGCGCAGTTCCCGGAAGGGGGTGTCCTTGCCACGTGGTTCGCCGCTCAGGGTCTTGCGATTGAGCGTGGCGATGGCCTGGCACAGTTGTTGTTCCAGGTTGGCATTGACCAGCACGCCATCGTTGATAGTGAAGTTTGCACTGCCGTTGAGCGTGTCGACCAGTGCCTTCTGGCTGTTGCCGGTGGCGGTCAGATCACTGGTCAGGGTCAGCAGGCCCTTGACCGGTGGTGCCTGGTCCTTGCCCTCGGTCTTGATGAAGTGCTCAACCGGCACCCGCTGGATGTTGGTATTTACCCCCAGTTGCGGCACGGCAGGGCGCACATCGACCGTGCCCTTGGCTTCGAAGGTGCCGTTGTATAAGCCGCCGCGCAGGGTCTGCAGGGTCAGCAGGCCGCCTTGGCTGATGGCTTTGAGCTGGGCATCGACGATGGGCAGTTTATCGAGGGTCAGCGAGCCGAAGGCCAGTTCGGCCTGCAGGTCGAGGGCGCGCAGGCGGTCGACCGGCAGCAGCTTGTCGTCGCTCCAGGCCACCTGGGTCGGCGCATTGGGCAGCGGCGAGCTGCCAGCACCGGCCACCGCGCTGGCTTCCTGTTGCTTGACCTCGGCCTGGCGCGCAGCGGTGGCGCCCTTGGCTTGCTCGCTCTTGGCCGGCAGGTAGCGGTCGGCGTCGAAGGTGTCGCCTTTAAGCTGCAGGCGCAGGGCCTGTTTGGCGAAATCTTCGACGGCCACGCGGCCACTGAAGGTGCTGTCGTCCAGCTTCACGGCCAGGTCTTCCAGGGCCAGGCTGCTGGGTGTGCCCTGCAGGCGGGTAACCAGCTCCAGCTTGGCAAAGGCCGCTGGGTCGTTGGTGGCCGGCAGCGGGTGGCCGATGCTGTCGAGGAAGGTGCGCAGGTTGAACTGGGCGATGGACAGGCCGCCGCTCAACTGCGGTGCCTTGTCCAGGTCACGCAGGTTCAGTTCACCGAGCGCGCGCAGCTGGTTGGCCGAGACTTTCAGGCCGCTCCACGAGGCAACATTGGCGGCCAGGTCGACCAGCAACTGGCCCTGGGCGGCGAAGGTCACGGTCTTGCCGCCGGTAGGCTCACCCGAGGTTTCGCCCGACAGGCGCATGTCTTCGAAGTTGTAGCGCTTGAGCTTGCGGTCGAAGCGCAGTTCGCCGGCCAGCTCGGTGCGGGCCTTGATGTTTGGCTGGCTGGCACTGATGAACGCACTGGCCTTGAGCGGGATGTTCGCGCCTTCATGGACTGGCCCGGTGCTCAGCTGGATGCTTTCGGCGCTGTAGCTCTGGCCGGTCTTGGCATCGGTGTACTGCACCCGGGCGTTGTTCACGGTCAGGCTGTCGATGTCCAGCTTGACGGCACGGTCGTTGCCATCGGCAGTCGCTGGCTTCTGCTCGGCAGGCGCCTGGGCCGGTGCGTCGGTGGCTGCGCCGTTTTCCGCGGGCAGTGGCTTGCCGATGTCTTCCCAGTTGCCATGGCCCTGTTCGTCGCGCACCAGGGTCAGGTTCAGGCCTTCGACGCGCACATCGCTCATCTGCACTTCGCGGCGCAGCAATGGCAGTACCCGTACCGACAGGCCCAGCATCTGCAGGTCAGCGAACGGCTCTTTGGGTTTGGCCAAGGTGGCGATGCTGGCTTCGTGCAGCTCCAGGCCCAGCCACGGGAACAGGCTCCAGCCGATGTCACCGTTGAGGGTCAGTTCGACGTGCGCCTTGTCGCGTGCCAGCTGGCGAATCTCGTCTTTGTAGTCGTTGGGATCGAAGAGGTGGGTCAGGGCGAAGCCCAGCGCCACGATGATCAGCAGCAACCCGAGAAGCCCCAGTCCCAGGATTTTGCCGAACGCTTTCATGGGCGAGTCCTTGTAGTCCGATTTGAAATTCAAGCGGCTGAGTATAGCGCCGCCGTGTATGTCCCTGCGTATTCGACAAGAGAAGCAGGACATTTCCTATGCTTGCAGCAGATGGTACGGCTTTCGACAGCCATGATTTTGCTTGTTCCGAATGTTTTGCCTGTGCCGGCCTCTTCGCGGGTGAACCCGCTCCCACAGGGGCCCACTGTCTTCCAGGCCTGAGGAGTACCTGCGTGGGTTTACCCGCGAAGAGACCAGTACAGACGACAGGACCGTTTCAGCCGAGCAAAAATGAACGATATCAGATTGCTTTCATGTCACTTGAAGCTGCTACCCTTGCGCCGCTTTGCCTGCCCCCACCCTATAAGAAAGGATCAAATCCATGAGCAGTACCGTCGCGACGGGTACCTTGGCCAGTGCGCCAGGCTTCCTGTCGAAGGAGCGCATCATCGCCCGCCCGGGCTTTAACCGCTGGCTGGTCCCGCCAGCGGCCCTGGCCATTCACCTGTGCATCGGCATGGCCTATGGCTTCTCGGTGTTCTGGCTGCCTTTGTCGCAAGCCCTCGGTATTACCGCCCCCGTCGCTTGCGCTGCGGACATGGGCTTCATGGCTCGCATGTTCAGCGCCGAGTGCGACTGGCCGATCTCGATGCTGAGCTGGATTTACACCTTGTTCTTCGTCTTCCTCGGTTGTTCGGCGGCCGTGTTGGGCGGCTGGCTGGAACACGCCGGGCCGCGCAAGGCCGGCCTGGTCTCGGCACTGTGCTGGTGTGGCGGCATGCTGATTTCGGCCATTGGCGTTAAAACCCACCAGCTGTGGCTGATGTGGCTGGGTTCCGGGGTCATCGGCGGTATCGGCCTGGGCCTGGGCTATATCTCGCCCGTGTCGACCCTGATCAAGTGGTTCCCGGACAAGCGCGGCATGGCCACCGGCATGGCGATCATGGGCTTTGGCGGCGGGGCCATGGTTGGCGCACCGCTGGCCACCGCGCTGATGGGGCATTTTGGCAACGAGCACGAAGTGGGGGTGTGGCAGAGCTTCGTCGCCATGGCGGCAATCTACTTCGTATTCATGACCGCTGGCGCCCTGGCCTATCGCGTGCCGCCGACCGGCTGGAAGCCTGAAGGCTGGACCGCCCCGCTGAAGAAAGCCGGCAACACAATGGTTACCGACCGCCACGTGCACGTCAGCGTGGCCTGGAAAACCCCACAGTTCGCGCTGATCTGGCTGGTGCTGTGCCTGAACGTGTCGGCCGGTATCGGCATTCTCGGCATGGCCTCGCCGCTGCTGCAGGAAGTGTTCGCCGGCAAGCTGCTGGGTAACGAACTGACCTTCAGCCAACTGAACACTGCCCAGCTGGCGCAGATTGCCGCGATCGCCGCCGGTTTCACTGGCCTGCTGAGCCTGTTCAACATTGGCGGGCGGTTCTTCTGGGCGTCGTTCTCCGACTATATCGGCCGCAAAAACACCTACTTCGCCTTCTTCGCCCTGGGCGTGGGCTTGTACAGCCTGGTGCCGAACATGGGCCACCTGGGCAATGTGGCGCTGTTCGTGGCGGCGTTCTGCATCATTCTGTCGATGTATGGCGGTGGCTTTGCCACGGTGCCGGCGTACCTGGCCGACCTGTTCGGCACGCAGATGGTCGGTGCCATTCATGGTCGCTTGCTGACTGCCTGGGCGGCGGCGGGGGTACTGGGGCCGGTGCTGATCACCTACCTGCGTGAGTCTCAACTGGCGGCGGGCGTGGAGCGTGCGGCGGCGTACGACATGACCTTGTACATCCTCGCCGGGCTGCTGGTGCTGGGCTTTATCTGCAACATGCTGGTGCGGCCGGTTGCCGATAAACACTTCATGAGCGATGCCGAGCTGGCGGCTGAGCGAGCTTTGAGCCATGACAAGGGTGCCGATGGGGCGCGCTCGCTGGAGTGGAAAGCGGCGCCAGGCAGCCTGCCGCTGGTGCTGCTGGCCTGGGCGGTGGTGGTTGTGCCGTTGGCCTGGGGGGTGTGGATTACCCTGCAGAAGACGGCGGTGCTGTTCCATTGATGTGTGATACAGCAAGGCCCTAGCGTTCACGCGATCAGTTGTAGGAGCGGCCTTGTGTCGCGATGGGCTGCGCAGCAGCCCCCAGGGGTTCAGCGTGTACGTATGGACCCTGGGGCTGCTGCGCAGCCCTTCGCGACGCAAGGCCGCTCCTACAAAGAGCCCCCATTACGCAGTTGTATAGACCTGTAGCAGCATCCAGCCCCCGTAGTTCCTCGCTTTGCCATATGTCATCCGCGTTTCAAGCTGGCGCGTTCTGGGCCTATAATGGAGCCCTTTTCGCCCAATGATTTTGCGGAGCTGGTGATGGTCGAACGTAAGGCTTCCGTCGAGCGCAATACCCTGGAAACCCAGGTCAAGTGCTCGATCAACCTCGATGGCAGTGGCAAGGCCCGATTCGATATCGGTGTGCCTTTTCTTGAACACATGCTGGACCAGATCGCCCGCCATGGGCTGATCGATCTGGATATCGAGTGCAAGGGTGACACGCATATCGACGATCACCATACCGTCGAAGACGTCGGTATCACCCTGGGCATGGCATTCGCCCAGGCCATCGGTGACAAGAAAGGCATCTTCCGCTACGGCCACGCCTACGTGCCGTTGGACGAAGCGCTGTCGCGCGTGGTCATCGACTTTTCCGGCCGCCCGGGCCTGCAGATGCATGTGCCGTACACCCGTGCCAGCGTCGGCGGCTTCGATGTCGACCTGTTCCAGGAGTTCTTCCAGGGCTTCGTCAACCACGCCCTGGTGACCCTGCACATCGACAACCTGCGTGGCCACAACACCCACCACCAGATCGAAACCGTGTTCAAGGCTTTCGGCCGCGCGCTGCGCATGGCTGTCACCCTCGACGAGCGCATGGCCGGCCAGATGCCGTCCACCAAAGGGTGCCTGTAAATGCAGACGGTAGCCGTAATCGACTATGGCATGGGCAACCTGCACTCGGTGGCCAAGGCGCTTGAGCACGTAGGTGCCGGTAAAGTGCTGGTCACCAGCGATGCCGCGGTCATTCGCGAAGCTGACCGCGTGGTGTTCCCGGGCGTAGGCGCGATTCGTGACTGCATGGCTGAAATCCGCCGCCTGGGCTTCGACAGCCTGGTACGTGAAGTCAGCCAGGACCGCCCGTTCCTCGGCATCTGCGTAGGTATGCAGGCGCTGCTGGAGCACAGCGAGGAAAACACCGGCGTCGACTGCATCGGCCTGTTCCCCGGCCAGGTGCGCTTCTTCGGCAAAGACCTGCAAGAAGGCGGCGAGCACCTTAAGGTGCCTCACATGGGCTGGAACGAAGTCAGCCAGGCCATCGACCACCCGCTGTGGCACGACATCCCTGACCGCGCACGCTTCTACTTCGTGCACAGCTACTACATCAATGCCGGCAAGCCGGGCCAGGTGGTCGGCCGCGGCCACTACGGCGTCGATTTCGCCGCCGCGCTGGCCGATGGCTCGCGCTTTGCCGTGCAGTTCCACCCGGAGAAGAGCCATACCCATGGCCTGCAGCTGCTGCAGAACTTCGTCGCCTGGGACGGGCGCTGGTAAATGAGCAAGTCAAAGACCAAGGCCCCGGTCCTTACCCTGGCCCCCGAGCAGGAGCGTGACGCGTTGCACACGCTCAAGCGCTTTCTCGAAGACCGTTTCGAGCTGGAGCTGGGTTCGTTCGAGGTGGCCGAGGTCCTGGAGCTGTTCAGCAAAGAAATTGCACCCCTTTACTACAACAGGGCGATTGCCGATGTTCAGCTGCACCTCAAGGAGCGGTTCGAGAGCATCGAAAGCGATCTGTGGGCGCTCGAGAAGCCCTGAAACCCCAAGAACAGACAGGTTCCCAAGATGCTGATTATCCCCGCTATCGATCTGAAGGACGGCGCGTGCGTGCGCCTGCGCCAGGGCCGCATGGAAGACTCCACGGTATTTTCCGACGACCCGGTGAGCATGGCCGCCAAGTGGGTCGAGGGTGGCTGCCGCCGCCTGCACCTGGTCGACCTCAACGGCGCCTTCGAAGGCCAGCCGGTCAACGGTGAGGTGGTCACCGCCATCGCCAAACGCTACCCCACCCTGCCGATCCAGATCGGCGGTGGCATCCGCTCGCTGGAAACCATCGAGCACTATGTCAAGGCTGGCGTCAGCTACGTGATCATCGGCACCAAGGCGGTCAAGCAGCCAGAGTTCGTCGCCGAAGCGTGCAAGGCCTTCCCGGGCAAGGTCATCGTTGGCCTGGACGCCAAGGACGGCTTCGTTGCCACCGACGGTTGGGCCGAAGTCAGCTCGGTGCAGGTCATCGACCTGGCCAAGCGGTTCGAGGCCGATGGCGTCTCGGCGATCGTCTACACCGACATCGCCAAGGACGGCATGATGCAAGGCTGCAACGTGCCCTTCACCAAAGCCCTGGCCGAAGCCACGCGCATTCCGGTAATTGCCTCGGGTGGTATCCACAACTTGGGTGACATCAAGGCCCTGCTGGACGCCAAGGCCCCGGGCATCGTTGGCGCCATCACCGGCCGTGCCATCTACGAAGGCACCCTCGATGTCGCCGAGGCCCAGGCCTTCTGCGACAACTACCAAGGCTGAGGACTGAACCATGGCACTGGCCAAGCGCATCATCCCTTGCCTGGACGTGGACAACGGCCGGGTGGTCAAGGGCGTCAAGTTCGAAAACATCCGTGATGCCGGCGACCCGGTGGAAATCGCCCGTCGCTACGACGAGCAAGGTGCCGACGAAATCACCTTCCTCGACATCACCGCCAGCGTCGATGGCCGCGACACCACCCTGCATACCGTCGAGCGCATGGCCAGCCAGGTGTTCATCCCGCTGACCGTGGGCGGTGGTGTGCGCACCGTGCAGGACATCCGCAACCTGCTCAATGCCGGTGCCGACAAGGTCTCGATCAACACGGCGGCGGTGTTCAACCCGGAGTTCGTGGGTGAGGCGGCGGACCGTTTCGGTTCGCAGTGCATCGTTGTTGCCATCGACGCCAAGAAGGTGTCTGGCCCGGGTGAAGAACCGCGCTGGGAAATTTTCACCCACGGTGGGCGCAAGCCGACCGGGCTGGATGCCGTGCAGTGGGCGAAGAAGATGGAAGGCCTGGGGGCTGGCGAGATCCTGCTGACCAGCATGGACCAGGACGGCATGAAGAACGGCTTCGACCTGGGGGTTACCCGCGCCATCAGTGATGCGCTGGGGATTCCGGTGATTGCCTCGGGGGGTGTGGGTAACCTGCAGCACCTGGCTGACGGCATTCTGGAAGGGCATGCCAGCGCGGTGCTGGCGGCCAGTATTTTCCACTTTGGCGAGTACACGGTGCCGGAGGCCAAGGCTTACATGGCTTCGCGCGGGATTGTTGTTCGCTGAAATATTGATTGGGGCTGCTTTGCAGCCCTTCGCGGGTAAACCCGCTCCTACAGGGATACGCGTTTACCAGGTGGTTACGCGTTCCCCTGTAGGAGCGGCCTTGTGTCGCGATGGGCCGCAACGCGGCCCCAATTCCATCACCCGTGGTTCTTGCCAAGCAACGCGTGATACAGCTCGGTATCCCCCAGAATCCCGACCATTTTGTCGTTCTCCTGCAGCACCAGCTTGTTGCCGGTCTGGTAACGAATCTGCAGCGCCTCACGCATGCCGATATCCGCATGCACCAGCGTAGGCCTGCGCCCCAGCCCTTCCACCGATTGCCCCGGCACCCAGTTCTGCATCTCCAGCCCGTTCTGCCCCTGGCGTGCGCGCTTGATCGAGTTGCCTTCGCCAAGGTCCAGCCACGAATCGCCGCCCGGGTCCAGGCACACCGAACCATTGACCCGCTTGCAGTTGTCCAGGCTTCGCATCAGGCTGCGGCCGCACAGCACGTTCAGTGGATTGGTGTGGGCGACGAAGGTACGAACGTATTCGTCGGCCGGGTTCAGCACGATTTCTTCCGGCTTGCTGTACTGGATGATCCGCCCGTCCTTCATGATCGCGATGCGGCTACCCAGCTTCAACGCCTCGTCCAGGTCGTGGCTGACGAACACGATGGTCTTGCTCAGCTTGGCTTGCAGGCCCAGCAGTTCATCCTGCAAGCCCTGGCGGATCAGCGGGTCGAGGGCCGAGAACGGTTCGTCCATCAGCAGGATGTCGGCATCCATCGCCAGCGCCCGGGCCAGGCCCACGCGCTGCTGCATGCCGCCCGACAGCTCGTCCGGTTTCTTGTTGCGCCACTGGGTCAGGCCCACCAGCTCAAGTTTTTCGTCGACCAGCTTGCGCCGTTCCTTTTCCGGGCGGCCCTGCATTTCAAGGCCAAAGCTGATGTTCTCGCGCACCGTCAGCCAGGGCATCAGGGCGAACTTCTGGAACACCATGGCAATGCGCTTGGTGCGCATCATCTTCAGCTCGGCCGGGGTGCAGTGGGCAATGTCGATGTGCTTGCCTTCGTGCTCGACAAACAGCTTGCCGCGGCTGACGGTGTTGAGGCCGTTGATGCAGCGCAGCAGGCTCGACTTGCCCGACCCGGACAAGCCCATCAGCACGCAGATCTCGCCCTTCTGGATGTCCAGGTTGGCTTTTTCGACGCCGACCACCAGGCCGGTCTGCTTGAGGATCTGCTCGCGGGTCTGGCCCTTGTCCAGCAGCGCCAGTGCCTCGCGCGGTTTGTTGGAGAAGATGACGTCGACGTCTTCGAAACGAATGATGCTCATGCTTCACCCCTTACCGGCAGCTCCGGTTGCTTGCAGATACGGTCGAGCATGATTGCCAGCAGCACGATCGCCAGGCCCGCTTCGAAGCCCAGGGAAATATCGGCGGTATTCAGTGCGTTGACCACAGGTTTGCCCAGGCCGTCAGCGCCGACCAGGGCGGCAATCACCACCATCGACAACGACAGCATGATGCACTGGGTGACGCCAGCGGCGATGCTGGGCATCGCGTGCGGCAGTTCGATACGGGTCAGCAGCTGGCGCCGCGAGCAGCCAAACGCCTTGCCGGCGTCCAGCAGCTCTTGCGGCACGTCGCAGATACCCAGGTAGGTAAGGCGAATCGGCGCGGCAATGGCGAATACCACGGTCGAGATCAGCCCCGGCACCACGCCCAGGCCGAACAGGGTCAGGGTAGGGATCAGGTAGACGAAGGTGGGTACCGTCTGCATCAGGTCGAGTACCGGACGCATGGCGGTGTAGAACATCGGCTTGTGCGCGGCGACGATGCCCAGCGGCACGCCGATGGCCACGCAGACCACGGTGGCGAAGGTCACCTGGGCGAGGGTTTCCATGGTTTCTTGCCAGTACCCCAGGTTGAGGATCAGCAGGAACGACAGGGCGACGAAGGCGGTCAGCGCCCACTTGCGCTGGATGAAATGCGCCAGGGCGGCGAACAGGGCGATGAGTACGAATGGGTTGAAGAACGTCAGGGCGCTGGTGACGCCGTGGATCATGAACTCCAGGCCTTGCGCGATGGCGTCGAAGTACTCAGCGCCGTTCTGGGTCAGCCATTCGACGAACGACGCGATGTACTGGCCCAAGGGTATTTTCTGATCGATAAGCATGATAGCGAGCTTCCACCTGCATAGATTGAAATCAACCCGGGGCAGGCACGGTCCTGCCCCGAGGTAGCGCTATTGCGTATTTCGTTATTGCGTGAGCTTGGCCTTGGCCGCCTCCAGGCCGGGTTTGCCATCCACGGTGGTAACGCCAGCCAGCCAGGCGTCCAGCTTGCCTGGGTTGTCCTTGAGCCATTTCTTGGCAGCGGCCTCTGGTTTCATCTTGTCGTCCAGGACATAGCCCATCATGGTGCTTTCATCCTTGAGCTCGAACGACAGGTTCTTCAACAGCTGGCCAACGTTGCTGCACTCCTGCACATAGCCCTTGCGGGTGTTGGTCAACACGGTCGCCTTGCCGAAGTCGGGGCCGAAGAAATCGTCCCCGCCGGTCAGGTACTGCATCTTGAAGCGGGTGTTCATCGGGTGCGGTTCCCAACCGAGGAACACCAGCGCTTCACCACGCTTCTGTGCACGGTCGACCTGCGACAGCATGCCGGCTTCGCTGGACTGGACGATCTTGAAACCGGCGTCCTTCAGGCCGAAGGCGTTCTTGTCGATCATGCTCTGGATGGTGCGGTTGCCATCGTTGCCGGGCTCGATGCCGTAGATCTTGCCGTCCAGTTCCTTTTTGAACTTGGGGATGTCGCTGAAATCCTTCAGGCCCTTGTCATACAGCGCCTGGGGCACGGCCAGGGTGTACTTGGCGTTTTCCAGGTTGGCGCGCACGGTCTCCACCGTGCCTGCGTCGCGGTACTGCTTGATGTCGTTCTCCATGGTCGGCATCCAGTTGCCGAGAAACACGTCCAGGTCCTTGCCGGTGGCCAGCGACTTGTAGGTCACCGGTACCGAGATCATGGTGGTGTGGGTCTTGTAACCCAGGGCTTCGAGCACAACGCTGGTGGTCGCCGTGGTGACCGTGATGTCGGTCCAGCCGACATCCGAGAAGCGTACCGTCTGGCATTGCTCGGGTTCGGCGGCCTGGGCCAGTAGCGGCGCAGACAACAACGCAGCCAACAACAGCGAGGGTGAACCTTTCATGGATGGACTCCTGTGATTTTGTCTTCGGGTTCGCGTGGGTCGCCGGGCGTTCTGAGGGTCCGGTCGACCAGGCCTGCAGAGGGCAGGTTGCGTGGCCGTGCTTTACGAGTCGCTTTCGATAATCCTCCAGCGCCGGGCAATCGCCTACTGGTGGGGTCGTATCCAGTACGGAACGGGTCGTATCCAGTACGGGCGATGTCGCTTATGGATTTTTCCACCCCCTCGGCCGCATTTTTGCGTCACCAGGCCGCTGTAAAACGGCGTGGCGGGCGCGCTCCCTGCGTAGCTCCCTGAGCAAAATAGTGCGGCGCTGCTGGACAAAATGGCGTCGGTTGCAGACGGCGAGGGGGCCGGTAAAAGCCCGATGATGCAGGCAATTCAAGGCGGCCCTGCTTGAGCCTAGCAGTTACCCCGCCGTGCGCATGACGCGCACAGACAAGCCCAGCAAGAGGTGAATCGACAATGGCCATCAGCGTGTTCGACCTGTTCAAGATCGGTGTCGGGCCTTCCAGCTCCCACACCGTCGGCCCCATGCGGGCTGGCGCCCTGTTCGTCCAGGGGCTGCGTGAGCGCGGCGAGCTGGAGCAGGTAAGGCGGATCGAGGTGCGCCTGTATGGCTCGCTGTCGGCCACCGGTATCGGTCACGGCACCGACAACGCCACCATCATGGGCCTGATGGGCGACTGGCCGGACGCCATCGACCCGACCCAGATCGTGCCGCGCATCGCCGACCTGCGCGAAACCAATACCCTGAAGCTGGACGGGCGTCTGCCCATTGAGTTCGTCTGGGCCCGCGACATGCTGTTGCTGGACGAGAACCTGCCGTACCACCCTAACGCCATGACCCTGATTGCCGAAGGCGAGCAGGGCGAGTTGCACCGCGACACCTACTACTCGGTGGGTGGCGGTTTCGTGGTCGATGCCGCACAGGCCGCCAGTGGCGTACTGGACGCCGACCAGACGGTGTTGCCGTATGACTTCAACAGCGCCGCCGAACTGCTGCAGCTGTGCAAGCAAAACGACCTCAGCGTGTCGCAATTGATGATGGCCAACGAGAAGGTCTGGCGCAGCGAGGCAGAGATTCACGCCGGCCTGCGCAAGCTCTGGGAGGCCATGCAGGACTGCGTCAACAACGGCCTGAAATACGAGGGCACGTTGCCCGGTGGGCTGAACGTGCGCCGCCGCGCCGCCAAGCTGCACCGCAGCCTGCAGGAAATCGGCAAGCCCAACGTGATTGGCTCGACCATGAGCGCCATGGAGTGGGTCAACCTGTTCGCCCTGGCGGTCAACGAAGAAAACGCCGCTGGCGGGCGCATGGTCACCGCGCCTACCAATGGCGCGGCGGGCATCATCCCGGCAGTGCTGCACTACTACATGCGGTTCAGCGATGCGGTGGACGAGTCGAGCGTGACCGACTTCTTCCTGGGCGCTGCGGCGGTTGGCATTCTGTGCAAAAAGAACGCGTCCATTTCCGGTGCTGAAGTGGGCTGCCAGGGTGAGGTCGGTTCGGCCTGTGCCATGGCCGCTGCCGGCCTTGCGCAAGTGCTGGGGGCAACGCCGCCGCAGCTGGAGAATGCGGCGGAAATTGCCCTGGAGCACAACCTTGGCCTGACCTGCGACCCGGTTGGCGGGTTGGTGCAGGTACCGTGCATCGAGCGCAACGCGATTGCCGCGGTCAAGGCCATCAACGCGGTGCAGATGGCCCTGCGTGGTGATGGCGAGCACTTTATTTCCCTCGACCAGGTGATCCGTACCATGCGTGACACCGGCGCCGACATGCACGACAAGTACAAAGAGACCTCGCGCGGTGGTCTGGCGGTCAGCGCCATTGAATGCTGATAGGCCTACATAAGCCCTGCGCGGATTTGTAGGAGCGGCCTTGTGTCGCGATCGGGCCGCAAAGCGGCCCCAGCATTTTTTGCATGACAGCAGAAATCCTGGGGCCGCTTCGCGGCCCGATCGCGACACAAGGCCGCTCCTACATGGACCCAGCCCCACTTCCATGCTCCTTTATGGTGCAACGCGACGCATACCGATCGTCGGGTGTCGTTATCAGTGTTGGCGTTGTCGGTGACACTCAAGAGTGTCGTTTCTGGGCAACTTACACTGCGCGTGTCACCAAATTGCTCAGCAGTTACACGCACGGCGCCTAGTACGCCGTTTTGCGAAACCTGGCCAACCCGATCAAAGCACCTGATTTGCCAAACAAAGGCGTCGTTTTCAGGTTTTTTTGGATAGCCGTTCAATTTCAGGCACGGCGTTTGCGTTGAGATTGGCCACCAAGCCCCGGCACACGAAATCGGGGTAATAACAAGAAATCAGTGCCCGCCTGAGGCACACCCTGCATTTGTGTGAGGAGAAATCGCGATGACGTCGTACACCTCCGGGAATCCAACCCAGAACCGCACAGCACCCCAGTCCATCGGGTTTCTTCTTCTGGACAATTTCACCCTTATTTCCCTGGCTTCGGCCGTCGAGCCGCTGCGCATGGCCAACCAGCTGTCCGGCCGCGAGCTGTACCGCTGGCACACGCTGACCGTCGATGGCGGCCAGGTGTGGGCCAGCGATGGCTTGCAGATCACCCCCGACGCGGCGATGCACAGCGCGCCACCGATCGACACCGTGATCGTCTGCGGTGGCGTTGGCATCCAGCGCACCGTTACCCGCGAACATGTTACCTGGCTGCAGGCCCAGGCCCGTCAGTCGCGCCGCCTGGGTGCCGTGTGCACCGGCAGCTGGGCGCTGGCTTGTGCCGGCTTGCTCGATGGGTTTGATTGCAGCGTGCACTGGGAATGCCTGGCGGCCATGCAGGAAGCCTACCCGCGGGTAAATATGAGCACCCGCCTGTTCACCCTCGACCGCAACCGCTTCACCAGCTCCGGTGGCACGGCGCCGTTGGACATGATGCTGCACCTGATCAGCCGCGACCATGGCCGCGAACTGTCGGCGGCGATCTCCGAGATGTTCGTCTACGAACGTATCCGCAACGAACAAGACCACCAGCGCGTGCCGCTCAAGCACATGCTCGGCACCAACCAGCCGAAGCTGCAGGAAATCGTCGCGCTGATGGAGGCCAACCTCGAAGAGCCAATCGACCTCGACGAACTGGCGGTGTACGTGTCGGTGTCGCGACGCCAGCTCGAGCGCCTGTTCCAGAAGTACCTGCATTGCTCGCCGTCGCGCTACTACCTGAAGCTGCGCCTGATCCGTGCGCGGCAGCTGCTGAAGCAGACGCCGATGTCGATCATCGAAGTGGCCTCGGTGTGCGGTTTTGTGTCGACCCCGCACTTCTCCAAGTGCTACCGCGAGTACTTCGGCATTCCGCCGCGTGACGAGCGCGTGGGTTCCAACACTGCGCAGCAGGTGGCGATGATGCCGATCCCGCAGGCCATGACTCTGTCGCCGCACAGCGGGCCGATGGCGGCCCTGAGCCAGGCGCGCAACGAGTCGACCTTTGCCAGCGTAAGGCTCTGAAACAGCGCTGGCCTCATCGCGGGTAAACCCGCTTCCACAGGTATCGCACCGCTTTTGAGACCGGTGCAGTACCTGTGGGAGCGGGTTTACCCGCGAAGAGGCCAGTACAGGAAAAATGAATCAGGCGCGCTTGTTGAACTGCGCCAACGCTGGCAGCAACTGCTTGTCGATCGCCTGGCGCACCGCCGGCAGAATCGTCGCGCTACCGGTATACATCTGCTCCACCATACCCTTCAGCGCCCGCGCATTAGGCTCGTTCAGCCCACGCACCACCGCTTCGCAAGCCTGCTCGGCGCTGGCCCCGGCGGGAATGTCGAACCCGCGCGCGCGCAGGTGGCCTGCCAGATCGTCCTGGTCAATCAAATCCGCATGCATCATGGCTGTTGTCCCTTTGATCGCTAAGAGAGTGCTGCTTTGATTTACGACCGATTCTGTGACGCCCGCGACATACCCGCAACAACAGAATGCCGGCATGGCTGCTTTGGCTAAGAACAGGTCGTTTCCGGCTAAATCCACCTGCCGCGAAGTGCGCACACTCAAGCCATCTACCGCAACGGAGGGTTTGGTCACCCTCGTTCGTGCACAGTGGATGTTGCTCGCTCTTGGCCCCGGATGCTCACGGCTTTCCGGGGTTTTTTTCTGCGTCAAGATCAGCCTACCTAGCATTTCTGCCAGTTGAAGCTGTGCTTCCGCTGCTTTTAACTGAGATCGACTTTCCACAATGGAATGCGATCATGAAAGCAGCAGCTTTGAAGTGTTTAACGACAGTCTTACCGGTGCTTTTTGTCTCAGCGTGTAGTGTTTCGTCTACACTACCCCCGCTTGCGCAAGCGCAATCTACGACGCTTTTTGAACTCGGCGCGATACAAGAGCGAACGTCGTTGAAGGCACTCAAACAGGCACCTGGGGTCTCCCCTCTACTGGCTACTATGCTAGACGATCCGGCGACGCAGAGCATTCAGGAAGTGGATGTCAGGGCCTCGACGGTTTCGGCCGACGCTAAGTCGTTGGTTGTTCAGTTGGGCGAACACAAGACCATCCAGTATCAGATGAGAAATGCTGATTCACCTGCTCCGGGAATGATCGGTTGGGTGGGCGATGTTGCGACGGACCGCAGACAGCGTTTCAATAGTTCATCAGAAATGGATTTTGACCCGTTCAACTGGGTTTCCCTTGTACGCGAGGGCGACAAAGTGGTGGGCGACCTACACGTGGATGGCCAGCTCTATCGCTTGGATTACATCGGCAATGGACGACACGTGCTCATCAAGGTTGATGAATCGAAGCTGCCGCCGGAGGCCGAGCCTTTGGCGGGGCTTGATTCAGGAAAGAGAGACCCTACCCTAGGCAAGCGGCCCCAATCGGCGCACAGTATCATCCGGGTATTGCTGGTATCTTCCATACAGACCAGGGCAAGAAATCCTAACTACCGGATGGGTTTAGCGCAGGCACTGCAAGATGCCAACCTCTATATGCGCAATAGTCGTGTGGCAATTACCTATGAGCTGGCGGGTTTCTATGACGCTGATTATGACGAAACCGGCAGAACTTACAAACAGCAATTAGATGATATGCGCCTGGCGAAACCATTTGGCGTTGACCTTCTCAAGGTTCGGGAAGCATTGCGTGCAGATTTGGTGTCCCTGTACTCTTCCGGTAGCGAGTACTGCGGCTTGGCATGGATTAATGCTTCTAAAATTCAAGGGCATTCGGTGATTTCATGTTTAGGCGCGCTGGCTCATGAAATGGGGCACAATTTAGGTGGTAAGCATAATTGGCATGAGGGGGATGCCGTCGGAAATCCACCTTATGCTTATGGCTATCGATATATTTCGGGAAGCCCGAGATTTAGCACGCAGATGTCGTACAGCTGTAGTCCCGCTTGTCCACAGATACCCTATCACTCAAATCCGGATGTCACCTATCAAAATATTCCTGTTGGGACTGCAGAACACCACAACGTTGCGCGCCGTTTCAATGAGCGCAGGGAGACGGTTGAAAACTTCTATCCACCAGCTCTGAACATGAAGCTGATAGGCAGTATCAAGTATTGTGAGCTGGCCCACGGCTTAGGAAGTAAAACCAATATTGCAACTGAGTGTAATTACTTTGCGAACAAGAAAGTGGTGACTATTCAGATCTTCAATGTTCCAGAGGGTACGCGCCTTCTATTCACTGAAGGCGATAATAAATGGCGAAGCTATCTAGCTAAAGCATTCATACCTGAACTACTGGTCACGCCGCTTCTAGGGCGCCCAGGTGACTATCCGAACATGGACATAGAAGAAGGCAGCGAGCCCATGACTGGTATGCTCACAACAATTTCGAGCTCTACGGCCCGCTAGCAATGTCTGAATGGCTTGCGCACAACTTGAAATTCATCAGGTCGTGCGCAAGTCCATACTCATCCCAAGCGTCGTATGCCGTGGCCAAGCTTCTCAGGTAGAGTCGCGGCTCTCTGCTTCATCTCATCAAGCAACTGGATGCTGCGCTCACTGAACGGCGCCGATTTCGGCCCCGCCAGGTCCACATGCAGCAGCATCTGCTCACTGGCCGCCAACACCTGGTCGAACCCCGCGCGGTGCAGGCTGTGGTAGACATGCAGGCGCTTGCGGTCGAAGCCGATGATCTGCGTCTGCACCCACACCTCGGTGCCCAGCTTCACTTCATGCAGGTAGTTGATGTGTGCCTCCAGGGTGAACAGCGAATGGCCACTCTGCCCACGGCTATCGGCATCCAGGCCTATCTGCTCCATCAGCGCATCGGTGGCGTAGCTGAAGATCAGCAGGTAGAAGGCATCGCGCAAATGCCCGTTGTAGTCGACCCAGTCCTCCTGGACCGGGGTGCGGTAGGTGATCAGTGCGGGCATCGCGTGCTCCTCAGTCGCCGAAAGCCATACCGTGGCTGGCCTTGCTGGTTTTCACTGCTTCCAGCACTGCAAGCAGGGTGTCATCTCGATAGCGCTCCAGTGCGGCGATGCTGCGATCACCCAGTTGCTCGGAAGTCCCTTCGACCACATCGTCGATCAGCTTGTCGGTCAGCGCTGGTGCCGGCAGGTGCGTCCACGGCAGCTGCAGCGCCGGGCCGAACTGGGCCATGAAATGGCGCATGCCAGCATCGCCACCGGCCAGGGTGTAGGTCAGGAACGTGCCCATGAACGACCAGCGCAGGCCGGCGCCAAAGCGGATCGCATCGTCGATCTCGCCGGTGCTGGCCACGCCGTCGTTGACCAGGTGCAGGGCCTCGCGCCACAGCGCTTCTAGCAGGCGGTCGGCGATGAAGCCGGGGACCTCCTTGCGCACATGCAGCGGGCGCATGCCTAAAGCTGTATAGATGATCTTGGCGGCTTCGATGGCCTCGGGGGCAGTGCGGTTGCCGCCGACGATCTCTACCAATGGCAGCAGGTAGACCGGGTTGAACGGGTGGCCGACCACGCAGCGCTCAGGGTGCGTGGATGACTCGTAGAATTCGCTGGGCAGCAGCCCCGAAGTGCTGGATCCGATTATTGCATTGGGCTTGGCGGCAGCACTGATCTTGGCGTGCAGGTCGAGCTTCAGGTCCAACCGCTCTGGCGCGCTTTCCTGGATGAAATCGGCGTCGCGTACGCATTCGTCGATGGTGGCCACGAATGTCAGCCGGTCTTGTGCTGCGCCAGGTGCCAGCCCTTGCTTCTCCAGGGCCGGCCAGGCGTTGGCGATACGTTTGCGCAGGGCTTGTTCGGCGCCGGGTGCCGGATCCCAGGCGACCACGTCCAGGCCATGGGCCAGGGCGCGGGCAACCCAGCCGCTGCCGATCACGCCGCTACCGAGGGCGGCGAAAGTCTTGATCTCGGTGATGAAAGGCATAGCGAGTCCTCAGGATGAACAGAATTATTGGGACGAGCGCCAATCCTTGTGGGAGCGGCGGTGCGGCGGTCCGACTTGTCCCGTGAAGCAAGCGGCGCGGTGGTGCATGGCACCGGCTGTGCCGGTGTTCGCGGGGCAAGCCCGCTCCCACAAGGATCTGTGGCGCAGCTGCAATTGTTGAAAGGTTCAGCGGCGTTTGAGGTTCATCTTTTCCCGGCCTTCAGCCGGGGTCAGTACACGGGCGCCCAAGCGCGAAATGATCTCCACTGCGCGCTCGACCAACTGACCGTTGCTGGCCAGCACGCCACGGTCCAGGTACAGGTTGTCTTCCAGGCCCACCCGCACATTGCCGCCCAGCAGCACCGCCTGTGCTGCCATCGGCATCTGCATGCGACCGATGCCGAAGCCGGCCCAGGTGACGTTTGCCGGCAGGTTGTCGACCATCGCCTTCATGGTGGTGGTGTCGGCGGGCGCGCCCCACGGGATGCCCAGGCACAGCTGGAACAGCGGGTCGTCGAGCAGGCCTTCCTTCATCATCTGCTTGGCGAACCAAAGGTGGCCGGTGTCGAAGATTTCCAGCTCGGCTTTCACCCCCAGCTCGGTGATGCGCTTGGCACCTGCGCGCAATTGCGCAGGGGTGGAGACGTAGATCGAGTTGCCGTCGCCGAAGTTGAGCGTGCCGCAGTCCAGGGTGCAGATCTCCGGCAGCAGTGCTTCGACGTGGGCCAGGCGCTCTAGCGGGCCGATCAGGTCGGTGCCCGGGCCGAACTCCAGCGGCGTTTCACCCGGTCCGATTTCCAGATCGCCGCCCATGCCGGCGGTGAGGTTGACGATGATGTCCACGTCGGCTTCGCGGATGCGCTCCATGACTTCGCGGTACAACGCCACGTCGCGGCTGAAGCGGCCGGTTTGCGGGTCGCGGACGTGGCAATGGACCACGGTGGCGCCGGCCTTGGCGGCTTCTACGGCGGCTTCGGCGATCTGCTTTGGGGTAACCGGGACCAGGTGGCTTTTCGAGGCGGTGTCGCCGGCGCCGGTGAGGGCGCAGGTGATGATGACGTCGTGGTTCATGGCGGGTTCCTTGTTTAGAGTTTGGCGCTGTTTTTTGTAGGAGCGGCCTTGCGTCGCGAAAGGGCTGCGCAGCAGCCCCAGGATGTATGCGGCGCTGCTGAAACCCGGGGGCCGCTTTGCGGCCCTTTCGCGACACAAGGCCGCTCCTACACCGACCGGGTAAACCTGTCAGTGGGCGTATGCGGGCAAAGGAGCCGGCTCAGTTGGCAGTGAGCTTGAGGTTGTCCGCAGCCGGCTTGCCATCGAAGGTAGTCACACCCTCCAGCCAGCGGGCCTTGTCCTCGGGGTGGTCTTTGAGCCACTGGCGGGCCGACTCCAGCGCGTCCTTGTGGTCGAGCAGCGGCTGCATCATGCGGCTCTCGTCCTCGGCGCTGAAGTTCAGGTTGGCCAGCAGGTGGTGGGCGTTGGGGCAGCGTTCGGCGTAGTCCGGGGCGGTCACTGTCCACACCGTGGCACGGCCTTCGTCCGGGCCCAGGGCATCCTGGCTGTCGCCCAGGTAGGCCATGTCGATGTTCACGTTCATTGGGTGGGGCGCCCAACCGAAGAACACCACGGCCTCCTTGCGCCGCACCGCGCGGTCGACCGCGGCGAGCATGCCGGCCTCGCTGGACTCGACCAGCTGGAACTTGCCCAGGCCGAACTGGTTCTTGGCGATCATCGCCTTGATCTGGGTGTTGGCGCCGGAGCCCGGCTCGATGCCGTAGATTTTCCCGCCCAGCTCTTTTTCGAACTTGTGGATGTCGCCAAAAGTCTTCAGGCCCTTGTCAGCCAGGTACTTCGGCACTGCCAGGGTGGCGCGGGCATCTTCCAGGCTGGGCTTGTCGAGCACCTTGACCTGTTTGGCGTCGACGAACGGGGTGATGGTCTGGGTCATGATCGGGTTCCAATAACCCAGGAACATGTCCAGGCGTTTGTCGCGGATGCCGGCGAAGATGATCTGCTGCGAAGCGCTGGTCTGTTTGGTCTGGTAACCCAGGCCGTCGAGCAGCACCTGGGCCATGGCGCTGGTGGCGATGACGTCGGTCCAGTTGACCACGCCCAGGCGGACGTTCTTGCAGGCCGCGGGCTCGGCGGCAAAAAGCGGGGAAGTGGCGAGGCTGCTCAGGGCAAGGGTCAACAGGCTGCGGCGGATCAAGCTGTGCATGGTGGCTCTCCATCGGCAGTGCATATTGTTATGGGTTTCGATCTCTCTGGACCGTGTGAACACGCTACGCTGCTGGCAGGGTGAAAAATCGCACCCTGGCGACCAACACTTGCACGGAGGCGACCACCTTTGCCGTGGAGCATGCAATGCCGCAAATCATTCATTTCCTGTTGTTGCCCGGCTTCTCGGCCATGGGCTTCATCAGCGCCCTGGAGCCGCTGCGGGTAGCCAACCGCTTCAAAGGGCCGTCGTACCGCTGGCAGGTGCTGAGCCTGGATGGCGGCGCGGTAGAGGCCAGCAACGGCATGTCGGTGAACGCCGATGCAGCGCTGGCGGGGGGCGAGCCGGGTGGCATCCTGCTGATTGTGGCCGGCTTTGAGCCGCTGGCCTGCTATGGGCCGGCGCTGCAACAGGCGCTACGCCGGCTGGACCATGACGGGGTGATTCTGGGCGGTATCGACACCGGCGCAGTGGTGCTGGCCGAGGCCGGCCTGCTCGATGGCCATCGCGCCACCGTGCACTGGGAGGCGCTGGAAGCGTTCAAGGAGAACTACCCGAGCCTGCAGGCGACCCAGGAACTGTTCGAGATCGACCGGCGGCGCATTACCTGCGCGGGCGGCACGGCGTCAATCGACCTGATGCTCGACCTGATTGCCCAGGCCCACGGCAGTGAACTGGCGGTGCAGGTGTCGGAGCAGTTCGTGCTCGGGCGTATCCGCCAGCGACAGGACCACCAGCGCATGCAGATCGCCAGCCGTTACGGCATCAGCAACAAGAAGTTGGTGAAGGTGATTGGCGAAATGGAGCGCAACACCGAGCAGCCGCTCAATACCCAGGTACTGGCCGAAGCGGTGCAGGTGACCCGGCGGCAGCTGGAGCGGCTGTTTCGTGTGCACCTGGACGACACGCCCAGTGGCTTCTATTTGCGACTGCGGCTGGATAAAGCCAGGCAGTTGTTGCGCCAGACCGACATGAGTGTGCTGGAGGTGGGGGTGGCATGCGGGTTCGAGTCGGCTTCGTACTTTACCCGCTGTTATCGGGCGCGGTACCAGCGTTGCCCGCGGGAGGACCGCTTGGCCAGGGCCGTATGATTTCCGCCTGTTCTGGCCTCTTCGCGGGTAAACCCGCTCCTACAAGGAAATCACCGCTTGTGGGTCATGTGCATTACGTGTAGGAGCGGGTTTACCCGCGAAGAGGCCAGCACAGGTTTACTGCTGACCAATGGACTGCAAATACTCCGAGCGGTCATCACTACGCTGCGCCACACAGGTGTCCCAAGCCGCCTGGAACGCCTTGCTGCCGGGCTTCTCGGCATAGGTCTCAACCTTGCAATCCGCATCGCGCAACTGCGCCCACAGCTTCTCGGCCGCCTCCATGCGCCCGACCAGCGCAGTAGCCTGGCTGCCTTCATCGGCATACTGGTCGCGAATGCGCTGGATCAGGTCGTCATACGCCGCTTTCAGCTCGCGCTCGGCGGTTTGCTTGTTGAACGCCGCACAGGCGAACGTCTGCTGATCGGTCTCGACGTTGTCGCACGGGGTGCTTTCTTCCTCGCCGGCCTGGGCGCCCGATACGACAGCCAGCAGTAACAGCCATGCCAATGATTTCATCCCTTTTCTCCTCAACAGGCTGACGAATCGCTGGGATTCTCGCTCAGACGAAGGCGCGGCGGTAGCTACCTGTCCAAATGTTCATGAAGTGCCCGCAAACGGCGTTATCGAGACTGTCTCTCATCGCCAGACAGCGCAGCAGAGGGGCTGTTGTCGCGCATTGACGCTTTCGGCAAACCCCCTGTCGTTTTTGCATCGGGGCGTCGCAAGGCACAGGCATATGCTGGCCCCAAAGCGCCGGCAGAAGATTCGGCGCGGCCCAAATCAACAAAAGGGGACAGCCTGATGAGCCCAGCCGAACTTCACGCCGACAGCATCGTCATCGATGGCTTGATCATTGCCAAGTGGAACCGCGAGCTGTTCGAAGACATGCGCAAAGGCGGGCTGACTGCGGCCAACTGCACGGTGTCGGTCTGGGAAGGCTTCAAGGCGACCGTCGACCAGATTGCCGCCAGCCAGAAGCTGATCCGCGACAACGGCGACCTGGTGATGCCGGTGCGCACCACCGCCGACATCCGCAAGGCCAAGGAACTGGGCAAGACCGGCATCCTCTTCGGCTTCCAGAACGCCCATGCGTTCGAAGACCAGATCGCCTACGTCGACGTGTTCAAGCAGCTGGGCGTGGGCATCGTGCAGATGTGCTACAACACCCAGAACCTGGTGGGCACCGGTTGCTACGAGCGTGACGGTGGTCTGTCGGGCTTTGGCCGCGAGATCGTGGCGGAAATGAACCGCGTCGGCATCATGTGCGACCTGTCCCACGTCGGCTCCAAGACTTCCGAAGAAGTCATCCTCGAATCGAAAAAGCCGGTGTGCTACTCGCACTGCCTACCCTCGGGCCTGAAAGAGCACCCGCGCAACAAGTCGGACGAAGAGCTGAAATTCATCGCCGACCACGGCGGTTTCGTCGGCGTGACCATGTTTGCGCCGTTCCTGGCCAAGGGCATCGATTCGACCATCGACGACTACGCCGAAGCCATCGAATACACCATGAACATCGTCGGTGAAGACGCCATCGGTATCGGTACCGACTTCACCCAGGGCCACGGCCAGGACTTCTTCGAGTACCTGACCCACGACAAGGGTTATGCCCGCCGCCTGACCAACTTCGGGAAGATCATCAACCCACTGGGCATCCGCACCGTGGGCGAATTCCCCAACCTCACCGAAACCTTGCTCAAGCGCGGCCACTCCGAGCGCGTGGTGCGCAAGATCATGGGTGAGAACTGGGTGAACGTCCTCAAGGACGTCTGGGGCGAGTAAGCCGCTCTCCAAAGCCTGAAGCCCCTGCCAGCAACGCCGGGGCATCCCAAAAAAAAATTTTATGGAGTTGAGTTTCCATGGCCAAGATCGCCCCGCAATTGCCAATCGAAGTCGATACCGAAACCGGCGTATGGACCAGCGACGCGCTGCCGATGCTGTATGTGCCGCGCCATTTCTTCGTCAACAACCACATCGGCATCGAGGAAGTGCTGGGCGCTGACGCCTACGCCGAGATTCTCTACAAGGCCGGCTACAAGTCCGCCTGGCACTGGTGTGAAAAAGAAGCCGAGTGCCATGGCCTGGAAGGTGTGGCGGTGTTCGAGCACTACATGAAGCGCCTGAGCCAGCGTGGCTGGGGCCTGTTCGAAATCCAGGACATCGACCTGGACAAGGGCACCTGCAGCGTCAAGCTCAAGCACTCTGCGTTCGTGTACGTCTATGGCAAGTGCGGCCGCAAGGTCGACTACATGTTCACCGGCTGGTTCGCCGGCGCCATGGACCAGATTCTCGCCGCCCGCGGCAGCAAGATCCGCACCGTGGCCGAACAGGTCTACGGCGGGTCGGAAGAAGGCCACGAAGATGGCCTGTTCGTTACAAAGCCGTTGTAAGCCGGAGATAGCGTCATGGCATTCGAAGCAATGTTCCAGCCGATCCAGATCGGCAAACTGACCATCCGCAACCGTGTGCTCAGCACCGCGCACGCCGAGGTCTACGCCACTGACGGCGGCATGACGACCGACCGCTACGTGAAGTACTACGAAGAAAAGGCCAAGGGCGGCATCGGCCTGGCGATCTGCGGCGGCTCGTCGGTGGTGGCCATCGACAGCCCGCAGGAGTGGTGGGCGTCGGTCAACCTGTCGACCGACCGCATCATCCCGCACTTCCAGAACCTGGCCGACGCCATGCACAAGCATGGCGCCAAGATCATGATCCAGATTACCCACATGGGCCGTCGCTCGCGCTGGGACGGCTTCAACTGGCCGACCCTGATGTCGCCGTCGGGTATCCGCGAACCGGTGCACCGCGCCACCTGCAAGACCATCGAGGTAGAAGAGATCTGGCGGGTGATCGGCAACTACGCGCAGGCTGCGCGGCGTGCCAAAGAGGGCGGCCTGGACGGGGTGGAACTGTCGGCAGTGCACCAGCACATGATCGACCAGTTCTGGAGCCCACGGGTGAACAAGCGTACCGACGAATGGGGCGGCAGCTTCGAAGGCCGCATGAAGTTCGGCCTGGAAGTATTGAAAGCCGTGCGGGCCGAAGTCGGGGACGACTTCTGCGTGGGCATGCGTATCTGCGGTGACGAGTTCCACCCCGATGGCCTCAGCCACGAGGACATGAAGCAGATCGCCGCCTACTACGATGCCACCGGCATGCTCGACTTCCTCGGCGTGGTCGGCTCGGGTTGCGACACCCACAACACCCTGGCCAACGTCATCCCCAACATGAGCTACCCGCCGGAGCCATTCCTGCACCTGGCGGCCGGCATCAAGGAAGTGGTCAAGGTCCCGGTGCTGCACGCGCAGAACATCAAAGACCCGAACCAGGCCACGCGCATTCTGGAAGGCGGCTACGTGGACATGGTCGGCATGACCCGTGCGCACATGGCCGACCCGCACCTGATCGCCAAGATCAAGATGGGCCAGATCGACCAGATCAAGCAGTGCGTCGGTGCCAACTACTGCATCGACCGCCAGTACCAGGGCCTGGATGTGCTGTGCATCCAGAACGCCGCGACCTCCCGTGAATACATGGGCGTGCCGCACATCATCGAAAAGACCACGGGCGTCAAACGCAAGGTGGTAGTGGTAGGCGCCGGCCCCGCCGGCATGGAAGCGGCGCGCGTGGCTGCGGAACGCGGCCACGACGTGACCCTGTTCGAGAAGAAGGACCAGATTGGTGGGCAGATCACCATCGCCGCCAAGGCGCCGCAGCGCGACCAGATTGCCGGTATCACCCGTTGGTACCAGCTGGAGCTGGCGCGCCTGAAGGTCGACCTGCGCCTGGGCACTGCCGCTGACGTGGCAACCATCCAGGACCTGCGCCCGGACGTGATCGTGCTGGCGGTGGGTGGCCATTCGTTCCTTGAGCAGAACGAGCACTGGGGCGCCGCCGAAGGGCTGGTGGTCAGCAGCTGGGACGTGCTCGACGGCAAGGTTGCGCCGGGCAAGAACGTACTGGTGTACGACACCATCTGCGAATTCACCGGCATGTCGGTGGCTGACTTCATCGCCGACAAGGGCAGCCAGGTCGAGATCGTCACCGACGACATCAAGCCGGGCGTGGCCATGGGCGGTACCACCTTCCCTACCTACTACCGCAGCATGTACCCGAAAGAAGTGATCATGACCGGCGACATGATGCTGGAAAAGGTCTACCGCGAAGGCGACAAGCTGGTGGCGGTGCTGGAGAACGAATACACCGGCGCCAAGGAAGAGCGCGTGGTCGACCAGGTGGTGGTGGAGAACGGCGTGCGCCCTGACGAGCAGCTGTACTACGCGCTGAAGGAAGGTTCGCGCAACAAAGGCCAGATCGACGTGGAGGCGCTGTTCGCCATCAAGCCACAGCCGATCCTCAGCCAGCCGGGCGAAGGCTACCTGCTGTACCGCATTGGCGACTGCGTGGCCCAGCGCAACGTGCATGCGGCGATCTACGACGCCTTGCGCCTGTGCAAGGACTTCTGATCGCACCGCCTCTCTAGGGGCGGGACTGGCCCCCCTGTAGGAGCGGCCTTGTGTCGCGAAAGGGCTGCGAAGCGGCCCCAGCAATTCATCAGCGCTGAGAATGCTGGGGCCGCTTCGCGACCCTTTCGCGACACAAGGCCGCTCCTACAGGGGTCCGCGCCGCCCTTGAGAGTGGCGCAAGAATCCAGCTGTTGTGGGAGCCTCCCATGTTGAACACCCTTTTACCCATCCTGCTGTTCGCTGCGCTTGGCCTGGCAGTGCTCGGCGCCCTGCGCCGGGTGCGCATGTGGCGTCGCGGCCGGGCCGCCAAGGTCAACCTGATCGGCGGCCTGCTGGCCATGCCGCGCCGTTACCTGGTAGACCTGCACCATGTGGTCGAGCGTGACAAGTACATGTCCAAGACCCACGTGGCCACGGCGGGCGGCTTCGTGCTGTCGGCTGCCCTGGCAATTTTGGTGCACGGCTTCGGCCTGCAGAGCAAGATTCTTGGCTACGCGCTGCTGGTGGCCACGGTGATCATGTTTACCGGCGCCATCTTCGTCTTCAAGCGCCGCCTCAACCCGCCTGCGCGCCTGTCCAAGGGCCCGTGGATGCGCCTGCCGAAGAGCCTGCTGGCATTTGCCGTGAGCTTCTTCATCGCCACCTTGCCGGTCGCCGGCATCCTGCCGGCCAATACCGGCGGCTGGGTGATGGTCGCGGTGCTTGGCCTCGGCGTGCTGTGGGGCGTGTCGGAGCTGTTCTTTGGCATGACCTGGGGCGGCCCGATGAAACACGCCTTTGCCGGTGCCTTGCACCTGGCCTGGCACCGCCGCGCCGAGCGCTTCGGCGGCGGCCGCTCCACCGGCCTAAAGCCGCTGGACCTGGAAGACCCGAACGCGCCGCTGGGCGTGGAAAAACCGGTCGACTTCACCTGGAACCAGCTGCTCGGTTTCGACGCCTGCGTGCAGTGCGGTAAATGTGAAGCGATGTGCCCGGCGTTTGCCGCCGGCCAGCCACTGAACCCGAAAAAACTCATCCAGGACATGGTCATCGGCCTGGCCGGTGGCACCGACGCCCAGTTCGCCGGCAGCCCGTACCCTGGCAAGCCGATCGGCGAGCACGGCGGTAGCCCACACCAGCCGATCGTCAATGGCCTGGTCGACGCCGAGACGCTGTGGTCGTGCACCACCTGCCGTGCCTGCGTCGAGGAGTGCCCAATGATGATCGAGCACGTCGATGCCATCGTCGACATGCGCCGCCACCTCACCCTGGAAAAGGGCGCGACCCCGAACAAGGGCGCCGAGGTGCTGGACAACCTGATCGCCACCGACAACCCGGGCGGCTTTGCCCCTGGCGGGCGCATGAACTGGGCCGCCGACCTCAACCTGCAACTGCTGTCGGAGGTGAAAACCACCGAGGTGCTGTTCTGGGTGGGCGACGGTGCCTTCGACATGCGCAACCAGCGTACCTTGCGCTCGTTCGTCAAAGTGCTCAAGGCTTCGGGCGTTGACTTTGCCGTGCTCGGCCTGGAAGAACGCGACAGCGGCGACGTGGCGCGCAGGCTGGGTGATGAAGCGACCTTCCAGCAACTGGCCAAGCGCAATATCCAGACCCTGGCCAAGTACAAGTTCCAGCGCATCGTCACCTGCGACCCGCACAGCTTCCATGTGCTGAAGAACGAATACGGCGCATTGGGTGGCGACTACCAGGTGCAGCACCACAGCACCTACATCGCCGAGTTGATTGCGGCCAAGAAGTTGAACCTGGGCCAGCACAAGGGCGGCAGCGTCACCTACCACGACCCGTGCTACCTGGGCCGTTACAACGGCGAGTACGAAGCCCCGCGTGAAGTGCTCAAGGCACTGGGTATCGAAGTACGCGAGATGCAGCGTTCGGGCTTCCGTTCCCGTTGCTGCGGCGGAGGTGGGGGTGCGCCGATCACCGACATCCCGGGCAAACAGCGTATCCCCGACATGCGCATGGACGACATTCGCGAGACCGAGGCCGAGCTGGTGGCCGTGGGTTGCCCACAGTGCACCGCCATGCTCGAAGGTGTGGTCGAACCGCGCCCACAGATCAAGGACCTGGCCGAGCTGGTGGCTGACGTGCTGATCGAAGAGGACACGCCTGCCGTCCCAAAGCCGCAAACGGCTAAACGTGAACCTGCGGAGGTGCACTGATGAGCGACATTATCCGCCGCGACCCACGCGCCGAGTGGATCGCCCGCAACCGCCTGCACCCGCTGCATGCGGCCATGCAGACGCAACAGACCAACTGGATGGGGCCCAACGGCCTCATCCGCAAGAACCCCCATGCGATTGCCGCAGGCTTTATCGGCCCCGCCGGCATCAAGCGCATCGACCGCAGCGGCGCCCAGCAGGGCACCGGTGTCGGCGGGCGGCGCACGGCGGTGGCCGAGGTCAAGCTGCCGCTGCACCAGGTACCGGCACCTGCGTTCTACATTGCCGTGGTACCGGACATGGTCGGCGGCCGCCTGAGCAGCCACGACCGCGACTTGCTCGGCCTGGCCCACAGCCTGGCAGGCAGCGACGGTGCGGTGCTGGCGGTAGTGTTTGGCGAACACAAGGAAAGCAACTTTTCCACAGCCGGTGTCGACCGCCTGCTGGTCATCGAAGGCGAGGCCTTCGAAGGTTATGCACCGGAGCAACTGGTGCAGGGCTTGCGCGCTGTGGATAACCAATTCACCCCGCGCCACTGGCTGCTGCCCGACAGCCGCACCGGTGGCGGCGAACTGGGCCGGCGCCTGGGCGCAGCACTGGGCGAGCGCCCGGCGACGCGGGTGTGGCAGGTCAAGGATGGCCAGTGCATCGGCCGCGCCGGTGCCGGCCAGCAAGACCTGCAACGCGCCGTGCCACGCTTGATCCTGGCGGCGGCCGAGTGCGCCGAGCCGGTCAATGAAACCCGTCATGAAGCGCTGCCGGTGGAGTTGTCCACAAGCGTGGCGCGCAGCCTGACGCGTATCGAAGACCTTGGCTCGGTGGCGGTCGACCCGGCCACCATCGCCATGGCCGAGGCCGAATTCATTGTCTCGGGCGGTAACGGGGTCAAGGACTGGGATCTTTACCACCAGGCCACTGCGGCCCTCGGCGCCACCGAAGGCGCCTCGCGGGTAGCGGTGGACGATGGCTTCATGCCGCGTAACCGCCAGGTCGGTGCCACCGGGACCTGGGTCACTGCACGGGTCTACGTGGCTGTGGGTATCTCGGGGGCGATCCAGCACCTGCAGGGCATTGGCGCCTGCGACAAGGTGGTGGCGATCAACATGGACCCGGGCTGCGACATGATCAAACGGGCTGACCTGTCGGTGATTGGCGACAGTTCGGCGATTCTCAAGGCACTGATCGAGGCTGTGGACAACTACCGCAGCGGCGGCCAGCGCGACGCGGCATAAGGGCACGAGCATGAGTACGAAAGTGATCAGCCTGGTTTCCATCGGTGCCCACCCAAGCTCCGGCCGCGCCCGCCGCGCCGAGCAGGATGCCCGCGCGGTGGAGCTGGGTTTGCAGCTGGCTGGGGATAACTTGCAGGTGGTGCATGCCGGCGACCCGGGTGAAGAAGCGCTGCGTGCCTACCTGGGCATGGGCCTGGACCACCTGGACGTGCTGGAGCAGCCGGCCGGTGCCGATGTGCTGGGCGTGCTTGGGGATTACCTGCGCGATGCCGGGGCGCAACTGGTACTGACTGGCAGCCAGGCCGAGACCGGTGAGGGGTCGGGCATGTTGCCGTTCCTGCTGGCGGAAAAGCTTGGCTGGCCGTTGATTGTCGGATTGGCCGAAGTGGAGTCGATCGAAAACGGCACGGCGCAGGTGCTGCAGGCTTTGCCGCGTGGCCAGCGGCGTCGGCTGAAGGTGCGCCTGCCATTGCTGGCGACTGTGGATAACGCAGCGCCCAAGCCACGACAAAGCGCCTTCGGGCCAGCGCGCCGCGGGGTATTGGCGGCACGTAACGTGGCGATTGTCGATGACGAGCTGCTGGCCGAGGCCGAGCTGCAACCGGCGCGACCGCGGCCCAAACGCTTGAAGGTGATCAAGGCCAAGAGCGGTGCTGACCGGATGAAGGCCGCAACGGCCAAGGCCAGCGGCGGTGGCGGCAAGGTACTGAAGGACGTTTCCCCACAGGAAGGCGCCGAGGCCATCCTCAAGCTGCTGGTGGAAGAGGGCGTGCTGCGCTAAGGGCTCAAGCGATCCCGTGTAGGAGCGGCCTTGTGTCGCGATGGGCTGCAAAGCAGCCCCGGCAATCTTGAGTTGTGCTCGAGATCCTGGGCCTGCTGCGAAGCCCATCGCGACACAAGGCCGCTCCTACAGAGAGCAACTATTGCCGAACTACATTGAACGCCCAATAGCCCAGTAACTTGTTCACAGGCTCGACAACACGCGTTCCCCCGTCGCCAAACCCTTACTCACCACCGCATAGCTGTGCATAAGTCATTCCTGGTAATGGCCGTAGGGTGGCCTTTACCCAATCCCAACGGCAAACCTCACGAAACTGGCAGAAATATCAGGTGCACCAAGTTTTGCCCACGGAATCTGTTCGCCAAGGTGTGGATAATGTGTTGGCGCATGGCTGCAGCCCTTATAGGTCGTGCTCTTCAAGATATTGATCAAAAAACGATCAGGCATTCTCCCAGCTTTCGCCTGCTTGCGCGTCAGCGTCCTCCTGATTTTGCCCACAATCGCTGTTAGCCGGTCTGTGGATAATCTGTTCGGTAGCGTCTGTAAGCCCCGGTATTTAAGGCTTTGATAGAATTGTTCAAAAAATGATCAAGCCCAGATGAATTCCTCCATAATCACGTTAATCAGGACCTTAAGGCGCTTATCCACAGCTCGATTGCAGAGAAATCATCGGTTGCCCACAAACTCTGTTGGTGTCTCTGTGGACAAGATGTATGAACATCGCTGTAGCCCAAGAGGTATGGGGCCTTGACTGGATTGGTTGAATAGTGACCAGTTGGCGGCCTGTTATTTTTGTCAGTACGCAAACGCAACGTCCCTCATTACCCTGTCCACACGCTCCGTGAATTGTGGATAACCATGACGACATTCCTGCTAAGTATCGACCGCCAGCACTCTGTATTGGGTAGAGGGTGTCACGAGGCGCGCGCTTTTTCGCCGTACGGTGCCTTGAGCACCGCTCCAATACCAGGACTGGCTTTCTGCGGTCAGCATCCGGATCCACTGACAGGCTGTTATCCGCTGGGTAATGGTCGCCGCTTCTACAGCCCGAGCCTGAGGCGGTTCATTGGCCCTGACTCGCTAAGCCCGTTCGGCAAGGGAGGTATCCATGCATACGCCTATTGTGGTGGCGATCCCGTGAATCGCCATGACCCGAGCGGTGCGTTCTGGGGCGTCGTGCTCAGAATCGTTGGCGTGGCGTCCAGCGGTGCTACGTTGTTCGGCTCGTTGGCACGTACTGCCAGGAATGTTGTGGGGCGCAGGGCAGCTTTCCGGGCCACGAGTACCCATGCAGGAGTGGGCGTGCACGTGCCCTCCGTGCGCCATCAGGAGCTGCCTCATGCATCCAGAGTCTCCAATCAGCATTTTTTCATAACCGGGAGCGCTGGGGTGGCTGGGCAGTTGGTTGCTGCAACCTCTGGTGTGACGCCTGCCTTCCAGACAGCAACGGATGTATTGGGCGTTTTGAATTCAGTCACCAACCTGAGCGGGGGTTCGATAGGTAACTTTGCTGCAGCACGTGAGGTGGGGAGTTACTTGTGGGCAAACCCACGTGAAATTCCCGTGGTCGCCCTGGAGACTTTCATGGATGTGACGATGGTGGACGAGATGCTCGCTAACGTTGGCCGGGGGTTTACAGCAGTAGCGGAAAGGATAAGGTCAGCGCGCCCGACACCGCACAGCGTCACCGTGTAGCGTCAGGCCCTGATGTCCAAACGTCGGCCGACGCGCTCCAACTCGCAGGCAAGTGGAGCGCGGCAGGCTAACGCTAAATACTCACTGCGCCTTCACTTCTTTCAGGTAAGGAGCAGGCTCTGCGCCCAGATTGGCCAATACGCGGTCGCTGTACCAGTCAATGAAGTTCACCACGCCAAACTCGTAAGTCTTCGAGTAGGGCCCAGGCTGGTACGCCGTGGAGTTGATGCCACGCTGGTTTTCTTCCGCCAGACGGCGGTCCTGGTCGTTGGTGGCGTCCCACACCTTGCGCATGCGCTCTGGGTCGTAATCCACGCCTTCCACGGCATCCTTGTGCACCAGCCATTTGGTGGTAACCATGGTTTCCTGCGCGCTGATCGGCCACACGGTGAACACGATCATGTGGTCGCCCATGCAGTGGTTCCACGAGTGCGGCAGGTGCAGGATGCGCATCGAGCCCAGGTCCGGGTTCTTGATGCGGCCCATCAGCTTCTGGCAGGCCTGCTTGCCGTCCATGGTCATCGACACCGTGCCCTTGAGCAGCGGCATGCGCACGATGCGGTTACGCAGGCCGTGGCTTTTGTGCAGGTAAGGGATCTTCTCGGCTTCCCAGGCGGCAGCAGAGCTGGCCACGTGGTCCTTGAATTCCTGGCTGGCACGCGGGTCGTTGGTGTCGTCCCATTCCAGCAGGGTTTGCAGCAGTTCCGGGTGCGAACCGGAGCAGTGGTAGCACTCGCGGTTGTTTTCCAGCACCAGTTTCCAGTTGGCCTTTTCCATCAAGGTGGTGTGCACCGCCACCTTGGTGTTCTCCATGTCGTACGGTTCCATGTAGTGCTCAAGGGTGGCCAGGAACTCGTCGATGGCGGGCGGGTTTTCCGCCAGGCTGATGAAAATGTAACCACCGGCAACCTTCACGTGCACCGGCTTGAGGCCGTACTCCTTCATGTCGAAGTCGGCGCCCATTTCGGTGCCGGCGAACAGCAGGCGGCCGTCCAGTTCATAGGTCCACTGGTGGTAGTGGCAGACCAGCTTGGCCACCTTGCCTTTGTCGCTGACGCACAGGCGCGAACCGCGGTGGCGGCAGACGTTATGGAAGGCATGCACTTTACCTTCGGCGCCACGCACCACCAGGATCGGGTTCTTGCCGATCTGCAAAGTGATGTAGTTGCCTTTCGCCGGAATTTCGCAAGTCATGCCGGCGATCAACCATTCTTTCTGGAAGATCTCCTGCATGTCGATCTGGAACAGACGCTCGTCGGTGTAGAAAGGCTGGGGCAGCGAGTAGGTGCGCTCGCGGGTCTGCAGCATCTCGGCGGTAGCCTTGCGTGCAGGTTCCAGTGGATCGCCCAGGCTCAGGGTTGCGGTGACGTCCATCGTGTATTCCTCGGGGCCGTGTGCGGCCGGCAAAAGGTGGCTAATCGTTGTTGTGGTGCCGCAAGGCTGCGTGTCAGAAAGCAGCTAGTTGTTTTGCCGTGGAGTGTGCGTCCGAAGGCGCCGTGAACCGTATCCATGGACGACATGGCCGATTTGAATAACGACGCGCCAGCCCTTGTCGTGCGGGGCTGGTCGCGATAAGCACGCCGATGTCGCTGGCAGGAATGTACGTCGCCCTCAGCTTGCGCATTATCCAAGCCATAAAAAGGGCCATAGTCGGCCGCTGGAGATGAACATGTCCGATACCTTCCTCAATCCGGTCACTACCCAGACCTGGGCCAACGGCCGCCACATCGTGCGCTGCGTCAAGGTCATCCAGGAGACCTGGGACGTGCGCACCTTCTGCTTCATGGCCGACCAGCCGATCATGTTCTTCTTCAAACCAGGGCAGTTCGTTACCCTGGAGCTGGAGATCGAAGGCAAGCCGGTGATGCGCTCCTACACCATCTCCAGTTCGCCGTCGGTGCCGTACAGCTTCTCGATCACCGTCAAGCGCGTGCCGGGCGGCCTGGTGTCGAACTTCCTGCACGACACCATGCACGAAGGCGCCGAGTTGCCGGTGCACGGCCCGGTGGGGCTGTTCAATGCCATCGACTTCCCGGCTGGCAAGACGCTGTACCTGTCAGGCGGCGTCGGCATTACCCCGGTGATGTCGATGGCGCGCTGGTTCTACGACACCAACGCCAATGTCGACATGGTCTTCGTGCACAGCGCCCGTTCGCCGAAGGACATCATCTACCACCGCGAGCTGGAACAGATGGCT
Organism: Pseudomonas sp. NPDC089408; assembly: GCF_044749445.1. NCBI lineage: Bacteria > Pseudomonadati > Pseudomonadota > Gammaproteobacteria > Pseudomonadales > Pseudomonadaceae > Pseudomonas > Pseudomonas sp. NPDC089408. The sequence goes on from NZ_JBIVHY010000006.1 coordinate 196,574, forward strand.
TCGCGCATCCCCAACTTCAGCCTGCACATCATTTGCGAGAAGCATGGCCTGGGCGAACCGTGGGCGGGTTACCGCGGTTACCTGAACCAGCGGCTGATGGAGCTGATTGCGCCGGACTACATGGAGCGCACGGTGTTCTGCTGCGGCCCGACGCCGTACATGACCGCGGTCAAGCGCATGCTTGAGGCGGTCGGCTTCGACATGAAGAACTACCACGAGGAGTCGTTCGGGGCCACACCGCCAGAGGCCAAGGCCGACGCGGTGGAGCACGCCGAGCAGGCCGCCGATGCGCCGGAGCTGGATGTTTCCGATCTCAATCTGGTGGAGTTCATTGGCAGCGAAAAGAGCATCCGCATCGCCCCGGGCGAGACCGTGCATGCGGCGGCTGCCAAGGTGGGCCTGATGATCCCGAAAGCCTGTGGCATGGGTATTTGCGGCACGTGCAAGGTGCTGAAGCTGGGCGGCGAAGTGGAGATGGAGCACAACGGCGGCATTACCGAAGAGGACGAAGCCGAGGGCTACATCCTGTCGTGCTGCAGCGTGCCGAAAGGGGATGTGCGGATCGATTACTGATCCGAAATTGCAGGGGGCTGCTGCGCAGCCCATCGCGACACAAGGCCGCTCCTACAGGGGAACGCGTACCCATGGGTAAACGCATATCCCTGTAGGAGCGGCCTTGTGTCGCGATGGGCCGCAAAGCGGACCCGGCTATAAGAACTAGTAAATCTATCAGTTCCAGAGTATCCGGCGATGAAGTAGCTTTACTTCAGAAACTCTGGAGGCTTGTATGATTCAACCCATTTCAGCTTCTGTGAGCCTATGCCGTTCAGTACAGTACGACCCTTACGGTATTCAGCCTGGTCGATCTGCCTCATTACTCGCATTCAATGGAGAGTTCCAGGATCGTCTAACTGGCAGTTATCTGCTCGGCAACGGTAGAAGATCCTACAGTCCAGCTTTGAGGCGTTTCTTGTCAGCGGATCCCCAGAGCCCGTTTTCCAAGGGCGGTATCAATGCTTATTCCTACTGCCTGGGCGATCCGGTCAACAGGCAAGATCCAAGTGGCGCGTTCAGCATATTCTCGGTACTTAAACGAGCTATATGGTTAGGCTCAAGGCTCAAAGCTGTCTGGTCGGAACCTGACAAGCTAAAGGTTTTGGCTGAAGCCGCGAAATGGACGGCCGGTGTCGGAGGCGTCATGGCTTCTTATGGAATACCTGGTGGAAAACAATTGGTTGCAGCCGCAAGCGTTGTAAAGGTAGGGCTAAAAGGATTTTCGGTTGGTAAATCCCTGAAGAAGCAGGTTCAACATCGCGCTGCACCCTTCTTGATGGATCTAGCTGATGCTGAGTTTTCGCCTTTCGTTGGTCCTATCGCCAGCGAGCATTCAAGATCTTCGGAAAGCAGTAAACTGATCAGGGCCGCATAGCGGCCCCCTATTTTTCAGGTCAGGTACGGAAGCGCGCCACCAACCCATTCAAATCAACTGCAAGGCGAGACAGTTCGGCACTCGCCGCACTGGTCTGATGCGCCCCGGTAGCACTCTGCACCGACAAATCGTTGATATTCACCAGGTTGCGGTCCACCTCCCGCGCCACCTGCGCCTGCTCTTCCGCCGCGCTGGCGATCACCAGGTTGCGCTCGTTGATCTGCGCCACCGCCCCGGCAATGGTATCCAGCGCCATCCCCGCACCCCGTGCGATGTTCAGCGTCGATTCGGCACGCTCGGTGCTGGTGCGCATCGACTCCACGGCCTCTTCGGTACCGCCCTGAATGCTGCCGATCATGCGCTCGATCTCGCTGGTCGACTGCTGGGTACGGTGGGCCAACGCGCGTACTTCATCGGCCACCACGGCAAAACCACGGCCCGCTTCACCGGCGCGTGCCGCTTCGATTGCTGCGTTCAGTGCCAGCAGGTTGGTCTGGTCAGCCAGGCCACGGATTACATCCAGCACCTTGCCGATATCACGCGACTGCTCGGCCAGGTGAGTAATCAGCTTGGCGGTAGCCTGCACATCACCGCTCATGCGCTCGATGGCACCAACGGTCTCCATCACCAGGTCACGGCCGTCGCCGGTCGAGCGGCTGGCTTCACTGGACGCTTCGGACGTGCTCACGGCATTGCGTGCCACTTCTTCCACGGCGCTGGTCATTTCCGTCACGGCGGTGGCGGCCTGTTCGATTTCGTTGTTCTGCTGTTGCAGGCCACGGGCGCTTTCGTCGGTAACGGCATTCAACTCTTCCGCCGCTGAGGCCAACTGGGTGGCAGAGCCGGCAATCTGTTGCAAGGTGTCGCGCAGCTTGTCCTGCATACGCGCCATGGCGCGCAACAGGCGGGCAGCTTCATCGGTGCCTTCGGCGCGGATGATGTGAGTCAGGTCACCGTCAGCGACCTGCTCGGCGCTTTTGAGCGCGTCCTCGATCGGCTTGACGATGCTGCGGGTCAGCAGGAACGCGCAGAGGAAGGTCAGCACGGTAGCCGCGATCAGCAGGCCGATCACCAGGGCGAAGGCGGCGGCGTACTGGTTGGCGGCTTTTTCGTTGGTGGCGCGGGTCTGGTCGGTGTTGATGCGTACCAGGGTTTCCATGACCTTGTTGACTTGCTCGGAGTTGGCCAGCAGGTCGCGGTTGAGCAGGTCGCGCAGTTCATCGATGCGGTCGGCCTGGCTCAGGCTGCGCATGCGCGATTCCAGCTGGCGGTACTGGTTGAGTAACTGGCCGTACTGGTCGAACGCGGCCTGCTCGTCGGCGGCGCCGATCATCGGCAGGTAGGCCTGGCGGGCGCGGTCGATCTGGGCGTTGCGCTGGTCCAGCAGGTTCAGGGTGTCGCGCTGGGTTTCCGCTTCGCGGTTAAGCAGCAGGCGGTAGGAGAGGGTGCGCATGCGCAGGTTCAGCGCGGTGAGTTCGTCGAGGATCTTGATACTGGGCACGCTGACCTGCTCGATGACCACGCCGGCCTGGCGGATGTTGCCCATCTGTATGAGCGAAAAGATGCCGAGGCCGAGCATCAGCAGGCCGATCAGCGCGAAGCCCAGTAGGGCCCGCGGGGCGATATTCATGTTGCGTAAAGACATGGAGGAAGGGATCCAGGCAAGGAAAGAAAGCGTGCGCAAAGTGCGACGAAATGGGACTTGCCGGGCTATCGGTCGTGACTGATCAGTCTTGAGCGCAAACGGTGAGAATTGTGAGGTAGCTATCCTTTTCCTGACCGGCGGTTGACCCAGGTCGGAACAAGGTGGCGGTTACCCTGTCAATCTGCGGGTTCGACACTTCGTGAATCCGATATTTAATGGCGATAGGGCGCAGTTTTCTTTATCGTGTGCGCCCCTCGCAACAACCTGAGATAGACCCCATGCTGGAAGCTTCCCTGAATCAAATCGAGCAACTGGTCAGCGACCTGATGCAAAAAAACGCTCAACTTACCGAACAGAACACCGCCCTCGGTCAGGAACTGGCCCAGGCCAAAGAAGAGAACGAAACCCTGCAGCTGTCGCTGATGGAGCAGGAAGAGAAGAACGGCGCTACCGCAGCACGCATCCAGGCCCTGGTTGAGCGTGCCAGCGCGGGCGTTGTCGGCGCATGAGACTGCCAGAGCAGCCGATCAATGTCGTGTCGATTCTCGGCATCGACTATTCGATCAAGGCGCCCGAAGGCCAGGAAGAAACCTTGGCCCAGGCGGTACGCATGCTCAACACTGCCCTGAACGAAACCAAGCGTCAGTACCCGACCCTGATCGGTGACAAACTGCTGGTGCTGGCTGCCCTCAACCTTTGCTCAAGGCAGGTTGAACTGCAGAAAGAACACCAGCAGACGCTGGCGCGCACCCAGGCGCAGATCGACGCTACCGTGGATGCCATCGTTCGGACCATTGCCGAGCAATAAGACTTGCACCACCCTTTGTGGGAGCGGGTTTACCCGCGAATGCGTCAGTACCTTCGACATCGCATTCGCGGGTAAACCCGCTCCCACAGGGTGCAACTGATTGCTTTACATCACTGGATTAACTGGATACGCAAGTGTATACACTTCTCGCAAAACAATAATGTTGCGGGGGAGTAGGGCATGGGTATCTGGCGCAAGAGCATCCAGTGGCAAATGATCATCAGCATGGGTGCGGCCTTGCTGGCGAGCATCCTGGTTGTGGTCATCATCTTCACCGTGGCGCTCAATCGCCTCACCGAGCGCTATCTGGTCGACACCGCCCTGCCAGCCAGCATCGAAGCCATCCGCAACGACATCGAGCGCATGCTTGGCCAGCCCATAACGGCTGCTGCCGACATTGCCGGCAACACCTTGCTGCGCGACTGGCTAGCCGCGGGTGAAGACCCTGCCCAAGCCCCACAATTTCTTGAATACCTGACCGCCGCCAAGCAGCGTAACCACGCCTTTACTGCGCTGTTCGCAGCGACCGAGACCGGCCATTACTACAATGAAAACGGCTTGGACCGCACCCTTAGCCGCAGCAACCCCAAGGACAACTGGTTCTACGGCTACGTCGACAGCGGCGCCGAGCGCCTGATCAATATCGACATCGACGGTGCTACCGGTGAGCTGGCGCTGTTCATCGACTACCGCGTCGAGAAGGAAGGCAAGCTGGTCGGTGTGGCCGGCATGGGGCTGCGCATGACCGAGCTGTCCAGCCTGATCCACGACTTCAGCTTCGGCGAGCACGGCAAGGTGTTCCTGGTGCGTAACGATGGCCTGATCCAGGTGCACCCGGATTCGGCCTTCAGCGGCAAGCGCCAGCTCGGCGAACAGCTCGGTGCGGCTGCAGCCAAGGCCGTGATGAGCGGTGGCGAAGGCTTGCGTAACGGCCGTTTCAGCCGTGATGGCGAAACCTACCTGGCGCTTGGCCTGCCGTTGCGCGACCTCAACTGGACCTTGGTGGCCGAGGTGCCAGAGGCGGAAATATACGCGCAGATGCGCCAGACCGTGGGGCTGACCAGCCTGATTGGTGGCGCCGTGGCTTTGCTGTCTTTGCTGCTGGTGGTGCTGCTGGCGCGTGGCCTGGTGCGGCCGATCCGCCGCGTTACCGCTGCATTGGTGCAGATTGGCAGCGGTGCTGGCGACCTCAGCCATCGCCTGGATGATTCGCGCCAGGATGAACTGGGCGACCTGGCCCGTGGTTTCAACCGCTTCCTCGACAGCCAGCGCCGACTGATTGGCGAGGTACTGCAAACCTCCGAGCGGCTGCACCTGGCCGTGGAGCAGGTGACCCAGGTGGTGGACAACACCGCTGAGCGCTCCGGGCGCCAGCAGGAGATGACCGAAATGGTCGCCACCGCCGTGCACGAGATGGGCCTGACCGTGCAGGACATTGCTCGCAATGCCGGCGATGCAGCGCAGGCTTCGCAGTTGGCGCGGGATGAGGCGCTGCAGGCGCGCGAGGTGGTGCAACGGTCGATTCGGGGTATCGAGGGTATGTCGGGCGATATCGGCAAGGCCGCTGATGCGGTTAGCCAGTTGGCAGATGAAGTCGCCTCGATCGATGAAGTATTGGCGGTAATCCGTAGTATTTCCGAACAGACCAACCTATTGGCGCTGAACGCTGCCATCGAGGCTGCGCGCGCGGGCGAGATGGGCCGTGGGTTTGCTGTGGTGGCCGATGAAGTGCGGACCTTGGCCCGACGCACGCAGATGTCCACTGATGAAGTGCAGCAGATGATCCAGCGCCTGAAGCAAGGTGCGGGTTCGGCGGTGAGTTCGATGCAGGCGGGGCAGCAGGCGACCGGCAGTGGCGTGGAGTCGAGCCAGCGCACCGGGGCGTCTTTGGGGGCGATTACAGACCAGGTGGAACACATCAGCGACATGAACCATCAGGTGGCCACGGCGACCGAAGAGCAGTCGGCGGTGACGGAGGAGATCAATCGTACGGTGCAGGGGATTTCCGATCTGGCGCGGGAGACGGCGGCCGAGGTGCAAGGGTGCCGGGAAGAGTGCCAGGCGTTGCGTGGCTTCGCCGATGATCTGGCGCGGCAGATGGGTGGGTTCAAGCTCTAGATTGCCGGGGCCGCTTTGCGGCCCTTTCGCGACGCAAGGCCGCTCCTACAAGGGACCGCATTCCCATGCCGGCACCGCGGTCCCTTGTAGGAGCGGCCTTGCGTCGCGAAAGGAGGGCAAAGCCCTCCCAGCAATCTGTCAGGCAGTGATGATGCTGCGAATATCCGCCGCCAACTCACGCACCCGCTCTTCCTCAGTATCCCACGAGCACATGAACCGCGCCCCACCACTGCCAATAAAGGTATAGAAGCGCCAGCCCTTACTACGCAGCGCTTCAATGGCCTGCTCAGGCATCTGCAGGAACACCCCGTTGGCTTCCACCGGGAACATCAGCTGTACCTCTGGCAAATCACTCACCAACGACGCCAGCAACTGCGCGCAATGGTTGGCGTGGTTGCCGTGGCGCAACCAGGCGCCGTCTTCCAGCAGCCCGACCCAGGGCGCCGACAGGAAGCGCATCTTCGACGCCAGTTGCCCGGCCTGCTTGCAGCGGTAGTCGAAGTCTTCAGCCAGCTGCCGGTTGAAGAACAGGATCGCCTCACCCACCGCCATACCGTTCTTGGTGCCGCCAAAGCACAGTACATCGACACCGGCCTTCCAGGTCAGCTCGGCCGGGCTGCACCCGAGGAATGCGCAGGCGTTGGTAAAGCGCGCGCCGTCCATGTGCAGGTTCAGGCCCAGCTCTTTGCAGGTGGCGCTGATCGCCTTGAGCTCGTCGGGGCGGTATACGGTGCCCACTTCGGTGGCCTGGGTGAGGGTCACTACCCGTGGCTTGGGGTAGTGGATGTCCTGGCGCTTGAGCGCCACTTCGCGGATCGACTCGGGCGTCAGCTTGCCGTTGACGCTGGGCGCGGTCAGCAGCTTGGAGCCATTGGAGAAGAACTCAGGCGCGCCGCATTCGTCGGTTTCGACGTGGGCGGTCTCGGAGCAGATCACGCTGTGGTAACTCTGGCACAGCGAGGCCAGGGCCAGGGAGTTGGCGGCGGTGCCGTTGAAGGCGAAGAACACCTCGCAGTCGGTTTCGAACAGGTTGCGGAAATACTCCGAGGCACGCTCGGTCCACTGGTCGTCGCCGTAGGCGCGGTCGTGGCCATGGTTGGCCTTTTCCATCGCCGCCCAGGCTTCGGGGCAGATACCGGAATAGTTGTCGCTGGCGAATTGTTGGCTCTTGTCTGTCATGACACTACTGTCCTGTGAACGACGCAGAACAGCACTCTAAACCATCGATTCGGCGGTTGCCTATACAACCGCTGCATAAGCTGGTTTCAGGGTTGTCTGGGCCGGCCTCTTCGCGGGTGAACCCGCTCCTACAATGGACCTGCGCACGCCGAGCAGTGTAGGAGCGGGTTCACCCGCGAAAGGGCCTGAACAAGCGACATTAAAACGAATGTCGTAAACGCGCCATTGCAAGGCGTGCGCAGGCATCTGACCCGCCCCGCCCAGTCATAACATCGCCACAAAGGGCCACAGTGCCCCACGACAAAAAACGATCGCTGCCGGGAGATACACGATGTTCAGCAAGCAAGACCAAATCCAGGGTTACGACGATGCACTGCTGGCGGCGATGAATGCCGAAGAACAGCGCCAGGAAGACCACATCGAGCTGATCGCCTCGGAAAACTACACCTCCAAGCGCGTGATGCAGGCCCAAGGCAGCGGCCTGACCAACAAATACGCTGAAGGCTACCCAGGCAAGCGCTACTACGGCGGCTGCGAGCACGTCGACAAGGTAGAAGCCCTGGCCATCGAACGTGCCAAGCAGCTGTTCGGTGCCGACTACGCCAACGTCCAGCCGCACTCCGGTTCGTCGGCCAACGGCGCTGTCTACCTGGCCCTGCTGCAGGCCGGTGACACCATTCTCGGCATGAGCCTGGCCCACGGCGGCCACCTCACCCACGGCGCCAAGGTGTCGTCCTCGGGCAAGCTGTACAACGCTGTGCAGTACGGCATCAACACCGACACCGGCCTGATCGACTATGACGAAGTCGAGCGCCTTGCAGTCGAGCACAAGCCGAAAATGATCGTTGCCGGCTTCTCGGCCTACTCCAAGACCCTCGACTTCCCACGCTTCCGCGCCATCGCCGACAAGGTCGGTGCGCTGCTGTTCGTCGACATGGCCCACGTTGCCGGCCTGGTTGCCGCTGGCCTGTACCCTAACCCGATCCCGTTCGCCGACGTGGTCACCACCACCACCCACAAGACCCTGCGCGGTCCACGTGGTGGCCTGATCCTGGCCAAGTCCAACGAAGAGATCGAGAAAAAGCTCAACGCTGCGGTATTCCCGGGTGCCCAGGGCGGCCCGCTGATGCATGTAATCGCCGCCAAGGCCGTGTGCTTCAAGGAAGCGCTGGAGCCTGGCTTCAAGGCTTACCAGCAACAAGTGATCGAAAACGCCCAGGCCATGGCCCAGGTGTTCATCGACCGCGGCTACGACGTGGTTTCCGGTGGTACCGACAACCACCTGTTCCTGGTCAGCCTGATCCGCCAGGGCCTGACCGGCAAAGATGCCGACGCCGCCCTGGGCCGCGCGCACATTACCGTCAACAAGAACGCTGTGCCGAACGACCCGCAGTCGCCGTTCGTCACCTCGGGCCTGCGCATCGGCACCCCGGCCGTTACCACCCGTGGCTTCAAGGTTGCGCAATGCGTAGCCCTGGCCGGCTGGATCTGCGACATCCTCGACAACCTCGGTGACGCAGACGTCGAAGCCGATGTGGCGAAGAACGTCGCGGCCCTGTGCGCTGATTTCCCTGTTTACCGCTGAGTGGAGTAAACGACCATGCAACGCTACTCGGGCTTCGGCCTTTTCAAGCACTCCCTCAGCCACCACGAAAACTGGCAGCGCATGTGGCGCACGCCGACCCCTAAAAAGGTCTACGACGTGGTCATCGTCGGCGGTGGCGGCCATGGCCTGGCCACGGCCTACTATTTGGCCAAAGAGCACGGCATCACCAACGTCGCGGTCATCGAGAAGGGTTACCTGGGCGGCGGCAACACCGCCCGTAACACTACTATCGTGCGTTCCAACTACCTGTGGGACGAGTCGGCGCAGCTGTACGAACACGCTATGAAACTGTGGGAAGGGCTGTCCCAGGACATCAACTACAACGTGATGTTCTCCCAGCGCGGTGTGTACAACCTGTGCCACACCCTGCAGGACATCCGTGACTCCGAGCGTCGCGTCTCCGCCAACCGCCTCAATGGCGTCGATGGCGAGTTGCTGAACACCGCCCAGGTCGCGGCCGAAATCCCGTACCTGGACTGCTCGAAGAACACCCGTTACCCGATCCTCGGCGCGACCGTTCAGCGCCGTGGTGGCGTGGCCCGTCACGACGCCGTGGCCTGGGGCTATGCCCGTGCCGCCGACGCCTTGGGCGTGGACCTGATCCAGCAGACCGAAGTGATCGGTTTCCGCAAGGAAAACGGTGCGGTCATCGGGGTGGAAACCAACAAAGGCTTCATCGGCGCCAAGCGCGTCGGCGTGGTCACCGCCGGTAACTCCGGGCACATGGCCAAACTGGCCGGCTTCCGCCTGCCGCTGGAATCGCACCCGCTGCAAGCCCTGGTATCCGAGCCGATCAAGCCGATTATCGACAGCGTGATCATGTCCAACGCCGTACACGGCTACATCAGCCAGTCCGACAAGGGCGACCTGGTGATCGGTGCCGGTATCGACGGCTGGGTCGGCTACGGCCAGCGCGGTTCGTACCCGGTGATCGAGCACACCCTGCAAGCCATCGTCGAGATGTTCCCCAACCTCTCGCGCGTACGCATGAACCGCCAATGGGGCGGCATTGTGGACACCTCGCCGGACGCTTGCCCAATCATCACCAAGACCCCGGTCAAGAACATGTTCTTCAACTGCGGTTGGGGTACTGGCGGCTTCAAGGCAACCCCGGGTTCGGGCAACGTCTTCGCCGCGAGCCTGGCCAAGGGCGAAATGCACCCACTGGCCGCGCCGTTCTCCATGGACCGTTTCTACAACGGCGCACTGATCGACGAACACGGCGCCGCCGCCGTCGCCCACTAACCGGAGACACCGTCATGTTGCATATTTTCTGTCCCCACTGCGGCGAGCTGCGCTCCGAAGAAGAGTTCCACGCCTCTGGCCAGGCGCACATCGCCCGCCCGCTGGACCCTGCCGCTTGCTCCGACGAGGAGTGGGGTACCTACATGTTCTACCGTGACAACCCGCGCGGCATTCACCATGAACTGTGGGACCACGTAGCCGGTTGCCGCCAGTACTTCAACGTCACCCGCAACACCGTGACCTACGAGATTCTGGAAACCTACAAGATTGGCCAGAAGCCGCAAGTGACCGCTGATGGCAAAGCTGCGACCGCAGCGTCCGCCGTCAAAGGCCAAGGGGAAAAAGTATGAGCCAGACCTATCGCCTCGCCAGCGGCGGCCGCATCGACCGCAGCAAGGTCCTGAACTTCACCTTCAACGGCAAGACCTACCAGGGTTATGCCGGTGACAGCCTGGCCGCCGCGTTGCTGGCCAACGGCGTCGACATCGTAGGCCGCAGCTTCAAGTACTCGCGCCCACGCGGCATCATCGCCGCCGGTACCGAAGAGCCGAACGCCATCCTGCAGATCGGCTCCAGCGAAGCCACCCAGATCCCCAACGTGCGTGCCACCCAGCAGGCGCTGTACGCCGGTCTTGTAGCCACCAGCACCAACGGCTGGCCGAACGTCAATAACGACGTCATGGGCATCCTTGGCAAGGTGGGCGGCAGCATGATGCCGCCGGGCTTCTACTACAAAACCTTCATGTACCCGAAATCGTTCTGGATGACTTACGAGAAGTACATCCGCAAGGCAGCCGGCCTGGGCCGCGCGCCGCTGCAGAACGACCCGGACAGCTACGACTACATGAACCAGCACTGCGACGTGCTGATTGTCGGTGCCGGCCCTGCTGGCCTGGCTGCGGCGCTGGCCGCTGCGCGCAGCGGTGCCCGCGTGATCCTGGCTGACGAGCAGGAAGAGTTCGGCGGCAGCCTGCTCGACAGCCGCGAGACCCTTGACGGCAAGCCTGCCGCCGATTGGGTCAGCGCTGCGGTCAAAGAGCTGGAAGGCCTGCCGGAGGTGACCCTGCTGCCACGCGCCACGGTCAACGGCTACCACGACCATAACTTCCTGACCATTCACGAGCGCCTTACCGACCACCTCGGCGACCGCGCCCCGATCGGCCAGGTTCGCCACCGCGTGCACCGCGTTCGCGCCAAGCGTGTAGTGCTGGCTGCCGGCGCCCACGAGCGCCCGCTGGTGTACGGCAACAACGACGTGCCGGGCAACATGCTGGCCGGTGCCGTTTCTACCTACGTGCGCCGCTACGGCGTGGCCCCAGGCCGCAAGCTGGTGCTGTCGACCAACAACGACCACGCCTACCGGGCCGCGCTGGACTGGCATGACGCCGGCCTGCAAGTGGTCGCCATCGCCGACGCCCGCCACAACCCACGTGGCTCGCTGGTTGAAGAAGCGCGTGCCAAAGGCATCCGCATCCTCACCTCCAGCGCCGTGGTCGAGGCCAAAGGCAGCAAGCACGTCACCGGCGCCCGCGTGGCGGCCATCGATGTGCAGGCACACAAGGTCACCAGCCCTGGCGAAACCCTCGAGTGCGACCTGATCGCCACTTCGGGCGGCTACAGCCCGATCGTTCACCTGGCCTCGCACCTGGGCGGTCGCCCGGTATGGCGTGACGACATCCTCGGCTTCGTGCCGGGCGATGCACCGCAAAAACGTGAGTGCGTCGGTGGCATCAACGGCGTTTACGCCCTGGGCGATGTGATTGCCGATGGCTTCGAAGGCGGCGTTCGTGCAGCCACCGAAGCCGGCTTCAAGGCTACCGTCGGCACCCTACCGAAAACCGTTGCGCGCAAGGAAGAGGCCACCGTGGCACTGTTCCAGGTGCCGCACGACAAGGGCACCAAAGGGCCTAAGCAGTTCGTCGACCAGCAGAACGACGTGACCGCTGCCGGTATCGAACTGGCCACCCGTGAAGGCTTCGAGTCGGTCGAGCACGTAAAACGCTACACCGCGCTGGGCTTCGGTACCGACCAGGGCAAACTGGGCAACATCAACGGCCTGGCCATCGCCGCCCGTTCGATCGGCATCACCATCCCGGAAATGGGCACCACCATGTTCCGCCCCAACTACACACCGGTTACCTTCGGTGCAGTAGCGGGCCGCCACTGTGGTCACCTGTTCGAGCCGGTACGCTTCACCGCCCTGCATGCCTGGCACGTGAAGAACGGCGCCGAGTTCGAAGACGTCGGCCAGTGGAAGCGCCCGTGGTACTTCCCGAAAGCCGGTGAAGACATCCATGCTGCCGTGGCCCGTGAATGCAAGGCCGTGCGTGACAGCGTGGGCCTGCTGGACGCCTCGACCCTGGGCAAGATCGACATCCAGGGCCCGGACGCGCGCGAGTTCCTCAACCGCATCTACACCAACGCCTGGACCAAGCTCGACGTGGGCAAAGCCCGCTACGGCCTGATGTGTAAAGAAGACGGCATGGTCTTCGACGACGGCGTAACCGCCTGCGTCGGCGACAACCACTTCATCATGACCACCACCACTGGCGGCGCTGCGCGCGTGTTGCAGTGGATGGAGCTGTACCACCAGACCGAATGGCCGGAACTGAAGGTGTACTTCACCTCGGTCACCGACCACTGGGCCACCATGACCTTGTCTGGCCCCAACAGCCGCAAGCTGCTCAGCGAGCTGACCGACATCGACATGGACAAGGAAGCCTTCCCGTTCATGACCTGGAAGGAAGGCAACGTTGGCGGCGTACCGGCCCGCGTGTTCCGCATCTCGTTCACCGGCGAGCTGTCGTATGAAGTCAACGTGCAGGCCAACTACGCCATGGGCGTGCTGGAACAGATCATCGAGGCCGGCAAGAAGTACAACCTGACACCGTACGGCACCGAGACCATGCACGTATTGCGTGCCGAAAAGGGCTTCATCATCGTTGGCCAGGATACCGATGGCTCGATGACCGCAGACGACCTCAACATGAGCTGGTGTGTGGGCCGCAACAAGCCGTTCTCGTGGATTGGCCTGCGTGGCATGAACCGCGAAGACGTGGTGCGCGAAAACCGCAAGCAGCTGGTAGGCCTGAAGCCGGTCGACCCGACCAAATGGCTGCCGGAAGGCGCCCAACTGGTATTCGACCCGAAACAGCCGATCCCGATGGACATGGTTGGCCACGTGACCTCCAGCTACGCATCCAACTCCCTGGGCTACTCGTTCGCCATGGGCGTGGTCAAAGGTGGCCTCAAGCGCATGGGCGAGCGTGTGTACTCGCCACAGGCGGATGGCAGCGTGATCGAGGCGGAAATCGTGTCTTCGGTGTTCTTCGATCCGAAGGGTGAGCGGCAGAACGTTTGAGGCTTCACCGGTAGCACTGATTGGAATGCGGTCCTTGTAGGAGCGGGTTCACCCGCGAAGAGGGCGGTGGCCCCACCATCGCATTCGCGGCGGTTCGACGCCTCGATAAACCCGCTCCTACAATGGATCTCTACAACCAGTGCCAACAGGTTCTACCTCAGGTCTTCGCGATCAACAGAATTCAAGGCAGGTAAGAAATGAGCGCTATCAACGTCTTCCAGCAAAACCCCGGCGCCGAGGCCAAGGCCCAGTCGCCACTGCACCACGCCGACCTGGCCAGCCTGGTTGGCAAAGGCCGCAAGAACGCAGGCGTAACCCTGCGTGAACGCAAGTTCCTCGGCCATCTGACCCTACGTGGCGACGGCCACAACCCGGACTTCGCCGCCGGCGTGCACAAGGCCCTGGGCCTGGAGCTGCCGGTAGCCCTGACCGTGGTCGCCAACAACGACATGTCGCTGCAATGGGTCGGCCCTGACGAGTGGCTGCTGATCGTACCCGGCGGCCAGGAACTGGCGGTCGAGCAAAAGCTGCGCGCAGCCCTTGAGGGCCAGCACATCCAGGTGGTCAACGTCAGCGGCGGGCAAAGCCTGCTGGAACTGCGCGGCCCGAACGTGCGCGAAGTGCTGATGAAATCCACCAGCTATGATGTTCACCCGAACAACTTCCCGGTGGGCAAGGCTGTGGGTACCGTGTTCGCCAAGTCGCAACTGGTGATCCGCCGCACCGCCGAAGACACCTGGGAACTGGTGATTCGCCGCAGCTTCTCCGACTACTGGTGGCTGTGGCTGCAGGACGCTTCGGCCGAGTACGGCCTGAGCATTGAGGCTTAAGGAGAGCAGAACATGAGTCGGGCACCGGATACCTGGATTCTCACCGCCGACTGCCCGAGCATGCTCGGCACCGTCGACGTGGTGACGCGTTACCTCTTCGAGCAGCGCTGCTACGTGACGGAGCACCACTCCTTCGATGACCGGCAGTCGGGGCGCTTCTTCATTCGCGTGGAGTTCCGCCAGCCGGACGATTTCGACGAAGCCGGCTTCCGGGCCGGCCTTGCCGAGCGCAGCGAAGCGTTCGGCATGACGTTTGAGCTGACTGCACCCAATCATCGCCCCAAGGTGGTGATCATGGTGTCCAAGGCCGACCATTGCCTGAACGACCTGCTGTATCGCCAGCGCATTGGCCAGCTGGGCATGGACGTGGTCGCGGTGGTGTCCAACCACCCAGACCTCGAGCCGCTGGCGCAGTGGCACAAGATCCCTTACTACCACTTTGCCCTCGACCCCAAGGACAAGCCCGGGCAAGAGCGCAAGGTGCTGCAGGTGATCGAGGAAACCGGAGCCGAGCTGGTGATTCTTGCGCGCTACATGCAAGTGCTGTCGCCCGAGCTGTGCCGGCGCCTGGATGGCTGGGCGATCAACATCCACCACTCGTTGTTGCCAGGGTTCAAGGGCGCCAAGCCTTATCACCAGGCGTACAACAAGGGCGTGAAGATGGTTGGCGCCACGGCGCACTACATCAACAACGACCTTGATGAAGGGCCGATCATTGCCCAGGGTGTCGAAGTGGTGGACCACAGCCATTACCCGGAAGACTTGATTGCCAAGGGGCGTGATATCGAATGCCTGACCCTGGCGCGGGCTGTGGGGTATCACATTGAGCGGCGGGTGTTCCTTAACGCCAACCGGACTGTAGTTCTGTAATAGCCTGTACCGGCCTCTTCGCGGCTAAAGCCGCTCCTACAGGTACCGATGCTCTCGAAACCTGCATCAAACCTTGTAGGAGCGGCTTTAGCCGCGAAGAGGCCAGCACAGGCCACCACTTTGCTTGCTGCCACCATATCCTCCAACGACACCCCTGCCGCTAAAAGGCATCTCCCTGTCGCTCCCAGTCAGTGCATCCCGCCCCATCCGGCCCACAATTCCCCTCATTCCAGAAACACATGCCGCCCACGGATGGCGGCGCGTTCAACCACCGCTGCATAAATAAAAATCAAGCGAGGTAAGAGCATGTCTGGCAATCGTGGAGTGGTATATCTCGGCGCCGGCAAGGTCGAGGTGCAGAAGATCGACTACCCGAAAATGCAGGACCCACGCGGCAAGAAGATCGAGCACGGCGTAATCCTGAAGGTGGTCTCCACCAACATCTGCGGCTCCGACCAGCACATGGTTCGCGGCCGCACCACTGCCCAGGTCGGCCTGGTCCTGGGCCACGAAATCACCGGTGAAATCGTCGAGAAGGGCAGCGACGTCGAGCGCATGCAGATCGGCGACCTGGTGTCGGTACCGTTCAACGTTGCCTGCGGCCGTTGCCGCTCCTGCAAAGAAATGCACACCGGCGTCTGCCTCACCGTCAACCCGGCCCGCGCCGGCGGTGCCTACGGCTACGTCGACATGGGCGACTGGACCGGCGGCCAGGCCGAATACGTGCTGGTGCCGTACGCCGACTTCAACCTGTTGAAACTGCCAGAGCGCGACAAGGCCATGGAGAAGATCCGTGACCTGACTTGCCTGTCCGACATCCTGCCAACCGGCTACCACGGCGCCGTCACTGCCGGCGTTGGCCCAGGCAGCACCGTTTACGTGGCCGGTGCCGGCCCGGTCGGCCTGGCTGCCGCTGCCTCGGCCCGCCTGCTGGGCGCTGCTTGCGTGATCGTGGGTGACCTCAACCCAGCTCGCCTGGCCCACGCCAAGTCGCAGGGCTTTGAAGTGGTCGACCTGTCCAAGGACACCCCGCTGCATGAGCAGATCGTCGACATCCTCGGCGAGCCAGAAGTGGACTGCGCCGTCGACGCCGTAGGCTTCGAGGCCCGTGGCCATGGCCACGAAGGTGCCAAGCATGAAGCCCCGGCCACCGTGCTGAACTCGCTGATGCAGGTGACCCGTGTTGCCGGCCAGATCGGTATCCCCGGCCTGTACGTGACCGAAGACCCGGGCGCGGTAGATGCCGCCGCCAAGATCGGCGCGCTGAGCATCCGCTTTGGCCTCGGCTGGGCCAAGTCGCACAGCTTCCACACCGGCCAGACCCCGACCATGAAGTACAACCGCCAGCTGATGCAGGCGATCATGTGGGATCGCATCAACATTGCCGAAGTGGTGGGCGTGCAGGTGATCAACCTGGATCAGGCGCCGGAAGGGTATGGCGAGTTTGATGCAGGTGTGCCGAAGAAGTTTGTGATTGACCCGCATAAGATGTGGGGTGCGGCGTAACCGTCGTCGTTTGACAAGAGCCCCTCGCATTGAGGGGCTTTTTCATAGCCGTTTCACAGATTTCAAAGCTGCGCAGGTCCCCTGTAGGAGCGGCCTTGCGTCGCGAAAGGGCTGCAAAGCGGCCCCACGATTTCAGCGTCGATGCAGATACGGCCGGGGCTGCTTCGCAGCCCTTTCGCGACACGAGGCCGCTCCTACAAAGCCCCGCGCTGGCCAGACATTACGCCCAGCGGAAGGTGGGCGCAAATCCTGTAGGAGCGGGCTTGCCTGCGAATAGGCCAGCCCAGCCAGCCAAAAATCAGCGCATCATCCCCAACTCCGCATCATCCATCAGCGCCTTGGCCAACGCGCTCAGATAATGCGAAGCCCAAAGCAACTGCGGCTTGTTGTCCATCAACCCGTCAATGGTCATGTCCCGCACATACCCCATAAGCTCCGAAGCCTGGTCACGGGCATCCTGGCAAGGGATACCAGGGGCAATGCAGAACAGCGGGTGAGTCTTGTTCTCCCCCTGATAAAATATGGTCTTGCCGACGGTGGTGTTGGGTTCTCTTTCGTCTGTTGTCATTGTTCTATCCCCTTGAAATTGGCTGTGCCTGTTCGGCCCTCTTCGCGGGTAAACCCGCTCCCTCAGGTACAGCGCCGGACCTGAAGGCTGAGCAACCTTTGTAGGAGCGGGCTTGCCCGCGAAGAGGCCCGATCAGGCAACACATCAAAATGCCTGTTAATGCAGGATCCGGGCTTCAGCCGGTATATGCACCTGCACCAATGCCGCTTCAAGCAGCACCTCAATTGCCTGCTGTGCCACAGTCTGGGCATACTCCGTGGGCTGGAGGACGGTGTCTTCAAGGGGATGGGAATTGCGAGGTGGATCAAAAACAGTTTTCAGCATGGTGTAACCCTCTGTCGGTTGCGCCGACACCCTCTGCTGTCAAACAAATGGGTGGCAGCTGTACGCGGGTTGACAGACCGGTCGACAGAGTAAACCCGGCGCACACAAGGTGCCCCGCGCACAGCCACCATTGAGGTGAGCCATCACGTATCTGTCGGTTTCGGCCTGTCAAAGCCGGTCGCTGATGTGCAGCGACCGCCCGAGACTAGACCGCATCCCGAATCATCGCAATGGCTAAAGCAGTTTGTGAGTATGTTTCAGAAACGTCCTACTAGGAAGAGATAATTCCCTGTGTACGCTGATGGGGAATCTGATGGGTTAAGTATTGTAACCGTATCGGTCTCTATTGTTGTTGCCGTACCAATACGACCTTGTAACTCCTGGGTGACGGTCGGATCGAATATTTGTATTTCGTGAAGATGCCGATCTTGCCCATTCTATTTCAAGTTTCGCGAGTTCGTGCTTGTTGTGACTTATCAGTTCGGTGGATATTTCCAGAAACTTGATCGGATCATTATTTATCTTGGTAGTGGAAATTTCATGTTTCTCAGCGTATAACCTATCTTTTGGTGAGAGTTCTGGTTCCCCGGGTAAAGGGTTTGTATCGATTTTTTGCTTGTTGCGAAATAGCTCGTTGTAGTCAATGCGTCCGTCTGTTTTATAGGGGGATTCTAATTTTATTTTGCCGCGGGCGTTATTGTATTTATCGGCTTGATTATTATAATTCGTGATCCTGCCTATCTTTTTTTCTTTTCGCCCCGCGAAGAGATTTTTAAATGGTTTTAATGAGAGGTGCCCAGATGGGTCGATTTTGTTAATCGGGTCGCCGGCGCAATAAGCATAGGCATTTAACCCTCCAGCTTGAAAGGGGCTTAGTGTGTCCTGGCTTGTAAAACGCATTAATGCCGGGTTGAAGATTCGATAGCCATTTCCCAGCGCGTACCCTTGAAGCATCAGGTCGAGGCGCTGACCGTTGTAGGCAATTAGTGCTTTTAGATCACTGTCATTGGTGTAGCCGTAGGGGGAGTACTCTATCCAATCTTGATCCATGCAGAGTACGGAATTGGCTTGGTCTACTGGCATCATTCTGGCCGGCTTAGCTTGCTCGAGTTGCGCCAGTTTAATGCCCTGTCCCGCTACTATGTGGCAAATACCTTTTTTTGAAATCGAGGTTGCCAAGTGATCATCCCGATAAAAAAACGCAGCCCCTTCTTCCGCTACCTGTGCTTGCTCCCGGGTAGAGAAAGCTGTGGAGGGTACTGTCTCGTTGCCTGCATGTGCCTTCATGTTTTAGTCACTCCAGAGTCGATTAGAGATTTTCAATCTGCGCTCAATTCATAGGCGATGACAACTGGCAGATTTATCAGGTAAAAGCAGTTTGGAACAAACCCCAAAATCACCAGTCAAACCCTCGTTTCCTAAGCCATCGCGGCCAACGAGGTCCCTCCCGATGAAAGCATTCACCCTGGCAACCCTGATGACCCTGGCCGCAAGCCCGGTGTTCGCCTTCAACCTCAGCGATGCCGCCAACGCCGTGTCGGCCATGCAGAACCAGAAACAGCAAGGCCAGGTGCAGGCGCCCGAGGCGCAGGCCAATCTACTCAACACCTTGGGCAGCCAATTGAACATCACCCCCGAACAGGCCGTGGGCGGGGCGGGGGCGATGTTGGGGTTGGCGCGTAACAACCTCAGTACTGATGACTATGGCCAGCTGACCAAGGCCGTGCCGGGGCTGGACCTGTTGGCGGGCGCCAATGCGCTGGGTGGGTTGAGCGGGTTGGGTGATTTGCTGGGCAAGAACAGCGAGAACCCGTCAGCGTTGAGCAATGCACTGGGCAACAATGTGGAAAACCGCAGCGACCTGGACAACGCGTTCAAGGCGTTGGGCATGGATACCGGGATGATCGGGCAGTTTGCGCCGTTGTTGCTGCAGTACCTGGGGCAGCAGGGGATTGCCGGGGCGTTGTTGCAGAATTTGGGGAGTTTGTGGACTACGCCGGTGCCGGCGCCATTGGCTCAGCCTTCGGTCTGAAGGTTTTGTAGGGGCAGTGCTGGCCCTATCGTTGGCAAGCTAGCTTGTGTGTCTTCAAGGTTGGCGCTGTACCTGTAGGAGCGGCCTTGCCGGGGCGCCGGACCGGTCGGAAAGGGCCGAAAGCGGCCCCAGGATTTCAGCGTCATTGCAGAGATTGCTGGGGCCGCTTTGCGGCCCTTTCGCGACACAAGGCCGCTCCTACAAGGGACCGCGCAGGTGCCGGGATAATTGGGTCAGGCAGCTTCGGTGAAGTCCACCAGGCGCACCGGGCGGCGGAAGCCGGCGGTCAGCACCGCCAGGTAGGCCAACCCCAATGCGAACCAGCAAAGGCCAATCACCAGCGTCAGCGCCGACAGGCTGGTCCACAGCCACAGCGTCAGGCCCAATCCCACCAGCGGCACCACGCCATAGCCCAGCAACCCCTTCAGGTTACGCTGGGTGCCATCGTCCATCAGGTGGGTTTTCACCACCGCCAGATTCACCGCCGAAAACGCCACCAGCGCGCCAAAGCTGATCAGCGAGGCGAGGGTGGACAGGTCGATCACCAGCGCCAGCAGCGAGAACGCCGACACCAGCAAAATGGCGAACACCGGCGTACCAAAGCGCGGCGACAAGTAACCGAAGCTACGGCGTGGCAGCACGTTGTCACGGCCCATGGTGAACAGGATGCGCGACACCGCCGCCTGCGAGGCCAGCGCCGAACCCAGGCTGCCGGCGACATAAGCGGCAGTGAAGAAGTTGGCCAGGAACTGCCCGCCGGCCTTAAACATCACCTCGTTGGCCGCCGCATCGGCATTGGCGAAGCTGCTGCCTGGCAAAACCAGTTGGCTGACATATGCGAGCACGGTGAACAGCACGCCGGCAAACAGCGTGGTAAGGATGATCGCCCGTGGCACATCACGGCGGGCGTCACGGCATTCTTCGGCCAGGGTCGAGACGGCATCGAAGCCGAGGAACGACAGGCACAGCACCGCCGCGCCAGCCATGATCGGGCCGAAGCCAGGTTGCGAGCCGTCACCCAGCAGCGGCGACAGCAGGTCCAGCGGCTGGCCGGCCAGCGACTGGCAGGACAGCGCGACGAACACCACGATGAACACGATCTGCGCACCGACGATCAGGTTGCTGGTCTTGGCCACCGAGTGGATACCGACCACGTTCAGCACCGTCACCAGCACGATCGAGGCCAGCGCGATGGACCAGGCCGGGATGGCCGGGAAGGCGATGTTGAGGAACAGGCCGATCAGCAGGTAGTTGATCATCGGCAGGAACAGGTAGTCCAGCAGCAGCGACCAGCCGGCCAGGAAGCCGACGTTGGGGCCGAAGGCGATGTTGGTGTAGGAGTACGCCGAGCCCGCGACCGGGAAGCGTTTGACCATGAAGCTGTAGGAAGCCGCTGTGAACAGCATGGCCACCAGGGTGATCATGTAGGCGCCGGCGGTGCGGCCGCCGGTGAGTTCGGTGACGATGCCGTAGGTGGTGAAGATGGTCAGCGGGACCATGTACACCAGGCCGAAGAACACCAGGGCGGGCAGGCCGAGGACACGGCGAAGCTGGGCGGGGGCGGAGCTGGGTGGGTTGGCCATCGTTCGATCCAGAGCGTTTTTGTAGTTGTGCTTTGGTCGATTTTTATCCACTTAGGTGGGGGATGACAAAAAAGTAATCCTTATGCTGATTATTAGCCTGGGTTTTAATCGGGTTTTGGTGATGCCTGTTCCGGCCTATTCGCGGGTGAACCCGCTCCTACAAAGATCCCACAAACCGTGAGTATCGTGTAGGAGCGGGTTTACCCGCGAAGAGGCCGGATCAGGCGGTAAAGATCTCAGCTCATTTCCGCCCGCAGCAGCTGGATCCGCTGGTCCTTCTGCACCCACAACTGATTCACCCAGGCCTGCACAGTCTGACGAAACTCGGGATCATTCTCGTAATCCCCCGCCCACAGCGCCGGGTCCAGCTCGCGCACCTGAATGTCGATAATCACCCGGCTGATGCTGCCGTTTAGCAAATCCCAGAACCCCGGCGCCTTGTTGCCGGGGTACACGATGGTCACGTCGAGCAAAGCATCCAGCTGCTCACCCAGCGCCGCCAGCACGAACGCCACACCGCCAGCCTTGGGCTTGAGCAGGTAACGATAAGGCGACTGTTGTTCCTGGCGCTTGGCCTCGGTAAACCGCGTGCCTTCCAGGTAGTTCACCACAGTCACCGGCTGGCGCTTGAACAGTTCACACGCAGCCTTGGTGATTTCCAGGTCTTTACCCTTGAGCTCCGGGTGCTTTTCCAGAAACGCCTTGCTGTAGCGCTTCATGAACGGGTAATCCAGCCCCCACCAGGCCAGACCCAGCAACGGTACCCAGATCAGTTCCTTCTTCAGGAAGAACTTGAAGAACGGCGTGCGGCGGTTGAGGCTTTCGATCAAAGCGGGAATGTCGACCCAGGTCTGGTGGTTGCTCACCGCCAGGTAGGAAGTGTCCTTGCGCAGGTTCTCGACGCCGCGGATGTCCCACTTCGTAGGAATGCACAAGGCGAAGATGGCCTTGTCGATCTCCGACCAGGTTTCGGCCACCCACATCACCGCCCACGAGGCATAATCACGCCCACGGCCCGGCAGCACCAGCTTGAGCAGGGCGAAGACCAGCAGCGGGCAAATCAACACCACGGTATTGAGCAGCAGCAGGGTGGTAGTGAGAATGCCGGTCAGCAGGCGACGCATAAAGAGACTCTTGTTGTGGGAGATAAACGGTTGGCAATGATAAGCAGCGATGCGGCCTACGCCAAATGCCCAATGCCCGGCGGCGCAGACAAATGTTTCACAATTTGTTGGGTAACCTTGTGACAGCGAACCTATCCTGCCAGTGCAGTCTAAGCACTGACCCTTCTCAAGGAAGCCTGCTAGTGAAATCTCTGTTTGCCCTGTTGTCGCTGTTGGCGCTGCCGGTAATGGCCGCCGAACCCACGATCTACGGCCGGTACGAGAACATCGCCCTGCCCGAGCTGGGCGAAACCCTGAAAGCCAAGATGGACACCGGTGCCTTTACCGCGTCGCTGTCGGCCAAGGACATCGAACTGTTCACCCGCGATGGCGACGAGTGGGTGCGCTTCCGCCTGGCGACCAAGGACTCGGACGGCAAGGTGTACGAGCACAAGGTCTCGCGCATCAGCAAGATCAAGGGCCGTGCCGATGAAGAAGATGAAGGCGACGCGCCAGAAATCTCCAAGCGCCCGGTGGTTGACCTGGAATTGTGCCTGGGTGACGTGAAGCGCACCGTGGAGGTGAACCTGGTGGACCGCAGCAGCTTCAACTACCCGCTGCTGGTAGGCTCCAAGGCGTTGCGCGAGTTCAAGGCGGCGGTCAACCCGGCGAAGAAGTTTACGGCTGGCAAGCCTGGCTGCTAAGCAGCAGCTACAAGCCTTTAGCTGCAAGCTGCAAGCTGCAAGCAAGAACAGATCAGTGTAAGTTCAAACGGTCCGTTTTTACTTGAAGCTTGCAACTTGAGGCTTGTAGCTCGATGCCCCATATCCTCATCGTCGAAGACGAAGCCGCCATTGCCGACACCCTGGTCTACGCCCTGCAGGCCGACGGCCATAGTACCGAATGGGTAACCCTAGGCAGCGCCGCCCTCGACCAGCAGCGCCTGCGCCCGGCCGACCTGATCATCCTCGACATCGGCCTGCCCGATATCAGCGGCTTCGAAACCTGCCGCCAGTTGCGCCGCTTTACTGAAGTACCGGTAATGTTCCTCAGCGCCCGTGACGGCGAAATCGACCGGGTTGTTGGCCTGGAAATCGGCGCCGACGACTACGTGGTCAAACCCTTCAGCCCACGAGAAGTGGCCGCGCGTGTGCGGGCCATTCTCAAGCGCATGGCGCCAAGGGCAGAACCCGTTGCCGAAACCGCGCTGTTCCAGCTCGACACACTGCGCATGCAGATCACCTACCGCAGCCAGGCGCTGACGCTGACCCGCCACGAATTCCGCTTGCTGCAATGCCTGCTGGAGCAACCGCAGCGAGTGTTCAGCCGCGAACAACTGCTCGACGCCCTGGGCGTGGCCTCGGACGTGGGCTACGAGCGCACCATCGACACCCACATCAAGAGCCTGCGCGCCAAGTTGCGCCAGGTGGCCAGCGACGCCGAGCCGATCCAGACCCACCGCGGCCTCGGCTACAGCTACAGCCCGGACCATGCCTGATGCGCCTGGGCATCCGGATATTCCTGGTGTACTTCCTGTTCGTCGGGCTGGCGGGGTACTTTCTGCTCAACACGGTGCGCGAACAGATCCGCCCGGTGGTGCGCCAGTCCTCTGAGGAAACCCTGGTAGACACCGCCAACTTGCTGGCCGAGATCCTGCGCGATGACGTCAAGGCTGGCACCCTGAAGCAGGGGCGCTTGCCGGAAGTACTCAAGGCCTACGGCTCGCGCAGCCCCGGTGCGCAGATCTGGGGGCTGGCCAAGAACCAGGTCAGCCACCGCATCTATGTCACCGACGTCAAGGGTATCGTGCTGCTGGACTCCAGTGGCGAGGCCCAGGGTAAAGACTACTCGAGGTGGAATGACGTATACCTGACCTTGCGCGGCCAGTACGGTGCGCGCTCCACCCGCAGCGACCCCAACGACGAGAGTACTTCGGTCATGCATGTGGGGGCGCCGATCATCGACGAGGGCAAGATCATCGGCGTGGTCACCGTGGCCAAACCCAACAGCTCGCTACAGCCGTACATCGACCATTCCGAGCAAGGTTTGCTTACCCTGGGGCTGGGGTTGATTGGCCTGGGCTTGCTGGTGGGGGCGGCACTTTCGTGGTGGCTGGCGCGCTCGCTGCGCAGGTTGGCGGCCTATGCCCAGGCGGTCAGCGAAGGTGAACGGGCGGAGTTACCGCATTACAAGGGGGGTGAACTGGCGAACCTGGCCAAGGCTGTGGAACGCATGCGCACGCAGCTGGAGGGCAAGGCCTATGTCGAACGCTACGTGCATACCTTGACCCACGAACTGAAGAGCCCGCTGGCAGCCATTCGGGGTGCTTCCGAGTTATTGCAGGACGACATGCCAGCCGAACAGCGCGTGCGCTTTGCCAGCAACATCGAGCGGGAAAGCGACCGCTTGCAGCAGATGATCGAGCGCTTGCTCAACCTGGCCCGGGTCGAGCAGATGCAAGCGTTGGAAGATGAACAGCAGGTGGCGCTGGCGGCGTTGGTGGACGAGTTGCTGCTGGCCCATGCGCCGCGTATTGAAAGCGCCAATCTGCAGGTGCGTCAGCGAGTGCCCGCCGGTATGCGCTTGCTGTGTGATCCGTTCCTGATGCGTCAGGCGCTGGCCAACTTGCTCGACAACGCGCTGGACTTTACCCCGCAGGGTGGCGCGCTGCTGTTCGACCTGGAGCGCGATGGCGAGCGGGTGGCGTTGAGCTTGTTCAACCAGGGGCAGGCGATACCGGCGTATGCCATTGGCCGGGTGAGCGAGCGGTTCTACTCGTTGCCCCGGCCGGGGAGCGGGCGCAAGAGTACCGGGCTGGGGCTGAATTTTGTGGCTGAGGTGATGCAGCTGCATGGTGGGGCGTTGTCGGTGGATAACGTTGATGGCGGGGTGCGGGTGAGGTTGTGGCTGCCTGCCCGGCGTATTAGCTGAGATAGCCGGGGCTGCTGCGCAGCCCATCGCGACACAAGGCCGCTCCTACAGGGACCGCGAAAGGCTCAAGTCATACGGTCCCCTGTAGGAGCGGCCTTGCGTCGCGATGGACCGCAAAGCGGTCCCAAATACACACAATCCCCACACAGTCTCCCCAAAGCCTCCACGCAAGGCGCAGACACTGCGCCCACTGCCACAGGAGGCCCCATGAACAAGACCCTCGGTTTCAAACTCGGCATGATCGCCGTGCTGATGCTTCTGCTGCTCATCCCGCTACTGTTGATCAACGGCCTGATCGACGAACGCCAGGCGCTGCGCGACAGCGTGCTGCAGGACATCGCCCAGAGCGCCAGCTTCGAGCAGCAACTCAGCGGCCCGCTGCTGGTAGTGCCCTACCGCAAATACCAGCGCCGCTGGATCGAAAAGGGCGGCGAGCGGACTCAGGAAACCAGCACCATCGCCGGCCACCTGTACTTCCTGCCGGAAACCTTCGACGCCGACCTTGGCGTGGACACCGAACTGCGCGCCCGTGGTATCTACCAGGCCCGGCTGTTCCACGCCAAAGGCCGTATCAGCGGCCGTTTCAAGCTGCCGGAGCGCTGGGGCATCGACAGGGACTTCGACGATTACCGCTTCGACAAGCCGTTTCTGGTAGTGGGTATCAGCGATATCCGCGGTATCGAGAATGGCCTGGAGCTGAACCTGGACGAACAGAAGGTGCCGTTCGAAGCGGGCACCCAGCTCGACTGGATGCGTGGCGGCGTGCACGCCAGCCTGCCCGGACTCGATGGCCAGCAGGCGCGGGAGTTCAGCTACGGCTTCGACCTGGCGCTGCAAGGCACCGGCCAATTGCACGTGGTGCCGGTGGGCCGCACCAGCAGTGTGGACATGCGCGCCAACTGGCCGCACCCGAGCTTCGTCGGTAGCTACCTGCCCAGCCGTCGCGACATTGATGCGCAAGGTTTCAGCGCCCATTGGCAGACCTCGTTCTTTGCCACCAACCTCGAAGACGCTTTGCGTCAGTGTGCCAATGCCGGGCAGTGCGCTGATTTCGGCGAGCGCAGCTTCGGTGTCAGCTTCGTCGACCCGGTGGACCAGTACCTGAAGAGCGAGCGGGCGATCAAATATGCCTTGCTGTTCATTGCCCTGACCTTTGCCGGCTTCTTCCTGTTCGAGGTGCTGAAGAACCTGAGTGTGCACCCGGTGCAGTACATTCTGGTGGGGGGTGGCGTTGGCGTTCTTCTACCTGTTGCTGCTGTCGTTGTCCGAGCACATCGGTTTTGGCCTGGCGTATGGCTTGTCGGCGTCGGCGTGTGTGTTGTTGGTCGGTTTCTACCTGAGCCATGTGCTGCGCAGTGTGGGCCGTGGGGTGGGCTTTGCGGCGGGGTTGGCGGCGTTGTATGCGTTGCTCTACGGGCTGCTGAGTGCCGAGGACTATGCGCTGCTGATGGGCTCGTTGCTGTGCTTTGGCTTGCTGGGGGTGTTCATGGTGCTGACCCGGCGGCTGGACTGGGCGCGGGTGGGGAGGGCGGCATGAGGGAGGATAAAGAGATTGGGCGCTGGTTGGCACTGAGGATTGGGCAATTGTTTCCTGTGATACCGCGGTGAGGCATTCGCGGCGGTTCGACGCCTCGGTGAACCCGCTCCCACAGGTACTGCACAGCTTTCGAACGCTGTGATGTCCCTGTAGGAGCGGGTTTACCCGCGAAGAGGCCCTTCAGGCCACCGGAGTGGTAGCCACCATCGACGGCCGCTGGGCCACCTCGGCATACCACGCCGCCAGCCCAGGTTGGCGCTCACGCCAGCCAAATTCCGGCTGACGCAAATCCAGATACCCCAGCGCACAGGCCACGCCAATCGCCGCCAGGTCAAACCCGGACAGCAACTCAGGCAAATGATCCTGCTCCAGGTTGGCCAGGCTACGGCGAATCTTGTCGCCCTGCGCATGCAACCAGCCATCCCAGCGCTTGTCCTCTGGCCGCAGGAAGCTCTCATAGCGGCTCGACACCGCCGCATCCATGATCGCATCCGCCTGGGACACCAGGGTCATGCGCCGCCAGCGCGCCGAACCCTCGCGTGGCAGCAGCGGCAGGCCGACATGCTGCAAATCGAGGTACTCGCAGATCACCCGGCTGTCATGCAGCACGGTGCCGTCGTTCAGGCGCAGGGCCGGGATCTTGCCGATCGGGTTGTCCTGGTTCAGTTGCGGGTCGCCGCTGACTGGGCTGATATTCACCGCCTGCAACTGCACCCGGCCCAGTTGCCCGGTCTCGTGCAATACCACCATGACCTTGCGCACGAACGGCGACAACGGCGAGTGGAACAGGGTCATCGTGCTCATGGGTCAGTTACCTTGCAGGCTCGGTGGCAGGCACACACCGGTACCGCCGATACCGCAGTAGCCGTCCGGGTTCTTGGCCAGGTACTGCTGGTGGTAGGCCTCGGCGAAGTACACGGTCGGTGCCTGGTCGATTTCGGTGGTGATTTCGCCGAAGCCGGACTTTTGCAGTTCAGCCTGGTACTCGGCTTTGCTGGCCTGCGCCTCTTTCAGCTGTTCCGGGCTGGTGCAGTAGATGGCCGAGCGGTACTGGGTGCCGATGTCGTTGCCCTGGCGCATGCCCTGGGTCGGGTTGTGCAGTTCCCAGAACATCGCCAGCAGCTCGCGGTAGCTGACCTTGTCCTTGTCGAACACCACCAGTACCACTTCGGTATGGCCGGTCAGGCCCGAGCAGACTTCCTCGTAGGTGGGGTGGGGGGTGAAGCCGCCGGCGTAGCCGACCACCGTGCTGACCACGCCTTCACGCTGCCAGAAGCGGCGCTCGGCGCCCCAGAAGCAACCCAGGCCGAAGATGGCGAAGTCGATGGCGCCTTCGAAGAACGGGCCGAGCAGTGGCGTGTCTTTGAAGACATAATGGAACTCGGGCAGGCTCATTGGCGTTTCGCGGCCAGGCAGGGCCTGTTCCGCGGTTGGCAGGACATTTTTGTTCACCAGGATTTCCGAACGCAGGACCATGGCCGTTCCTCTGTGGTTATTCAGTTGGGTAGGTGTTGGGGCCTTCGCGGGCATGCCCGCGAAAGGGCCCTAATGGCCTCTATAGTGCCCGAGGATTAAGCAGCTGTCAGGCCACCGGCCCACGCGGATAGCGCTTCAACCGCTCAGCCAGTTCGCGCCCGGGGATCGGCCGGTCAAACAGATACCCCTGGCCCACATCACAACGATGCCGACGCAGGAACGCCAACTGCTCCGGCGTCTCGATCCCTTCGGCCACCACCTTCAATTTCAGGTTATGCGCCATGGCCACCACCGCCGAGGTGATTTCCATGTCGTCCTGGTTATCCGGGATTTCATTGATGAAGCTGCGGTCGATCTTGAGGATGTCGATCGGAAACTTCTTCAGGTAGCTCAGCGACGAATAACCGGTGCCGAAGTCGTCCATGGCCAGGGTCAGGCCCAGGGCCTTCAACTCGTCCAGCTGGCGGTGGGTGTCCTCGCTGGCCTCAAGCAGCAGGCCTTCGGTCAGCTCCAGCTCCAGCAAGTGCGGGGGCAGGCCTTCTTCCTTGAGGATCGTGCTGATCGAGGCTACCAGGTCCGGGTCGGAGAACTGCTTGGGCGACAGATTGATGGCTACGTGCAGGTTGCCCAGGCCGGCTTTGCGCAGTTCCAGGCTCATGCGGCAGGACTGGCGCACCACCCATTTGCCAATGGGGATGATCAGGCCGGTTTCTTCGGCCACGCTGATGAACTGGTCCGGGCGGATCATGCCGCGCTCGGGGTGGTTCCAGCGCAACAGCGCCTCCAGGCCAAGCAGGCGGCCACTGCGCAGGCACAGCTTGGGCTGGTAGAACACTTCCAGCTCGTTCTGGGTCAGCGCGCGGCGCAGGTTGTTCTCGACGAACAGCTTGTAGCTGGCCTCGGCATTGAGCACTTCGGTAAACACCTGCACCTGGTGCTTGCCGTTGGCCTTGGCCTTGTGAAGCGCCAGGCCGGCGTTTTTCATCAAGCTGGCCGGATCGGTACCGTGCAGTGGCGCGTAGGCCAGGCCCACCGAGGCAGTGACGTTGATCAGCTGGTTGTCGACGAACATCGGCTTGTCGAGCGTGCGCAGCAGCTGCATGGCAACACTCTGGCCGTCTTCCAGGCTGGTGTCATCAAGCAGCACGGCGAATTCGTTACTGGCAAAGCGCGCCAGGATGCCGCCGGTGTGCAGGCTGTTGCGCAGGCGCCGGGCCAGGCTGATCAGCAGTTTGTCGCCGGTCTGGTGGCCGAGGCTGTCGTTGATGCGCTTGAAGTTGTCGATGTCTACCAGCAGCAGGCACATCGAGTTTTCGCCGTCGCGGGCAAAGCGCTCGTCGAGGCTGCGGATGAACGCCGGGCGGTTGCCCAGGTTGGTCAGGTTGTCGGTGTAGGCCAGCCGCTCAATGCGTTGCTGGGCCAGCTTGGTCTGGGTGACGTCTTCGTAGATGCCGATGTAGTGGGTCAGCTCACGGTTGTCGCCGTACACCTTGGATATCGACAGCTGGCCCCAGTACGGCTCGAGGTTTTTGCGCCGGCTTTTGAATTCGCCCTGCCAACTGTTGCCCATGGCCAGGCTCGAGGGCGAGTCGAACAGCAGCTCGCTGAGGTTTTCCAGCGCTGGCAGCTCGCCGAGGTGGCGGCCCTGTACTTCATCGGTGCTGTACTGGGTGATGGCGGTAAAGCTGGGGTTGACGTACTCCACCCGGCCATCGCGGTTTACCAGCAGAAAGGCGCTGGCGCTTTGCTCGACCGCACGCTGGAACAGGTGCAAGGCATTGGCTGCGGCGCGCCGGTTGTGGTTGGTGATGACCTGGGCGAACTGGTCGGCCAGCTCGCCGGCGAAGGCAATTTCGTCCGACTGCCAGGCGCGTGGCTGGCCGGTCTGTTCCAGGCACAGCACGCCGACGACCTGGCCATCGACGCGGATGCTGGCGTCGAGCATGGCTTTGTTTTCCGGGCGCATGCTTTGTGCCAGGGCGCGGGTGCGCGGATCGTGGCCGGCGTTGTGGGCATCGATGGCACGGCTGGCGTGCAGCGCGTCGAGGTAGTCGGGGAAGCGGCTGGCATCGATGGCTTCGGGCTGGCGGTGCTCCTGGGCGTCGCGGTACCAGGCAATGATCGGCTCCAGGCGCTGGTCTTCCAGGTGCCAGATGCTGGCGCAGTCGACCTTGTAGATTTCGCAGGCGCTCTGGGTGATCAGTTGGGCGGCTTCCGGCAGCGAGTTTTCGGCGCTGTAGCGTTGGCGGGCCAGGCGCAGGATCAGGTCCTGCTGGCCTCGCACCCGCTCCAGGTGCTCGAGTTGTTCTTGCTGGGCGCGCTGGTTCAGTTGCAGGGCCAGCTGCAGGCGGTTGTTTCGTGACTCCAGGTCGCTGGCATCGCTGTCGCCAGCGTCCTCCTGCTGGTCGTCGAGCGTGCTCAGGTAGCCGCGCAACAGCTGGCGATTGTGTTGCTTGTAGGCTTCCCCGGCTTCCAGCAGGCGCAGCGAGGTGCTGGGGGTATGCAGGGTATAGCGCACCCGGTAGTAGCCGCGCTGGGCCAGTTGCTGCTGGATCTCGTCATGCAGGCGGTAGCGTGCCTCGGGCTCCATCAGGCTGGCGTAGGGCGCGTCGACCATGGCGCACAAGTCGCCGGCTTGCAGGCCGAAGTGGCGCTCGCAGGCCGGGTCGAGGTAAAGCATGGCCCAGGTGGCTTCGTTGAGCCTTTCGAAACGCAGCATGCCGAGCCGCGAGGGCACGGGTAACTGCGTGACGACCTCGGCCGCCACACGGCTGGCGGCATCGGGTTGGCTTTTCATCGAAGACTCGCTTGAAGAGGGAACGCAGCTTGGGACAGCGGCGTATCTGGCAAGGTTGCATCATGTCCCGAGGGCTGGCAAGCGGCCATGCGTGATGCTGTGTATGGGTTATCGGCGGTTTGGTCGGAATCTGTAGTTTGGCTGGAGATTTTGGGGCCGCGTTGCGGCCCATCGCGACACAAGGCCGCTCCTACAAGGAACCGCGGTCTCTTGTAGGAGCGGCCTTGTGTCGCGAAAGGAGGGCAAAGCCCTCCCAGCTTTCTCAAGGCAAAAAAAAGCCCCGCCAATCGACGGGGTTGAGGTACGAGCGTGGCAGCTCGAAAAGGGTACTGCCCCTGCACGCAGGGGCAGTGTGCAGCTTTACAGCAGCATGGTGCGGATATCGCCCAGCACATCGCCAAGGCGCTTGGTGAAGCGCGCGGCGGCAGCGCCGTTGATCACACGGTGATCGTAGGACAGCGACAGCGGCAGCATCAGCTTAGGCTGGAAAGCCTTGCCATCCCAGACCGGCTGCATGGTCGCCTTGGAGACGCCCAAAATGGCCACTTCCGGCGCGTTGACGATCGGCGTGAAGCCGGTGCCGCCAATGTGGCCGAGGCTGGAGATGGTGAAGCAAGCGCCTTGCATCTCGTCTGCCGACAGCTTCTTGGTGCGGGCTTTTTCAGCCAGCGCCGCAGCTTCGGCAGCCAGTTGCAGCAGGCTCTTCTGGTCGACGTTCTTGATCACAGGGACCAGCAGGCCGTCCGGGGTGTCCACGGCGAAGCCGATGTTCACGTACTTCTTGCGGATGATGGCCTTGCCGCTTGGCGCCAGCGAGCTGTTGAAGTCCGGCATTTCCTTGAGCAGGAAGGCGCTGGCCTTGAGCAGCAGTGGCAGTACGGTCAGCTTGACGCCGGCTTTTTCGGCCACGGCTTTCTGCGCAACGCGGAAGGCTTCCAGCTCGGTGATGTCGGCGGAGTCGAACTGGGTCACGTGCGGCACGTTCAGCCAGCTGCGGTGCAGGTTGGCAGCACCGACCTGCATCAGGCGGGTCAGGGCTACTTCTTCCACTTCACCGAACTTGCTGAAGTCCACGGCAGGGATCGGCGGAATGCCGGCGCCGCCGGTTGCGCCAGCGGCTGCTGGTGCTTCCTTGGCTTTCTGCATCATCGCCTTGACGTAAACCTGCACGTCTTCTTTCAAAATGCGACCGTGCGGGCCGGTGGCGGCAACAGCGCCCAGCTCGACACCGAACTCACGGGCCAGCTGGCGAACTGCCGGGCCGGCGTGAACCTTGGCGTTGTTGCCGGCAGCCGGTGCGGTAGCAGCCGGTGCAGGGGCAGCAGCTGGAGCAGCGGCAGGTGCGGCAGCCGGAGCCGCCTCAGCCTTGGCCGGTGCAGCCGCAGCGGCAGGAGCCGGGGCAGCAGCAGGCGCTGCGCCAGCAACCTTGAGCCTGAAGATCAGGTCGCCAGTGCCGACTTCGTCTTCCAGCTTGCACAGGACTTCTTCGACCACGCCGGCAGCCGGCGACGGGATTTCCATGGAGGCCTTGTCGGACTCCAGGGTAATCAACGACTGGTCGGCTTCGACGGTGTCGCCGACCTTGACCAGCACTTCGATGATTTTGGCCTTGCCCGACGAGCCGATGTCCGGCACGTGGATGTCCTGCACGCTGGCGGCAGCCGGGGCTGCGGCCGGAGCAGGGGCAGGGGCAGCTTCAGCGGCTGGCGCTGGAGCAGCAGCCGGGGCAGCGGCGGCGGCCGGAGCCTCAGGGGCCGCAGCAGCGGCGCCCTCGGCTTCCAGCACCAGCAGCTCGTCGCCTTCTTTCAGGCGGTCGCCCAGCTTGACCTTCAGTTCCTTGATGACGCCGGCCTTGGGGGCCGGGATCTCCATGGAGGCCTTGTCGGACTCCAGGGTCAGCAGGCTCTGGTCAGCCTCGATACGGTCACCGACCTTGACGAACAGCTCGATGATTTCACCTTCACCGCTGCCGATG
This sequence comes from Pseudomonas sp. NPDC089408, assembly GCF_044749445.1. NCBI lineage: Bacteria > Pseudomonadati > Pseudomonadota > Gammaproteobacteria > Pseudomonadales > Pseudomonadaceae > Pseudomonas > Pseudomonas sp. NPDC089408. The sequence goes on from NZ_JBIVHY010000006.1 coordinate 229,497, forward strand.
TCAGGTACGCGAATGAGTTCGCTCACTTAAAAATACTCCTCAGCAGTCCAGTGGGTTGCGCTTGTCCGGGTCGATACCGAACTTGACGATAGCGTCTGCAACAACCTTGGGTTCGATCTCGCCACGGTCAGCCAGGGCTTCCAGGGCAGCCAGCACCACGAAGTGGCGGTCGACTTCGAAGAAGTGACGCAGCTTCTTGCGGCTGTCGCTGCGACCGTAACCGTCGGTACCCAGGACCTTGAACTCTTTGCTCGGTACCCACTGGCGAATCTGCTCGGCGAACAGCTTCATGTAGTCGGTAGAGGCAATGACCGGGCCCTTGCGGCCGTTCAGGCACTGCTCGACGTAAGTCTGCTGTGGCTTCTGGCCAGGCTTCAGGCGGTTGGCGCGTTCTACGGCCAGGCCGTCGCGGCGCAGTTCGTTGAAGCTGGTGACGCTCCACACGTCGGCACCGACGTTGAACTCTTCACGCAGGATCTTCGCTGCTTCGCGGACTTCGCGCAGGATGGTGCCGGAGCCCATCAGCTGTACGTGGTGCGCGGCTTCGCGGGTGTCTTCCTCGAGCAGGTACATGCCCTTGATGATGCCTTCCTCGACACCGGCCGGCATGGCTGGCTGCTGGTAGGATTCGTTCATCACGGTGATGTAGTAGAAGATGTCCTGTTGCTCTTCGGTCATCTTCTTCATGCCGTCCTGGATGATCACCGCCAGCTCGTAGCCGTAGGTTGGATCGTAGGTGCGGCAGTTCGGGATGGTGCCCGCCATCATGTGGCTGTGACCGTCTTCGTGCTGCAGGCCTTCACCGTTCAGGGTGGTGCGGCCGGCGGTACCGCCGATCAGGAAGCCACGGGTGCGGCTGTCGCCAGCGGCCCAGGCCAGGTCGCCAATGCGCTGGAAGCCGAACATCGAGTAGAAGATGTAGAACGGCAGCATCGGCTGGTTGTGGCAGCTGTACGAGGTACCGGCAGCGATGAACGACGACATGGCGCCGGCTTCGTTGATGCCTTCCTCGAGGATCTGGCCCTTCTTGTCTTCGCGGTAGAACATCACCTGGTCTTTATCGACTGGCTCGTAGAGCTGGCCGACCGACGAGTAGATGCCCAGCTGGCGGAACATGCCTTCCATACCGAAGGTACGGGCTTCGTCCGGGATGATCGGGACGATGCGCTGGCCGATGTCCTTGTCCTTGACCAGCTGCGCCAGAATACGCACGAAGGCCATGGTGGTGGAGATTTCGCGGTCGCCCGAGCCATCCAGGATCGCTTTCAGCGTTTCCAGTGGCGGGGTCGGCACGCTGAAGCTCTTGGCACGGCGCTGAGGCACGAAACCGCCCAGGGCAGCACGGCGCTCGGCCAGGTACTTGGCTTCGGCAGAACCTTCTTCCGGCTTGAAGAACGGCAGGTTCTCAAGGTCGGCATCCTTGACCGGGATGTCGAAGCGGTCACGGAAGTGACGCAGGCTGTCGACGTCGACCTTCTTGGTGTTGTGCGCGGTGTTCTTGGCTTCGCCGGCACCGGTACCGTAACCCTTGATGGTCTTGGCCAGGATGACGGTTGGCTGTTCTTTGTGGTTCACAGCCTGGTGGTATGCCGCGTAGACCTTGTACGGGTCGTGGCCGCCACGGTTGAGCTTCCAGATCTCGTCGTCGGACAGGTCTTCGACCATGGCCTTGAGCTCTGGGGTGTTGAAGAAGTTTTCACGAACGTACGCGCCGTCTTTGGCTTTGTAGTTCTGGTACTCGCCGTCGATGACTTCGTCCATGCGGCGTTGCAGGGCACCGTTGGTGTCCTTGGCCAGCAGTGGGTCCCAGAAGCGGCCCCAGACGACTTTGTTGACGTTCCAGCCACCGCCACGGAACACGCCTTCGAGTTCCTGGATGATTTTGCCGTTGCCGCGAACCGGGCCGTCGAGGCGCTGCAGGTTGCAGTTGATGACGAAAATCAGGTTGTCCAGCTTCTCGCGGCCGGCCAGGGCGATTGCGCCCAGGGATTCCGGCTCGTCGCACTCGCCGTCGCCCATGAAGCACCAGACCTTCTGCTTGCCGGCCGGGATGAAGCCGCGCGCTTCCAGGTACTTCATGAAGCGGGCCTGGTAAATGGCCTGGATCGGGCCCAGACCCATCGATACGGTCGGGAACTGCCAGAAATCAGGCATCAGCCATGGGTGCGGGTACGAAGACAGGCCGTTGCCGTCCACTTCCTGACGGAAGTTGTTCATCTGGTCTTCGTTGATGCGGCCTTCCATGAAGGCACGGGCGTAGACGCCTGGCGAAGCGTGGCCCTGGAAGAAAATCAGGTCGCCGCCGTGTTCTTCGGTCGGGGCCTGGAAGAAGTAGTTGAAGCCGATGTCGTACAGGGTGGCACTGGAGGCGAAGCTGGAGATGTGTCCGCCCAGGTCCGAGTCTTTCAGGTTGGTGCGCATGACCATGGCCAGGGCGTTCCAACGCACCATCGAGCGAATGCGGCGTTCCATGAACAGGTCGCCAGGCATGCGTGCTTCGTGGGTGACAGGGATGGTGTTGCGGTATGGCGTGGTGATCGCATACGGCAGCTGGGAGCCACTGCGGGTGGCCAGCTCGCCCATACGGGTCATCAGGTAATGAGCGCGGTCTTCGCCTTCTTTGTCGAGGACCGACTCCAGGGCATCCAGCCATTCCTGGGTTTCGATTGGATCGAGGTCTTGCATGGCTTGCTCCAGGGCGGAAAGGCAACCAGAATCGATTGCCTGAGATTGCGACTGGCCTTATGGGCAGACGTCGTGAATTCTTGGATTACCGGGGTGTCTTCCGGCGAGTTGTAGTTTTACTACATTTGCTTGCGCATTTCATGCTTTTACACGACATGAGTAGTAGTAAAACTACAACTATGCGACGTTTGGTCGCACCTTTGCTTGTGAGGAAAAACGTTCATGTTGGTTGGCATTGTGTTGCGAACGGGTGGTTCTTGATGTTTGTTGCCAATATTCCGTTTTTTTCAGCTATTTCCAACTTTTGTACGACAGTCCAACCGTGGTCCGGCTTTCCCTTGGCCGCTTTTTCCCCTCTATTTCACGCCGATCAAGGATAGACCATGCGCCTACCTTTGCCTTCCGATCTGCCCGTCACCCTGCAGCCACTGGTCGTTCGCAACCAGCAATTCATCAGCGATGCCGTGGCTGCCCACCCCGAACTCGACCTGAACGCCTGGAGCCCAATTCATCGGCAACAGTTCGATCAGGTTGCCGCCGCCAGCGACTTCGTTCTGGGTGTGGCCCAGCGCGACCCGGCCATGCTGTTTGCCCTGCTGGCCGGCGGCGAGCTGGAGCGGCGGTACGCCCCGGGTGAACTGCGCGGGCAAATTGCCGAGGCGGCCCAGGCGGCGCAAAGCGAAGACGAACTGGCGCGCAACCTGCGCCGCGCACGCAACCGGCAACAGGTGCGCATCATCTGGCGCGACATCACTCGCCAGGCTGAACTGGGCGAAACCTGTCGTGACCTGTCCGACCTTGCCGATGCGGCCATCGACGAAGCCTACCAGTGGCTGTACCCGCGCCACTGCCAGCAGTTCGGTACGCCCATCGGTAACCGCAGCGGCCAGCCGCAGCACATGGTGGTGCTGGGCATGGGCAAGCTGGGCGCGGTGGAGCTGAACCTGTCGTCGGACATCGACCTGATCTTCGGCTTCCCCGAGGGCGGTGAAACCGAAGGGGTGAAGCGTTCGCTGGACAACCAGGAGTTCTTCACCCGCCTGGGCCAGCGGTTGATCAAGGCGCTGGACCCGGTAACCGTTGACGGCTTCGTGTTCCGCGTCGACATGCGCTTGCGCCCGTACGGCTCGGCCGGCGCGCTGGTGCTCAGCTTCAATGCCCTGGAGCAGTATTACCAGGACCAGGGCCGCGACTGGGAACGCTACGCAATGATCAAGGCGCGGGTAGTGGCCGGCGACCAGGCGGCCGGTGCGCAATTGCAGGAGATGCTGCGCCCGTTCGTGTACCGCCGTTACCTGGACTTTTCCGCGATCGAAGCGCTGCGCACCATGAAGCAGCTGATCCAGCAGGAAGTGCGCCGCAAGGGCATGGCCGACAACATCAAGCTGGGTGCCGGTGGCATCCGCGAGGTCGAGTTCATTGCCCAGGCCTTCCAGCTGATCCACGGTGGGCGCGACCTCAGCCTGCAGCAACGGCCACTGCTCAAGGTGCTGGCGACCCTGGAGGGCCAAGGCTACCTGCCGCCGGCGGTGGTGGCCGAGTTGCGTGAGGGCTATGAGTTCCTGCGTTACACCGAGCACGCCATCCAGGCCATCGCCGACCGCCAGACGCAGATGCTGCCCGAGGGCGAAACCGATCAGGCACGGGTGGCCTACATCCTTGGCTTTGCCGACTGGCAGCGCTTTCACGACCAGTTGATGTACTGGCGTGGCCGGATCGACTGGCACTTCCGCCAGGTAATCGCCGACCCGGATGATGAAGACGGTGAAGGTGAACTGGTAGTGGGCGGTGAATGGTCGCCGCTGTGGGAGCAGGCCCAGGACGAGGAGGCCGCCGGCCGCCAGCTGGAGGAGGCCGGCTTCAAGGAACCCGTCGAAGCCCTGCGGCGCCTGGCTGCACTGCGCTCCAGCCCGCAACTGCGCTCGATGCAGCGCCTCGGTCGTGAACGCCTGGATGCCTTTATCCCGCGGTTGCTGGCGCAGGCGGTGGAGCATGACAACCCCGACCTGGTGCTCGAACGTGTGTTGCCGCTGGTCGAGGCGGTGGCGCGGCGTTCGGCTTACCTGGTGCTGCTGACCGAAAACCCCGGTGCGTTGCGCCGCCTGCTCACGCTGTGCGCCGCCAGCCCATGGATTGCCGAGCAGATGGCCCGCTACCCGCTGCTGCTCGACGAACTGCTCAATGAGGGGCGCCTGTTCAGCCCGCCACTGGCGCCAGAGCTGGCCAGCGAGCTGCGCGAGCGCCTGACGCGCATTCCGGAGGACGACCTGGAGCAGCAGATGGAGGCGCTGCGCCACTTCAAGCTGGCCCATAGCTTGCGCGTGGCTGCCTCGGAAATCAGCGGCAACCTGCCGTTGATGAAAGTCAGCGACTACCTGACCTGGCTGGCCGAAGCCATCCTCGACCAGGTACTGGCGCTGGCCTGGCGCCAGACCGTGGCCCGCCACGGTCAGCCCAAGCGTAGCGACGGCAGCCTGTGCGACCCGGGTTTCATCATTATTGGTTACGGCAAGGTGGGCGGCCTGGAACTGGGCCACGGTTCGGACCTGGACCTGGTGTTCATCCACGACGGCGACCCGCAGGCCGAGACTGACGGTGCTAAACCGATCGACAGCGCGCAGTTCTTCACCCGCCTGGGCCAGCGCATCATTCACCTGCTGACCACGCAAACCAACTCGGGCCAGCTGTACGACGTGGACATGCGCCTGCGTCCGTCTGGCGCTTCGGGCCTTTTGGTCAGTTCGCTGGGTGCGTTCGAGCGCTACCAGCAGAACGAAGCCTGGACCTGGGAGCATCAGGCCTTGGTACGGGCCCGGGTGCTGGTGGGCTGCAAGCAGGTGGGCACGGCGTTCGAAGGGGTACGCGCCAAAGTGCTGGGCCAGGCCCGCGACCTTGAAAAGCTGCGCAGCGAAGTGAGTGAAATGCGCGCCAAGATGCGCGACAACCTCGGCACCAAGGCCACCGCTGCAGGGACTGCCGCCAATGCCTTCGAGGCCGGTGTGCCGTTCGATATCAAGCAGGATGCCGGCGGTATCGTCGATATCGAATTTATGGTGCAATACGCCGCTTTGGCCTGGTCCCACGACCACCCGGCCATACTCCGATGGACCGATAACATCCGCATTCTGGAAGAGCTGGAGCAGGCAGGTTTGATGCCGGCCAGTGACGCGGTGCTGTTACGTGAGGTGTACAAGGCGTTCCGCTCGGCCTCGCACCGCCAGGCTTTGCAGAAGCAGGCCGGGGTGATCGATGCGGCGCAGTTTGCCGATGAACGCCGCGAAGTGCGGCGGATCTGGGGTGAGTTGGGCCTGACTTGAGAATTTGAGGCCGCTTTGCGGCCCATCGCGACGCAAGGCCGCTCCTACAGGAGATCGCATTCCCTTGTAGGAGCGGCCTTGCGTCGCGATGGGCTGCAAAGCAGCCCCAAAGGTCCATGTCCCCACACCGGTGGTACACTGTCCGCCACATAGCCTGAATATAAAGAGGGGAGGCCAGGCTGTACCGCAGCCTGTAGCCTCCCCGAGCGTTTCTGGACTAAGCATGAGAATACTGATCATTGGCCCCAGCTGGGTCGGCGACATGGTGATGGCGCAGACCTTGTTCCAGTGCCTGAAACAGCAGCACCCCGACTGCGTGATCGACGTGCTGGCCCCCGAGTGGAGCCGGCCGATCCTCGAACGCATGCCTGAAGTGCGCCAGGCCTTGAGCTTCCCGCTCGGCCACGGTGCATTGGAACTGGCTACGCGGCGCCGCATCGGCAAGTCCCTGGCTGGCCAGTACGACCAGGCCATCCTGCTGCCCAACTCGCTGAAGTCGGCCCTGGTGCCGTTCTTCGCCGGCATCCCCAAACGTACCGGCTGGCGCGGCGAAATGCGCTTTGGCCTGCTCAACGACGTGCGCAAGCTGGACAAGGCCCGCTACCCGCTGATGATCGAGCGCTTCATGGCGCTGGCCTACGCGCCCGGTGCCGAGTTGCCGCAGCCGTACCCGCGCCCCAGCCTGCAGATCGAAGCACCAAGCCGCGAAGCCGCCCTGGCCAAGTTCGGCCTGGAACTGGACCGCCCGGTGCTGGCGCTGTGCCCCGGTGCCGAGTTCGGCGAAGCCAAGCGCTGGCCGGCCGAGCACTATGCTGCCGTGGCCGATGCAATGATCCGCCAGGGCTGGCAGGTGTGGCTGTTCGGCTCGAAGAACGACCACCCGGTCGGCGAGCAGATCCGCGACCGGCTGATTCCGGGGTTCCGTGAAGAATCGTCCAACCTGGCCGGCGAAACCTCGCTGGCCGAGGCCATCGACCTGATGTCCTGCGCGAATGCCGTGGTGTCCAACGACTCCGGGTTGATGCACGTGGCGGCCGCGCTGAACCGGCCGCTGGTGGCGGTGTACGGCTCGACCTCGCCTGGCTTCACCCCGCCGCTGGCCGAGCAGGTGGAGGTGGTGCGCACCGGTATCGAGTGCAGCCCATGCTTTGACCGTACCTGCCGCTTCGGCCACTACAACTGCCTGCGCCTGCTGGAACCGGGCAAAGTCATCGCCGCCCTGCACAGCCTGAGCGGGCCGGACCTGATCGATACCGTGGCCGAGGTCGACTAAGTGCGGGTACTGATCATCAAGACTTCGTCGCTGGGGGATGTGATTCACACCCTGCCGGCGCTTACCGATGCCGCCCATGCCATCCCGGGCATCCGTTTCGACTGGGTGGTGGAAGAAGGCTTTGCCGAAATCCCCAGCTGGCACCCGGCGGTCGACCAGGTTATCCCGGTGGCTATCCGCCGCTGGCGCAAGAACCTCTGGCAAACCCTCAAGAGCGGCGAGTGGCGGGCGTTCAAGAAGCGTGTGCGCGAGCGCAAGTACGACTTGGTGATCGACGCCCAGGGCCTGGTCAAGTCGGCTTGGCTGACCCGCTACGTGAAGGCCCCGGTCGCTGGCCTGGACCGCTACTCGGCCCGCGAAGGCTGGGCCAGCCGTTTCTATGACCGGCCGCTGTCGGTGGCCACCGGGCAACACGCGGTAGAGCGGGTGCGCCAGCTGTTCGCCATGGCTCTGGCTTATGACCTGCCGGAAGGCATCGGCAACTACGGCCTGGACCTCGACCGCCTGCAACTGCCGCCGGCTGCGCCTTATGTGGTGTTCCTGCATGGCACCACCTGGGCCACCAAGCACTGGCCTGAGGCCTACTGGCGTGAGCTGGCCGAGCGCATGGGCCGGCGCAAGCTGGAAGTGCGCCTGCCGTGGGGCAACCCGGCCGAGAAGGCACGGGCCGAGCGCATTGCCCAGGGCTTGAACAACTGCCAGGTGCTCCCCAAATTGAACCTTGTCGGCGTCGCACGTGTGCTGGCGGCGGCAAAAGCCTGCGTGGCGGTCGATACCGGCCTTGGCCACCTGGCGGCGGCACTCGATGTGCCGACCATTTCGCTGTTTGGCCCGACAAACCCGGGCCTGACTGGCGCCTACGGACGGACCCAGATTCACCAGGCCAGTGACTGGCCTTGCGCTCCCTGCCTGCAGAAAAAGTGCACCTATAAACCGAGCGCCGATGACCTGGCCCGGTTTGATCTGAAACGCGAGTGGCCGCTGTGCTTCACTCGCCTGAATCCCGAGCATGTGGCGAGCCGCTTGAGCGCGTTGCTGCTGGCTGAGGATGTCCGTTGATGCAACTGGCTTTCGTACTTTACAAATATTTCCCTTTTGGCGGGCTGCAGCGCGACTTCATGCGCATTGCCCTGGAATGCCAGAAGCGGGGCCACCAGATCCGTGTCTACACGCTGATCTGGGAGGGTGATATTCCGCCGGGCTTCGAAGTGCTGGTGGCGCCGGTGAAGGCGATCTTCAACCACCGTCGCAACGAGAAGCTCAGTGCCTGGATGGCCGCCGACCTGGCCAAGCGCCCGGTCGACCGCCTGATCGGCTTCAACAAGATGCCGGGGCTGGACGTGTACTACGCCGCCGACGGCTGCTTCGAAGACAAGGCGCAAACCCTGCGTGGTGGCCTTTACCGCCGCTGGGGCCGCTACCGGCACTTTGCCGAGTACGAGCGTGCGGTGTTCGCCAAGGACGCACATACCGAAGTGCTGATGATTTCCGAAGTGCAGCAGCCGCTGTTCATCAAGCATTACGGCACCCCGCCAGAGCGCTTCCACCTGCTGCCACCGGGTATTTCCCAGGACCGCCGCGCGCCGGCCAACGCCGCCGAAATCCGCGCCGAGTTCCGCAAGGAATTCAACCTGGGCGATGACGACCTGCTGCTGGTGCAGATTGGCTCGGGCTTCAAGACCAAGGGTGTGGACCGCAGCCTCAAGGCCTTGGCCGCGCTGCCTTCGGCCCTGCGCAAGCGCACCAGACTGATGGTGATCGGCCAGGACGACCCCAAGGTGTTCCAGCTGCAAAGCGCCGCCCTGGGCCTGGGCGATCAGGTGCAGTTCCTCAAGGGGCGCAGCGATATCCCGCGCTTCCTGCTGGGCCCCGACCTGTTGATTCACCCGGCCTATAACGAGAACACCGGTACGGTGCTGCTCGAAGCGCTGGTGGCCGGCTTGCCGGTGCTGGTGTCCAGGGTGTGCGGCTACGCGCATTACATTGCCGAGGCCGACAGTGGCCTGGTGCTGGACGAGCCGTTCGAGCAGGAGCAGCTCAACGGCTACCTCCAGCGCATGCTCGAAGACCCGCAGGCCCGCGCCAGCTGGTCGCGCAACGGCCTGGCATTTGCTGAAACCGCTGATCTGTACAGCATGCCGCAGCATGCTGCCGACGTGATCCTGGGGCAGAAAACCGCATGAAGCTGATACTGGGCGAACCCTTCAAACGCCTGTGGGCCGGGCGTGACGCCTTCGACGCCGTAGAGGCGCTGCAAGGCGAGGTCTATCGCGAGCTGGAAGGGCGCCGCACGCTGCGCACCGAGGTGGCTGGCGAGGGCTTTTTCGTCAAGATCCACCGCGGCATCGGCTGGGGCGAGATCTTCAAGAACCTGTTCACCGCCAAGCTGCCGGTGCTCGGCGCCGGCCAGGAATGGCAGGCCATCCAGCGCCTGCACGATGTGGGCGTGCCGACCATGACCGCAGTCGCCTACGGCGAGCGCGGCAGCAACCCGGCCACGCAGCACTCGTTCATCATTACCGAGGAACTGGCGCCGACCATCAGCCTGGAAGACTTCAGCATCGACTGGGTCAAACAGCCGCCCGAGCCGCGCCTGAAGCGTGCGCTGATCGCCGAAGTGGCGAAGATGACCGGCGGCATGCACCGCGCCGGGGTCAACCACCGCGACTGCTACATCTGCCACTTCCTGCTGCACACCGACCGCCCTGTGACGGCGGATGACTTCAAGCTGTCGGTGATCGACCTGCACCGCGCGCAAACCCGGGCGACAATCAGCCGTCGCTGGCGCGACAAGGACCTGGCCGCGCTGTACTTCTCGGCGCTGGACATCGGCCTGACCCAGCGCGACAAGCTGCGTTTCCTGCGCGGTTACTTCCAGCGCCCGCTGCGGCAAATCCTCAAGGACGAAGCCGCGCTGCTCGCCTGGCTGGAGCGCAAGGCGCAGAAACTCTACGACCGCAAGCAACGCTATGGGGATGCACTCTGATGGCGAGTTGGACACTGGCGCTGGGTTATGAACACCTGGCGGCGGACTTCGGCAGCCTCGATGCAGTCTTTGCCGTTCAAGGCGAACGCCTGACCCGCGACCCGCTGAGCGAGGTGGTGCGCATCGAGCGTGACGGGGTCAACTACTACGTCAAACGCTATACCGGCGCCGGCAAGCACATGCGCCGCTACCTGGGCCGGCCACGCATCAAGGCCGAATGGCAGAACCTCAAGCAGTTCGCCAAGTGGGGCATTCCCACCGCCGAAGTGGTGGCCTGGGGCCTGGAGCGCAATGGCCTGGCTTTTGGCCGCGGGGCGATGATCACCCGCGAGTTGCCCAACACCGAAGACTTGTCGGCACTGGCCGAGCGTAACGATGCGCGCTTGGGCGACCGCGCCTGGGTCGACCATATCAGCCGGCAGCTGGCTCACCATACCCGGGTGATGCACGAACACCGCTTTGCCCATAACGACCTGAAATGGCGCAACCTGCTGGTCGATGACCAGGGCACGCTATTCTTCATCGACTGCCCCACCGGCGACTTCTGGCGCGGCTTCATGTGGCGGCACCGGATGATCAAGGACCTGGCGTGCCTGGACAAAGTGGCCAAATACCACCTGTCGGCCACCCAGCGCCTGCGCTTCTACCTGCAATACCGTGGCCGCGACCGGCTGAATGTGCGCGACAAGAAGCGCATTCGCCAGGTACTGGGCTTTTTCGAGGGAAGGGAATGACCGATTACCTGGCCAGCGCAGACCTCGCGCTGCTCAAACGCCATGGCCTGGACGACTTCGAGGCGCTGTGGGCGCTGCAACTGGACGCCGTGGACGAGCCCAACACCGGCCGGGGCGGCTGGAGTAGCGTGTTCCGCCTGGAACTCGAAGGCAAGGGCTACTACCTCAAGCGCCAGAGCGACTACCTGACCCGCACCCTGCACCGGCCGTTCGGCGAGCCGACCTTCGCCCGCGAATTCCGCAATATCAGCCGTTACCAGAAGCTGCACATTCCGGCCTTGCAGGCGGTGTTCTATGGTGAGCGCAAGCAGGGCGGCAAACACCGGGCCATCCTGATGACTCGCGCTCTGGACGAGTGGGCCGACCTCGACAGCCTGCTGGCGCAGTGGTCGCAGCTGGGTGACGCCGAACGCACAGGCATCCTGCAGGGCTGTGGCCGGCTGGCGCGCACCCTGCACAGCGCCGGCCAGGTGCATGGCTGCTTCTACCCCAAGCACATCTTCCTGCGCCAGCGCCGCGAAGGGTGGGATGCGCAATTGATCGACCTGGAAAAGACCCGGCCGCTGCTGTTCGGCATGCGTGACCGGCTCAAGGACCTGGAGCCGCTGCTGCGCCGCGCCCAGGCCTGGAGCGAGCAGGATGTGCGTACCCTGCTGGCCACATACCTGGCGCAGCCAGCCGATGGCTCGCTGGTCAATACCTGGCTGCAACGCCTGACGCAACGCCGTCGTGAAAAAGAGGCCCGCTGATGCGTTTGTCTGAACTGAAGAATGCCGGGCGCAGCCCGTCGTTGCCGCTGAGCATTACCTTGGCCGATGCCGCTGGCAGCGCCGACCTGCAACTGCTCAGCCTGCTGCGTGTGTTGCCGGGCCAGCGCTATGTTGGCGCCGGCGTTTGGCGCGGTACCCCGGTGCTGGCCAAACTGCTGGTCGGTGGTAACGCTGCCCGGCATTTCCAGCGTGAACTGCAGGGCGTGAAGCTGTTGGCCGAGCAGGGCCTGACCACGCCCAAGCTGCTGGCCGACGGCCTCAAGGAAGGCGAGGGCGGCTGGCTGCTGTTCGAGTTCCTCGACGGCGCCGAAAGCCTGGCCGATGCCTGGGCCGCGGTGGAAAACCTGCCGGTGCTGGCCGACGAGCAGCACCTGGTACTGGGCGAGGCACTGACTGCAGTGGCGCACATGCATGCCCAGGGCCTGTGGCAGGAAGACCTGCACCTGGACAACCTGCTGCGCCATGGCGGCAAGCTGTACCTGATCGACGGCGCCGGCATCAAGGCCGAAACCCCGGGCCAGCAGCTGTCGCGGCAGCGCGTCCTGGAAAACCTAGGCGTATTCTTCGCCCAGTTGCCCAAGCGCCTGGAGCCGTTCATCGAAGAATTGCTGGTGCATTACCTGTTGGCCAATGCCGAGCACGCGCTACCGCTGGAAGCCCTGCAGAAGCAGGTCGACAAGGTGCGCAGCTGGCGGCAGAAGGACTACCTGGAGAAGGCCGGCCGCGAATGCAGCCTGTTCAGTGTCGAGCGTAGCCTGTCCGGCTTGCGGGCGATCCGTCGCAAAGAGGTGGACGCCATGCTGCCTGTGCTGGAACAGGCGGATGCACTGATCGACAAGGGACATTTATACAAGACCGGTGGTGCCGCCAGCGTGGCGCGTATCGAGGTCAACGGCCGCAAGCTGGTACTCAAACGCTACAACATCAAGAACACCGCTCACTGGTTCAAGCGCTTCTGGCGCCCGAGCCGGGCCTGGCATTCGTGGATTGAAGGGCACCGCCTGGAATTTCTCGACATCGCGACTCCACGCCCGCTGGCGGTGCTGGAGCAGCGGGTGATGGGCCTGCGCAGCCGCGCCTACCTGGTCACCGAGTATGTCGATGGCCCGGACCTGACCGCATGCTTCGCGCCCTTCGTGGAGAACGGCGATGCCCCCGAAGAACAGGTCGATGCCTTGGTGCATGTCATGCAACAGCTGATTCGCGAGCGTATCAGCCATGGGGACTTCAAGGGCCACAACCTGTTCTGGGACAACGGCCGGTGGTCGCTGATCGACCTCGACGCCATGTGCCAGCACGCCACCCAGCTGAGCTTTGCCCCGGCCTACGCCCGGGACCGCGCGCGCCTGTTGCGCAACTGGCCAAGTGGCAGTGCTTTGTATCAGCGCCTGGACAGGCTGCTGCCCAGGCTGGGCGAGTAATCCGCCGGCAACGCCAGCCAGTCGCTGCCGCGGCCGGTCTGGCGCAGGCGGATGCGCCATTCACCGTCTTGTCGGCGCAGCACGGCCCAGGCCGCCGCAGCGCCGGCGATGGCGTCTGGAATGATCAAGTGGTAATGGCTGGCCAGCAGGTGGCGCCGCACAGGCAGTTGCTGAGCCTGCAATTGCAGGTACAGGGTGGCGTTGTCCTGGAACAGGTCGGCTTCGTCTGCGACGGCATCGCCAGCCAGTGGGGAGACCGGTCGACATGCATCCAGCAGGTGCCGCACATCGGGTAACCCGTCGTACCACAACACCGGTGAGTCCACCACCCAGCTACCGTCGTCTCGGCGCTTCACCGGCAGTTTCAGATAGGCATAAGGCTGGTCTGGATCAGTGGCGCGCCAGCGTGTGCCGTCGAAACTGACATCGTAAAAGCGGTTTTGATTGTCGCGCACGAAGTAGCGCGACAGCCCTGGGCTGACTGATGAGCGTTCATAAACCGCCTCGCCGTGGGCGGCGTCGATGCGGTAGCGCAGCCTGGCGACGTCTGGCGCAGCCTCATAGTGTGCCGGCAAAGGAACCGGTGGTGGCTTCGGCAGCCCGCGCATGACCCTGCGCATCAGGCCGGACCCGGCCATCTCGTTCAGACCGGAGGTGGCGTGGCCCAACGCGGCAATGGCGTGGTGCAGTGCCGACGCGTGATCATCCTCATCAAAGGCTTCAAACCCGTCCCACAGCGAAATGCCCATGCGGCCGAACGCCAAGGCAATCTGCCCTGGCAGCGGTAGCACCAGGGTCACCATGTCCAGCAGCAGCCGCAGCACATTGACCGAAAACTCTCCGAGTAGCTCATGGTTGTCGCGTGTCACCTTGTCTGTGTGGGCCATGAGGCTGTGAACTTCGGCACGATATACCGCTTCATACAGGTTGCCCTCGATTGTCTGCAGCTTGATATGGCTACCCAGGCGGCCCTTGAGCAGCAGAGCTGTCAGCGATGCTTCGGCTAACAGCGGCAAGCGCTGGATGATGTAGGCGCGTAGGCGTTCATCGCTGCGCACCGCGCGGATCAGCGCCCTGGCATTTTCGTACTCCCGCCAGTAGCGGCGATCGGGTGCATCCGGGCAGTAGGCGACGATGCGCCTGGAATGCGCGGGAGAAACGAGCAGCAGTACGCCTTCCACGGTGTGGGACTGTACCAGTATCTGCTTGACGATGACCGGCTGCCCGTTGTGGGGCGTACGCGACTGGCTGTCAGGGCCATGGATGACCGTGCTGGCCCAGCTGTAGCCTTGCTCGTGCGGCTTTGCCAGAAAATGGCCAGCATAGCGCGCCTTCACCGCTTCGGCGTTCATGCGCGTGCGGTTGAGTTGGGCATGCGCTGCCTGGCGCCAGCGGCCCTCCGGCGATTCCAGTAGTTGCGTGCGCAAATAAGCCTGGTAGCCACTGCCGGCGTTCAGCCTGCGCACGATTTCCTTGACCCGAAGGGGCGTGAGTGCTGGCAGCGGGCTGTTGTCGCTAAGGTGAACGCGGGCGGTCAGCCAGTAATCGACGTCGAACCAGGCGATGTTGAGCAGCGCCAGGTCTTCGAGCCGATAGGTATGCCGTACCAGCTCGATGCTGTCACCCACCTGGGGTCGGCTGACAATCGGGATGTAGCTGGCCGTGCCGCCGGTGGGAAGCGGGTTGACGATAGGGCCGGTCTGCCGAGCCAGGGTGACACTGATGCGAATGTCTGCTGGGTCGGTATCCAGGCCAGGGTCGCGCTGCAGGAATTCGCGCAGTCTCTCCCTCACCCATGCTTGCAAGGAATGCCGTTGGTTGAATTGTTCCAGGGTGAGAATGCCTGGTGCGCTGGCGGCCTGGACGGCGGCCACCTGCTCCTGCAGGGCTTGCATGATGTGCGCTACCCCTTGCCTGGGTGTCGAGCGTAGCCAGTTGGGCAGGTGTTTTTCCAGAAGCAGGCCGTAGCGGGTAGCCAGCAGGCCGCGGCTGTTGACCGCCTGACGCATGTCCAGCGCGCGGGTCAGCGCTGCGTCCAGCTGGGTGATGTGGCGTTGCTTGCCTGTTTTCCAAGCCAAATGCCAGGCCTGCGAAAGACGTTTGCCCTGGGTGTCGCGGATACTTGCGACCTGCGCCTCGACCACGTCGTCAACGTACCAGTCATAACGCAAACGTTCGGCCTGGCGCGCACGCAGCTGATCAGCTGGCTCGACCAGCCATTTGACCAGGTGCTCGCCCTGCGCCGGGTCCTCCAGGCGCTCGCACAGTTCGGTGTGCATCTGTGCCAGGCTGTCGAAAGGCTCAAGCCCGTGGGCGTGGCTACACAGCAGCACCCGGCCGACCGCTTCGTGGTGTTCCAGCGCTCGCCCCTCGGGGCCGGTTTCAGTGAGCACCATGTACCCCGGCAGGTGGCGTCGCCAGTGGGGCGAGGCGGTGCTCAACAGCAGGCGGTAGACCTGAGGGCGCTCGGCCAGGGGCAGATGTCGGCGCTGCCACGGGCTGGGTAATTCCATGCAGGTGTGCAGCAGCCTGCCATGCTCGGCCGACAGGGTTTGATCGGCGCGGCGCAGGCGGACCTGGGCAGCCAGTTGGTCACGGTACCAGACCTCCAGGCGAACCTGGCGGCTTAAGCCCCTGGCGTCCCGTTCCTGCCAATAGCTGGCCAGGCGTGCGTGGTAACCCTGGCGCAGGGTTTGGCAAAAGCCTGCTATGTGCTCGTTGAACCGCTCTGGGAGATTGAGCAGGGGGGCATCTGCGTGCGCTGGCCGGGTGCCGGCCGGGACCCGAAAGTTACCCCCATCGAGCAGATGGGCACCGACCAGGTCGAGCAGGTTGTGGTTACCAAAGTTCAACCCCCTGGCTGTAAGCGTCAGGCCTGGAAACAGCTGGGCAAGGGTCCGGTCGAGCTGGTTTTCGATGCTGCCCACCGGCGGCAGCAACGCATCCAGTTGTTCGTCGAGTAATGTGAAGCGGGTAAGGTTGGCCATGGCCTTCTCCTGTTGCTGGAAGAAGGATGCTGCGCTGGCACACGCGGTGGTTTGTGTTAGTGGACTACCTCAGCGCCGGAGCAGGCCGCGAATCGACAGCCAGGCGGGTAGGCCCAAGCCCAGCCACGACAGTGCGTCCCAGGCGCCGTCGCCGAGCAGGGCGGTGCACAGGCCCGCCAGGCCCAGCAGTGCGATCAGCATAGGCCAGGCAAAGATGCGCGCGGTGGATCGTGACCGGTGGCTCATGCGCGGGCTTCCTTGCGTTTGCCGTGCTTGCCTAGCCACAGATAGAGCCCGCTGCTTAGCACGACAAGGGTCAGCACATCGAGCACCGCCCATAGAATCTGCATGGGCCGACCGCCGTAGTCGCCGAAGTGCAGCGGTTGCGACAGGCCCATGGCGTCCATGTACCAAGGGCGTTCGCCCACGGCGGTCACCTGCAGGGTACGGGCATCGATCAGCACTGGCGTGAACAAGTGCGAGCTCAGGTGCGTGGCGCCGTTCATGAACACCGCGTAGTGGTGCTCGCTGGAGAAGCGCGTGCCGGGGAAGGCGATGAAGTCCGGGCGCATGCCGGGGGCAGCCTGTTCGGCAATTGCCAGCAGGCGCGTGGCGGGTGCGCGCTCGGTGAGCGGCGGGGCATCGCGGTAGGGGGCAACCATGGCGGCCAGGCTGTCGTTGCGCCAGGCCGCGATGACCAGGTCGGACAGAGCGCTGATCACGCCAGTCACGCCTACCGTGAGTGCCCAGGCCAGGGTCACCACGCCGATCAGGTTGTGCAGGTCGAGCCAGCGCAGGCGGCGTGATTTCTCGTGGCGCACGGTGCCGAACTCCAGGCGGCGCATGAACGGTGCATAGAGCACGGTGCCGGAGACGATCGCGACGATGAACAGCACGCCCATGAACGCCAGCAGCAGTTTGCCGGGCAGGCCGGCAAACATGTCCACATGCAGGCGCAGCATCAGCATCATGAAGCCGCCGTTGGCCGCCGGCATGGCCACCGCCTCGCCGGTGCGCGCGTCGAGCATGAAGGTGTGCGACAGGTTGGGGTCGGTACCGGCGGTGGCCGCGGTAATGGCGACCACGCCGTTGGGTTCGTCTTCGTCGTAGCCGAAGTACTGCATGACCTCGCCGGGGCGGTGCTGCTCGGCTTTGAGCACCAGCTGCTGCAGGTCGAGGTGCGGGGTGCCTGCCGGCATTTCACGCAGTTCGGGCGCGTCACCGAGCAGGTGTTCGAGTTCGTGGTGGAAGATCAGCGGCAGGCCGGTGACTGCCAGCAACAGCAGGAACAGGGTGCAGACCAGGCTGCTCCAGGTGTGGATCACGGACCAGCGGCGGATGGTGGGGCTTTTCATCACGGTACCGATTTTCTTGTCTGTCAGCAGCCCTGCTTTCTGCTTGGGCTGTGTGGGAGCGGGCTTGCCCCGCGAAGGGGGCAGCGCGGTGTATGGCACCGGCTACGCCGGTGTTCGCGGGGCAAGCCCGCTCCCACAACGGCCCCCGCTCACTCAGAACTTGTAATTGACACTGGCTACCACATTGCGTTCGTCGCCGTAGTAGCACCAGTAACCGTCGCAGTTCGACAGATACTCTTTGTTAAACAGGTTCTTTGCTTCCACCGCTACGGTCAGGCCTTTCATGCTGTTGTCCAGGCGGCCCATGTCGTAATGCACTGAGGCATCGTATACCGTGTATGAACCCACATGACCCAGCTCGGTGTTGGCGGTATTGCCGTAGGTATCCCCCACATAGCGCACACCGCCGCCTATGCCAAAACCGTCCAGCGGGCCGCTATTCCAGGTGTAGTCGGCCCACAAGGTTGCCTGGTTGCGCGGGATTAGCGCCATGCGATTACCTTTGTCATCACCCTTGAGAATTTCGGTGTCGGTATAGGTGTACGAAGCGATTGCCTTAAGGTTCTCGGTGAAGTGGGTGGACGCTTCCAGTTCCAGGCCGCGAACTTGCAATTCGCCGACCTGACGGGTGATGCTGCCTTCGGTGACGCTGACGTTCTGCTGTTTCAGGTCATACACTGCCGCAGTTAGCAGTGTGTCTGTCCCGACGGGCTGATACTTCACACCCACTTCGTACTGACGGCCTTCAGTAGGCTCAAACGATTGCGTGGAGTTGACGTTTGCTCCACTGGCTGGCTGGAACGACTCGGTATACGAGAAGTACGGCGTGATGCCGTTGTCGAATACGTAACTCAGGCCGACGTTGCCGCTGAAGGCTTTATCGCGCTGGGTATTGGTTGCGTCGTTACTGTTGTGGAACACCGTGCCAGTGTGAATCCAGTCTTCACGCCCACCCAGGGTCAGGCGCCAATTATCGAGCGCCATCTGGTCCTGGATATAGGCACCCGTCTGGTGTGTTTTTTGTTGGAAGTCCTGCATGGCGAAGTAAGTAACGTTCGACAGTTCGGCGCCATACACCGGGCGGTTGACGTTGATCGGTGGCACGCCCATACCATACAGCCACTGATAGTTTGTATTCGAACGCTGGTGATCCAGACCCAGCAGCAATGTGTGGCTGATGTCACCGGTTTGGAAGTCGGCCTGGAAGTTGTTGTCGACGGCGAACTGGCTGATGTCTTCATTGACAATGCCCGACTCGCGATTGACGTTGCCATCGGCATCAATGCTGTTGAACGTCGCAACCTGCACCGCCTGGAACGACAAATCGCTCTTCGTGTAACGCAGGTTCTGACGGAACTGCCAAGTATCGTTCAGACGTTGTTCGAAGGCATAGCCCAACGCGTAATAGGTACGGTCATAGAAGTCCCAGTCCGGTTCGCCCAGGTTCTTGTGATGGGAAATCTTGCCCGTAGGGCCGTCCAATTTGGTGCCTTGCAGCGGCAGGAACTGGCCGGTGATACCGGTATCGTCCCGGGTGTACTGCGAGATGAAGGTCAACTTGGTATCGTCGTCGATGTTCCAAGTCAGGCTGGGTGCGATGTTGTATCGCTTGTCTGGAATGTGATCGATGGGTGAATTGCTGTCACGCACCACGCCACTTACGCGGTAAAGGAACTTGCCTTCGTCGTCGATCTTGCCGGTGCTGTCGAAGTTAATCTGCTTGTGTTCATTGCTACCCACCTGAGCTTCGACCTGGTGTGCACTTTCAAGCTGTGGGCGGCGGCTGACCATGTCGAGCATGCCGCCCGGTGGCGTCTGGCCATATACCGACGACGCAGGGCCGCGGAGTACGGTAATGCGTTCGAGGTTCCACGGCTCGACCTTGGGGTTGGCGAACGATCCCTTGGGTAGCGGCAGACCATCAAGGAACTGGGTTGGGTCGAAACCGCGCACCCGCAGCCAGTCGGCACGGGAGTCCGAACCGTAGCCGCTGCTTTGCACGCCCGCCGTGTAACGCAGGGCATCATTCAGGTTGAGTACTTGGCGATCATCCAGTTGTTGACGGGTTATCACGGTCATCGAACGTGGTGTTTCGACGATTGGTGTGTCGGTTTTGGTGCCAGCAGCAGTGCGCGTGGCCACGTAACCGCTTGAGGCGCCCCAGGCGCTTTCATAGTTGGAATTGGCATTGATCGCTGTCTCCGGCAGCGCCAGTGTCCCCTCCGGCGTCGCCACCAGGCTGTAGCTGCCGACGCTGCTTTGTTGCAACTGCAAACCCGTGCCGCGCAGGGCGGCTTGCAGGGCGTCGAGGCCGTCGTACTGGCCGTTCACCGGCGCCGAGGTGCGGCCGCTGACCAGTGCCGGGTCGATGGCCAGGGCAATGCCGGCTTGGCTGGCGATCTGGTTCAGGGTCGTGGCCAGGGGGGCGCTTGGCAGGTTGTAGGCGCGCGGAGCGGACTGCTCGGCGGCGACCAGGACAGGGCTGATCAGCGGTGTGGCCACGGCGATGGCCAGGGCCATCAGGCTGGGGCGCAGGATACGATCAACGGCACGGGACATGCGGCGGTTCCTCGACGGGTAAGTACTTGCTGCATCCTTGCCGAGCGAGATTTGAAAAGTGACAGGGCGAATCTGAAAAATGTTGAGAATTATTTGAGCTGGGGTTTTGCCTGTGCCGGCCTATTCGCGGGTAAACCCGCTCCTACAACGGATAGAGATCCTTGTAGGAGCGGGTTTTACCCGCGAATAGGCCTGGACAGGACTACTTGGGAATGACCTTCACCCACCACTGGGTATGCCGCTCGATCTTCACCGGCAAGGCCGGCACCAGCGACGCCAGCGCCAGGTCGGTGTCGGTCAGCGGGAAGCTGCCAGTCACGCGCAGGTTGGCGACCTTTTCGTCTACCCCGAGGTAGCCGCTGCGGTACTTGCCCAGCGCGGCCAGCAGGTCGCCCAGGCGCACGTCGTCCACCACCAGCATGCCGCGGGTCCAGGCATCGGCACCGGCCGGTACGGTACCGACCCGGCCCAGGCCGTTGGCGCTCATCAGCACCTGCTGGCCTTCGCGCAGCACCTGTTCGTCGCCACTGTTGTGCGGCATGGCGGCAACCGAGGCTTGCAGCACTTCCAGGCGCGTGCCGTGTGCTTCACGGCGTACCAGGAAGCGCGTGCCCAACGGCCGCAGGCGGCCATCGTCGGTGCGCACCAGCAGCGGGCGTGGGTCTTGGTGGCCGGTTTCGACCGAGATTTCGCCCTGGTGCAGCACAATCACCCGCTGCTCGCCGGCGTAGTCGATGTCCACGGCGGTGTGGGTGTTCAGGCTCAGCAGGGTGCCGTCTTCCAGGCGCAGGGTGCGCAGTTCACCGGTAGCGGTGCGCTGGTCGGCCAGCCAGTAGCTGGGCGCCAGCGACGGTGCGCCGACCCAGGCCAGCAGCGAACCGAGCAGGAACATGCCGGCCAGGCCTCCACCGACCTTGCCGATGCGCCGACGCAGGCTGACCCGTGATTGCAGCAGGGCCTGGCGTGCCGGGCCGGCAGCTGCGCTGACGCGTTGGTCCATGGCGCCGAGCTGGCGCCAGGCGCGCGCGTGCTCCTCGCTGGCGGCATGCCAGCGCATGAATTCACCGCGCTCATCGGGCGTGCCGCTGGCGTCGTCGAGGCTGAGTTTCCAGGCGATGGCGGCTTCCAGTACCTGTGATGAAACCGGTGCGTTGCTCACGTCGGCTCCCCGTACAGCGCCACATAGCACTGGCGCATGCCTTGGGCGAGGTACTGGCGCACGCGCGATACCGAAACGCCCAGGCGCTCGGCGATTTCGGCGTGGCCCATGCCGTCCAGGCGGTTGTGCAGGAATGCCGCGCGGGCTTTGCTCGACAGCTTGCCGAGCAGGCGGTCGATGGCCTTGAGGTCTTCGAGGATCAGGTGTTGCACTTCTGGCGAGGGGTGTTCGGCTTCCGGGATCAGTGCCAATTCCGCCAGGTAGGCCTGCTCCAGCGCGGCGCGGCGAAAGTGGTCGAACATCAACCCTTTGGCCACGGCGGCGAGGAATGCGCGGGGTTCGCGGGGCGTGTCCAGCTGCTCGCGGCCAAGCAGGCGCACGAACGTGTCCTGGCTCAGGTCTTCGGCACGTTGCCGGCAGGCCATGCTGCGTTGCAGCCAGGCGAGCAGCCAGCCGCGGTGGTCGCGGTACAGCGTACCGACCAGATCGGCGTGTGGGCTGTGTGCTGAAGACAAGCAGCGTCCCCCCGGAACGTGTGCATTAACTAACGATAATTATTCGCGATTGTTGCAGAGGGAGGGGGGTGGGTGCAATGGACGCTTATCGGATTGCCATCATGGTTGGTGTATGGCTTGGGTCATGCAGCGCCCTACAACCCGTGACTCTGCACCTTGCGCCGCCGCCACCCGCGCAGCCGCTGCTCCAGCTGCAACGGGCTGTCCAGCTGCTGACGCCGGGCCTGGCTGAACAGGATCAGCGCCAGCTCGGCAGTTACCTGGGCATCGGCACTGGCATGGTGGCGCTCTTCCACCTGCAGGCCGAAGCGCGTCACCCAGTCATCCAGGCCGGCCTCACGCAACACGGTGTCGGGGTTGAGCATCGGCGCCAGCTCGGCCACATCCAGGAACGGCGACTGCAAGCGGTAACCCAGGCTCTCCTTCAGCGCCCGCGCCAGCATGCGCTGGTCGAAGGGGGCGTGAAACGCCAGCACCGGGCTTTCGCCAATGAAATCAAGTAAATCCAGCAACGCGTCGGCCGGGTCGCAACCGGCAGCCAGTGCGCTCGGCCCCAGCCCGTGAATCAGCACGCTGGCGTTGGTTTTCAGCAATGGCCGGCACAGGGTGCGCTCGAACTGTTGGGCAAAGTCGATGGCACCATCCTCAATGGCGACCGCGCCGATCGACAATACCTGGTCGCGGTTGGGGTTGAGCCCGCTGGTTTCCAGGTCCAGTACCACCCAGCGCTGCTCGCGCAAGCTGCATACACCCAGTGGCGCGGGCTTTGGCTGGCGTGCCAGGCGCTGGCGCGTCGCGTGGTCCAGCGCGGGCGTGTTGGGCCGCAGCCAGGCGAACAGGCTCATAGCTGGTACCGCAAGGCCAGGCTGCTTTGCAGGCGCTGGGCCTGGCGCAGCGACTCGCGCAGGATGCGCCGGTCGAGGTGGTTGAGGCTATCCGGGTCGAGCCGGTTGGAGTACGGCAGGTTGTCGCGGGTCTGGCGTTGGTGCTGCTGCATGCGGGTTTGCTGGATGAAGTGGTAGGCCTCCTCATAGGCCGCGCCGTCCAGCGGCTCTATCACGCCCTTGGCCACCAGCTGGCGCAGGCGTTCCAGGGTATTGCAGGCCCCGACACCATTGGCCAGGGCCAACAGACGGGCACCGTCGACGAAGGGGGTCAGGCCCTGGACCTTGAGGTCGAGGGTGGCGGCCTTGTCGTTGCCCTGGCGAGTCAGCACGAACTCGCGCAGGCGGCCCACCGGTGGGCGCTGGCGTAGGGCGTTGTCGGCCATCATGCGCTGGAAGATGCGGTTGTCGGCTACCTGCTGCAGCAGCCCTTGGCGCAGCTGTTCGCAACCTTGCTCGTCGCCCCAGACTACCCGCAGGTCAAAGTAGATACTCGAACCCAGCAGGTTTTCGGGGCTGGCTTCGCGAACAAAACCGGCAAAGCGCCGCGCCCATTCGCTGCGCGACAGGCAAAGCTCAGGGTTGCCGGCCATGACATTGCCCATGCACAGGGTGAAACCGCATTGGGCCAGGCACTGGTTGATGTACTGTGCCAGTGGCAACAGGCGGGCGCGGATGGCGTCGGCCTCGGTTTGGTCCACGGCTTCGAAAAGGATGCCGTTGTCCTGGTCGGTGTGCAGAGTCTGCTCGCGGCGCCCTTCGCTGCCAAAGCACAGCCAGCTGAACGGCACGCCCGGGTCGCCGCGTTCGGCCAGGGCCAGTTCGACCACGCGGCACACGGTGTGGTCGTTGAGCAGGGTGATAATTTGGGTAATCTGTGTAGACGACGCGCCGTGGGCGAGCATGCGCTCGACCAGTTGACTGATTTCGCCACGCAGCGAAACCAGGGTATCCAGGCGTGGCGCATGGCGAATGGTGCGCGCCAGGTGCACCAGGTCGACCCGCTGCAGGGAAAACAGGTCGCGCTCGGAAACCACCCCGCACAGGCGGCGGTTTTCCACCAGGCACACGTGGGCGATATGCCGCTCGGTCATGGCCATGGCGGCATCGAAGGCACTCGCCTGTGGGCTGAGGTAGAACGGCTTGGCGGTCATGTGCCGCTCGATCGGTGCGTGCAGGTCGGCATCTTCGGCAGCCACCACCTGGCGCAGGTCGCGCAGTGTGAAAATGCCGATGGGGTAACGCTGTGGGTCGATCACCACAATGCTACCCACCTGCTGCTCGTGCATCAGCCGCACGGCTTCGCGCAGCGGCGTATCGGCGCTGCACACCACCGGGTGACGCATGGCCAGCTCACCCAGCGGCGTGTTCAGCGAGTATTGGGTGCCAAGGGTTTCCACCGCGCGCTGGCGTACCTGCTGGTTAACCTGGTCAAGCAGGCTGCTGACCCCGCGCAAGGCAAAATCCCGAAACACTTCAGACATCGAGAACACGCGGATGAAGGCCGCCTTGTTCAATTGCAGGCAGAAGGTGTCTTCCCCGGCCAGGTGCTCGGTACGGGTAGCCCGCTCGCCCAGCAGTGCGGCCAGCGGGAAGCATTCGCCGCTGGTGATTTCGAAGGTGGTCTCGACCCCAGGCTTGAGCAGGTGCTGGCGCTCGCCAACCACCCGGCCCTGCTTGACGATATAGAAGTGCTCGACCGGGCCGTCGGCAGGCTTGACGATGCTTTCGCCGCAGGCATAGAAGCGCAGCTGGCATTGCTCGACCAGAAAGGCCAAGTGGCTGTGCTCCATCTGGTTGAACGGTGGAAAACGCTGCAAGAACTGCAGCGTGCCCTGGATGTTCTGCAGCACTGCCGTCCTGCCCGCCTGGCTGTAGGCGTCCTTTTTGCTCATGAAACTGACCGTATCGCTATGCCGAACTATATATATCTATATATAGGTGCCGGCCATGTTGTTCTCTGCCTCCATGGTCGGCTTGCGGCGGGGTGGTGCCCATTGGACGTAAGTCTATGAGCGCCCCTGTCAAATACCCGACGAAAGGCAAAACGGGTTACGCAAGTTCTGCGGTCCTACAGCTGAAGCGGAATTTTTTTTGACGAGATGAGCATGCCTGAGCACCGCGACATTTTAAGCGACGCCGAGCGCGAGGCATTGGCTTTGGTGAGTGCGCCTGTGGCGCCCAGTCCAGTGGTGCTGGTTGTCGATGACAACCCGGTGAACAGTGAAGCGCTCAAGCTGTACCTAAAGAGCAGGGGCATCGAGAGCATGACTGCTGACGGGGCCCAGGAGGCGATGCTCAAGCTGTATTACGAACCGCGCATTGCGCTGATGATTACCGACCTGCGCATGCAGCCCAACGATGGCTTGGAGTTGATCCGGCAGATTCGCGAGTCGGAGCGGGCGGCGTTGTCGATCATCGTGGTGTCGGGCGACACCGATGTGAAAGAGGCGGTGGACGTGATGCACCTGGGGGTGGTGGACTTTCTGCTCAAGCCGGTGGATCTGGACAAGCTGCTGGAGCTGGTGAAGAAAGAGTTGAAGATCGAGTAGTGCAGGAGTGGGGCTGCTTTGCAGCCCGATCGCGACACAAGGCCGCTCCTACAGGAGAATGCGTACCCTTGTAGGAGCGGCCTTGTGTCGCGATCGGGCCGCAAAGCGGCCCCCGGTCGCAGGTGTTACTTACAACCCGTTACGCGCCTTGAACTCGCGACGACGGCGGTGCAATACCGGCTCGGTATAACCGTTTGGCTGCTTGCCACCCTCAACCACCAGCTCCACAGCCGCCTGGAACGCGACGTTGTCGTCAAAGTTCGGCGCCATCGGGCGGTACAAGGCATCACCGGCGTTCTGCTGGTCCACCACCACCGCCATGCGCTTGAGGCTTTCCAGCACCTGCTCCTGGCTGACCACGCCGTGGCGCAGCCAGTTGGCCAGCAGCTGGGCCGAAATACGCAGGGTGGCCCGGTCTTCCATCAGGCCGACGTTGTTGATGTCCGGCACTTTCGAGCAACCCACGCCCTGATCGATCCAGCGCACCACATAGCCCAGGATGCCCTGGGCGTTGTTGTCCAGCTCGTTGCGGATCTCTTCGGCCGACCAGTTGGTGTCGGCAGCCAGCGGGATGGCCAGGATGTCGTCGACCGAAGCCGGGGTACGCGAGGCCAGTTCACGCTGACGCGCCTGAACGTCCACCTTGTGGTAGTGCAGGGCGTGCAGGGTGGCAGCCGTTGGCGACGGCACCCAGGCGGTGTTGGCACCGGCCAGCGGGTGGGCGATTTTCTGCTCGAGCATGGCGGCCATCAGGTCCGGCATGGCCCACATGCCCTTGCCGATCTGCGCACGGCCTTGCAGGCCGGTGGCCAGGCCGACGTCGACGTTGTTGTTCTCGTAGGCGCCGATCCACTTCTCGTTCTTCATGGCACCCTTGCGCACGACGGCGCCGGCTTCCATCGAGGTGTGGATTTCATCGCCAGTGCGGTCGAGGAAGCCGGTGTTGATGAACGCTACGCGCTCGGCGGCGGCCTTGATGCACGACTTGAGGTTCACCGTGGTACGGCGCTCCTCGTCCATGATGCCGACCTTGACGGTGTTACGCGGCATGCCCAGCAGGTCTTCGACCTGGCTAAAGATTTCGGCGGCAAAAGCCACCTCTTCAGGGCCGTGCATCTTCGGCTTGACGATGTACACGCTGCCGCTGCGGGTGTTCTTGCGGCTGGTGTTGCCGTTGAGGTTGTGCAGGGCGATCAGGTTGGTGAACAGGCCGTCCTGGATGCCTTCAGGGATTTCGTTGCCCTGGGCGTCGAGCACTGCTGGGTTGGTCATCAGGTGGCCAACGTTGCGCACGAACAGCAGCGAACGGCCATGCAGGGTCACGCTGCCGCCGTTGGGCGCGGCGTACTCGCGGTCCGGGTTCATGGTGCGGGTGAAGGTCTTGCCACCTTTGCTCACGCTTTCGGCCAGGTCGCCTTTCATCAGGCCCAGCCAGTTGCGGTAGACGATGACCTTGTCGTCGGCGTCGACGGCGGCAACCGAGTCTTCGCAGTCCATGATGGTGGTCAGTGCCGATTCCATCAGGATGTCTTTGACGCCGGCGGCGTCGGTGCTGCCGACCGGGGTGCTGGCGTCGACCTGGATTTCGAAGTGCAGGCCATTGTGTTTCAGCAGCACGGCAGTCGGTGCCGCCGCGTCGCCGTGGAAGCCGATCAGCTGGGCGTCGTCACGCAGGCCGCTGTTGCTGCCGCCTTTCAGGGCAACCACCAGCTTGCCGCCTTCGATGCGGTAGGCGGTAGAGTCGACGTGCGAGCCGGCTGCCAGTGGCGCGGCTTCGTCAAGGAAGGCGCGGGCGAAGGCGATGACCTTGTCGCCACGCAGCTTGTTGTAACCCTGGCCTTTTTCGGCGCCGCCTTCATCACTGATGGCATCGGTGCCATACAGGGCGTCATACAGCGAACCCCAGCGGGCGTTGGCGGCGTTCAGGGCGAAACGGGCGTTCATCACCGGAACAACCAGCTGTGGGCCGGCCATGTGGGCGATTTCTTCGTCCACGTTCTGGGTGGTGGCCTGGAAATCGTCAGCTTGTGGCAGCAGGTAGCCGATTTCCTGGAGGAATGCTTTGTAGGCTACGGCGTCGTGGGCCTGGCCTTTGCGTGCCTGGTGGTAGGCGTCGATCTTGGCTTGCAGCTCGTCGCGCTTGGCGAGCAGGGCTTTGTTCTTTGGAGCGAGGTCATTGATGATCTTCTCTGCACCCGCCCAGAACTGCTCGGCGACGATGCCGGTCCCGGGGATGGCTTCGTTGTTCACGAAGTCGTACAGGACCTTGGCGACCTGAAGGCCACCGACTTGAACGTATCCAGTCATTGCTTGCCTCACTCTGCTCAGCTATTTCGCTCTTCTGTATTAAGCCTGTAGCGCTTCTCTAAACACGGCACCAGTGCGTGCTCCCGGGTTGTGCCGGGCGCGGCTGGGTGCGGCCTGCCAGACAGGCTGGCGGGCAGTGTGCGTATTTTCACAGGCGCCTTGGCAGACATCCAAACGACGTTTTGTAGTCCGCGCCACGGGATACTACATGAAGCAGTAGGCGGGGCAAAATCAGACTAAAAGCGCCGTTATGCGACCCGTTGGTCGCGTATGGTCACGCTGGGAGTAGGTATGTTCGCAAAAAACAGGTGGATTGTTCCAGATAAATCTTGAAACAGTACACGATTGGTTGTGCTGAGTGCTCTGCGGCAGGTTGCCGCGCCTTGCCTATACTGAGTCGATCCCCCCGATTTTCTGCCGCCCGCGCGGTCCGACACGAGGAAGGGCTTGTGGATCATCTTGTACTGACTGTGATTGCCCCTGACAAGGCCGGCCAGGTCGAACGCATTGCCCAGTGCGTCGCCGACCACAGTGGCAACTGGCTGGAAAGCCGCATGTCGCGCATGGCCGGGCAGTTTGCCGGGATTCTGCGGGTGGCGGTGCCGGCTGAAAATTACGATGAACTGGTGGCGTCGCTGCAGGGGCTGGCCCGCTATGACATTCGTGTGCTGATTGCCGAAAGCGGCATCGAGCCGTCGTGCACCTGGAAACCGATTGCCATGGAGTTGGTGGGCAATGACCGGGCGGGGATCGTACGGGACATTACCCGCTTGCTGGCTGAGCTGGGGGTGAACGTGGAGCGGTTTTCCACAGAGGTGCGGCCGGCGCCGATGAGCAGTGAGCCGTTGTTTCATGCGGATGCATTGTTGGCGTTGCCGTTGACCTTGCCGTTAGATGAGCTGCAGCAGAAATTGGAAAGCCTTGCCGATGACTTGATGGTGGAGTTGGAGTTGCGGGCGGAGGATTGATCCGGGATTGTCGGGGCCGCTCTGCGGCCCATCGCGACGCAAGGCCGCTCCTACAGGGGAATGTGTAGCCTCTGGGTAAGCGCGTACCCATGTAGGAGCGGCCTTGCGTCGCGATGGGGCGCGAAGCGGCCCCCTGCGGTTATCCCGATATCACGGGGAAGGCCCTGTGGATAACCTGGGGGCTCACCTCTCCAGCCCAGGCAATCCGCCTACTGCAGAGCTTTGCTCAAAAAACACCCAAACATCAGCACCTTGTGCACAAAGCACGGGGACGAGGGTGTGGATAACCTCTGGAGATGTCTCTGCAGCCCACAAACTACATGGCCTGCAGAGTTTTGATCGTTTTTTGATCAGCTACGCTTGCGCAAATTCCACCAGGCATCGACGCTGTAAATCGCCAAGCCTGCCCAGATGAACATGAACGCCACCAGGTTGCTCGACGACAAGTGCTCATCGAACAACAGCACCGCCTGCAGCAGCACCAGGGTCGGCGCCAGGTATTGCAGGAAGCCCAGCGTGGTATACGGCAAATGCCGCGCCGCCGCGTTGAAGCACACCAGCGGTACCAGCGTCACCGGCCCTGCAGCCATCAGCCACAGCGCTTCGCTGCTGGTGTAGAACGCGCCCTGGGCACTCATCGCCGCCGGGTGCAGCAGCAGCCAGCCGAGGGCCAGCGGCACCAGCATCCAGGTTTCCACCACAAGCCCCGGCAGTGCCGCCACCGGCGCCTGCTTGCGGATCAGCCCATAAAAGCCAAAGCTCAGCGCCAGCACCAGCGACACCCACGGCAGGCTACCCACCTGCCACACCTGCTGGGCCACGCCCACGGCGGCCATGCCAACTGCCAGCCATTGCAGGCGGCGCAGGCGCTCGCCAAGCAGCAGCATGCCCAGCAGCACGTTGATCAACGGGTTGATGTAATAGCCCAGGCTGGCCTCGAGCATGCGGCCGTTGTTCACCGACCACACGTAGGTCAGCCAGTTACCGGCGATCAGCGCACCGCTCAGGGCCAGAATGGCCAGCCGGCGCGGGTTGTCGCGCAGCTCGCGCCACCAGCCAGGGTGTTTCCACACCAGCAGCAGAAGCGAGCCGAACAGTGCCGACCAGAGCACCCGGTGGACGATGATTTCCACCGCCGGGACGCTCTGGATGGCCTTGAAGTAAATGGGGAACAGGCCCCAGATGATGTAGGCGCTCAGGCCCAGGATGTACCCGCGACGCGGGTTGGCGGCGTGCATGCAGAATCCTTGCTTAGGTAGCTAAATAAAGCGTCGGGCTATTTCAGCACAGGTTGGCGAGCTATGCAGTGACTATGCAGTGCAATAATCAGGGCCAAGCCCTGATTATCGGTGTGGAGGGATGAAAGAACCGGCAATGATCGCTGCTTCGATCACTGCCGGCTGCTGTGCTACTGATTGGCAATTGCCTTGGCTTCATCAGGCGCATGCAGCGCCAGGAACTGCTTCACGTCGATGAAGGGCAGTGGCAAGATCATGCTGGCGTATGCAGGGATGAATGAGTTCTCGTCCATTGCTACGATGACCGCGTACTCTTCTGTCTTGTTCGGATTCGGCGTGTAAATGCCCTTCTCGATCGTGCCATTGCCGACACGTACATGCCAGGACGTTTGCTCCTCGGGTACTTGTAACTCTTGGCCGCCTTTATTTCTTACCCAGAATTCGAATTTCACGCCCTTGTCATGCGCCTTCGCGACTAGCCAATATGCCCCTTCGATTTCAATGGGTAGCAGTATGTCGACAACTTTTTGGCTATTGCCGCTGCTGACAACCACTTTGCTATGACGCATCACCTGGTCGACAACGGGCATGCTCTCATTCCATTTCGGAACTTGTAGGGGGTCCGGGGCATAGTAACGGTTGTTTGCCTGAGCCAGCGGGTCGTTTTTCGGGCGGGCCCTGAAGCTGCCAAGACCTTCGACTTTCCATGTAATAGCGTTTCCATTCATCTCGCCTGCAATGATGTCGGTGTAAGCATTGAGGTTCACGGTGGCGATGGATGGGTAAATACTGACACTGGTGCGTAGCACACTTACCAAAGCATGAGAAACCTCAGTGCCTTTTTGGGCGGTAACGATGACCTTGAGGTGAGTACCTTTGAATTCGTCAGCGGCGGGCGCAGTGTAAGCCCCGGTAGTCGGGTTGATCGTTCCTGGCGGGTTGTCACCTTCATAGTCAGGCAGGTGGCGCACGCTCCAGGTTACATCTGTGGCGGGGTCGGTCCTGAAGGGTATGTTCCCACCGGCCAGAATGCTGGTTTCGCCTTTGTCGATAGGCTTGTTGTCCCCCCTGACAAGGGTGAATTTATTTCGATCAGGCGCCAGGGCACCTATGGCAGCCACATCATTGGGCCAATGTGCGGAATCAAGGGTGATCTGTGAATTTCGGAACAGCAGTGATGACAGGATGAAGGTATCTATTTCCGGACTTATTTCTCCGAAGGATTCGTTCACGTCAAACAGAAATTCCTGGAAGTTTTGCTTTAAGCTGTCTTCTATGAATTCCCTTATGTGCTGGTTTTTATCGTCCAAGGCTTCGTCTAGCTTGTCAGTCACATGCCAGTTGAATGTTTCACTTCCGCCGTCTCTGGTAATTATTATTTTATGGTCCTTTACGGAGACCTTGAATCTATGTTCGAAGCGCCATGTGGTAATCAGTCTGCCCGGCGATACACCAGGGTTTGCATCCCAGCCCCAGGTCCCCTCGGCGTATGTGTCGGTGGTTCCATTCCAGTCAATAACCAGTCTTTCTTTGTCATATTTTATTCTGAGTTTTTCTTTGGTGTTTTCTTTGGTAGGTGCGACATATTCAAAAGCCTTTGCATAAAACCTGAAGTAGTCGTGACCGATTCTTCCATACTTCATCTCGGGGATTTCGAATTTGCCGGTGGCTATGTATTCGATGTCCTGCGAGTTGTTGGCATGTATTGCTTTCCAGTCAAGCTGACGAACCGATGAGGCGCTTGACTTTAACTGTGGAACTATCAGGTTCGCTACAACGAAGTTTGAGTTGAGTAGCACGCTCGCACTGAAGCCTTCCGGCAAAAGATATGGAAGCTTTCTGTTCTCGTCTGGAGGGACGGCATCGTCACTGTCGAAGCCTTCTAGCTCGACAAATAGTACAACTGCGCCATCACCAAAATTTTCCGTGTTTCGAAGCGTCGAACCCAGTGCGCCATGGGTGCGGATTGAAAACTTGTGTGGCTTCAAGGCAGAGCTTTCCGTAGCGGCAATCCGCCCCAACGTGTACTCAATCTTGGCCCTACCTCCTGGATCGATAGACATGCCCTCGAAATATTGCTTGAAATGTTGGCCGAGCTTGTCGATTTCAAACTGCGTAACGCCGCCATAGAACTCGTAGTTCTTGCCCGCAGTAAACTGAAAGTAGACCCTGCCCTCATCTGAAATTTCCCCGTATGTGTTTTGCAGTTCAATGTCAAATACAAGCGACGGACCATTGACAGGCGTTGCCTCCGCCAACCGGGTCACGCGCCTGCGCGTACTGCCTGTTGCTTGGCTTAGTTGAAGTTGCTTACCCCGCACGGTTCGCATCATCAGTGCGGCTTTGGAGCCACTCAGGTCTGCATTTTCAAACGACAGCCTGGGCTCGTCCAGGCAAAAATCGTTAAGCTGGTGATAGGATACGCCGGGTTCCAAATCTACTTCGCTGTTCATCGGGTCCAGAAAAAGCCCGCCCGAATAACGTTCGATGAACTCCTGCTTCAGCACGTGGTTCGCTGTTTTTCTATCGAAGGCGACGATTATGGGATAGCCGAAGTTCTTGCGAGCCTTGCCCAATTCCTCTAATAGCTTTTCGAGAGACTGTTCAGTCGAGTTGTTCGTGGGTGAATTACATTGGTCCGGTCCAATAATATCAGTCATATACCCGCCTGCCGTGTCGTGTTGGTACGTGGTGAGATGTTCAACTCGTTGACGTTCGTCGTCGCGCGCGTTGATGTTGATGCGCGAAGTCAATCTGTTTCTATGAACAAGTCTGCTCGGAAGTCAGAAGCCGTCCAGCAATACCAAAGTCTGTTTGATTAGTTATGGGCATTCCCATGCTGACCTGAGCGTTTTTTACACCCAGCCTTCGGCCTTGCCTACTGGCAAAAATACTAGGTACAACGGGTAAGCAAGTTGCAGAGCAAGGTGCCGGCATGTCGCCTGCCGGCTGGCGCGTTACGGAGTGTCAGCCGCGTTTTTTCTGATACAAGGCCTAGAATAGCTTCAGCGGTGGTTCATCCAGTGCCGCCATTTGCTCGCGCAGGGCGAGAATCTGGTCGCCCCAGTAGCGTGGCTGGCCGAACCAGGAGAAGCTGCGCGGGAATGCCGGGTCGTCCCAGCGCCGTGCCAGCCAGGCGCTGTAGTGCAGCTGGCGCAAGGTGCGCAGCGGTTCGATCAGGGCCAGTTCGCGAGGGTCGAAGTCGTGGAACTCGTTGTAGCCGTCGATCAGTTCGGCAAGTTGCCCCAAGCGTTCTTCGCGGCTGCCGGCCAGCATCATCCACAGGTCTTGCACGGCCGGGCCCATGCGGCAGTCGTCGAGGTCGACCACGTGGTACACCTCGTCGCGGTGCATCAGGTTGCCGGGGTGCAGGTCGCCATGCAGGCGAATGAGCTGGTGCGGGGTGCGCGCGTAGATGTCCTCGACGCGTTTGAGCAGGTCGCGGGCCACGGACTCGAACGCCGGTAGCAGCTCGCGCGGGACAAAACCGCCCTCCAGCAAGGTGTTCAGTGAGGCATGGCCGAAGTTGTCCACAGCCAGCGCTTCGCGGTGCGCGAACGGTTTGCTGGCGCCCACGGCATGCAGCCGGCCTAGCAGTTGGCCGAGGCGGTACAGTTGGTCGAGGTTGCCCGGCTCCGGGGCGTGGCCGCCACGGCGTGGGAACAGGGTGAAACGGAAGCCCTGGTGTTCGAACAGGGTGCGGCCGTCGTGCTGCATGGGCGCCACCACCGGTACTTCGCAGTCGGCCAGTTCGGCGGTGAAGCTGTGCTCTTCGAGGATCGCCGCATCGCTCCAGCGGCCTGGGCGGTAGAACTTGGCGATCAGTGGCTGCGCATCTTCGATGCCCACCTGGTAGACGCGGTTCTCATAGCTGTTCAGTGCCAGCACCCGGGCGTCGCTGAGAAAGCCTAGGCTTTCCACGGCGTCCAGGACCAGGTCGGGGGTGAGGGTGTCGAAGGGGTGGGACATGGGGGCTCCGGGGGTAAGCGGCATGGGGCCCATGGTACAGCGTTATACCTGTGCTGGCCTCTTCGCGGGCAAGCCCGCTCCCACAGGTTCCGTGCAGGGTTCAAGGCCCGCGCCATCCTTGTTGGAGTGGGCAAGCCCGCGAACCGCGCACAGCGCGGCCAGGCTACGCAGGAACCCCGATCAACACATAAGAGGGATGAAACTGCACCCGCACCGCGCTGCCATCCACCACCTGCTGCCCGACCAGCCAATCAGCCTCTGCAATGGCACACAATGTCTGCCCATTACCCAACGCCAGTCTGACTTCACTGGCCCCATCAGCATCTGTCAGCACTTCCTCAACCGTCGCCTGCAGGCAATTGCTCCCGGCCTCAGCCTCTTCCCTTTCCGTCAGCAACCGTACCCACCCTGCCTTCAGCAGCGCTACGACCATCGTCCCCAGCGTCAGCTCCAGCCGCGCGGTGCTGTCGTGCGTGATCAGCGCGTCAATCTCTAGCCCGCTACCCAGTGCCAGACTGACCCGGTCATATCGGCCCTCACGGCGCAAACCGCTGACCTGGCCCTGCAGCTGGTTGCGCGCGCTGGTGCGCAGCATCAGGCGCCCGAGCAGGTCGAGGTCGCTGGACTCTTCAGCGGCCTCGAGGATTTGCGCCTGCAACGCCTTTAACCTTTGATACAGGCGCAGCACCCGCTCGCCCTCCGCCGACAAGCGCGCACCGCCACCGCCGCGGCCACCCGTGCTGCGCTCGACCAAGGGCTGGCTGGCCAGGTTGTTTAGCTCGTCAATGGCGTCCCAAGCGGCCTTGTAGCTGATGCCTGCGGCCTTGGCAGCACGGGTGATCGAGCCTTGTTCGGCGATGTGCTGCAGCAGCGCGATGCGCTGTGGGCGGCGGGCGATGTGCTGGGTGAGGAGGGTGGGTAGGGGCATGGGCATTTGGTCGTTGTGGGGCCTGAAGGTGGATAGTGTGTAGGAGCGGCCTTGTGTCGCGAAAGGGGCGCGAAGCGGCCCCAGGTTTTCTGCCCGGGCAGAGATCGCTGGGGCTGCTGCGCAGCCCGATCGCGACACAAGGCCGCTCCTACACAGAGCGATGCGCATGCTCATACATACCCCGGCTTGGGCGTACGCGCCAGGCAATACACATCGACTCTTTGCGCCCCGGCCTTGCGCAGCGCCTGGGCGATAGCCTGCGCCGTAGCACCGGTGGTAAGCACATCATCGACAATGGCGACATGTTTACCCTTCACGCCACCCGTGACCGCAAACGCCTGGCGCAAATTGCGTCGCCTTGCCTTGGCGTCCAGTCGTTGCTGCGCGGGTGTTTCCCGCGTGCGCAGCAGCAACCGCTCGTCGCAAGGTATCCCCACCTGCGCTGACAACCAGCGCCCAAGCATCCCCGCCTGATTGAACCCCCGCTCGCGCAGTCGACGCCTGGCCAGGGGCACAGGCAACAGCAGGTCGGGGCGGGGCAGCCCCTCGGCAAACCGGTGCAGCACCCCGTGCCCAAGCAGCTCGGCCATCAGCCGCCCCATTGGCCAGTGTCGGTTGTGCTTGAAGCGGCTGATCAGCGTGTCCACCGGGAAGCCGAAATGCCACAGCGCAATGACCTGCTCAAAGGCCGGTAAGCGCCGGCAACACTGAGCGCAGGTAAGGCCAGCCATGGGTAGGGACAGCGCGCAATGTTGGCAGTGATCGCCCAGCCAGGGCAGTTCCTGCTCGCAGGCCATGCACAACGGGTAGTGCTGCCCGGCAGGGTCATCACACAATAAGCATGACTGATTAATAATTGAGCACTTGTAAACCAGTGCTTTCCAGTAAGGTTGACAGTTCATAGGGCCTTCCATGACTATGCGAGCTATCCGTGATGCGCTGGCGGGCTTTCCTGTCCCGGCGCCTGCTTCAGCCTAAACAAGGAAACGCCGATGAGCGCCAGCACAACTGCAACAACACGTCACGACTGGTCCCTGGCCGAGGTCAAGGCGCTGTTCCAGCAACCATTCAATGACTTGCTGTTCCAGGCGCAAACCGTGCACCGCGCGCATTTCGACCCGAACCGCGTACAGGTTTCCACCCTGTTGTCGATCAAGACCGGCGCCTGCCCGGAAGATTGCAAATATTGTCCGCAGTCCGGCCACTACAACACCGGGCTGGAAAAACAGAAGCTGATGGAAGTGCAGAAGGTGCTGGAAGAGGCTGCCCGCGCCAAAGCCATCGGCTCCACCCGCTTCTGCATGGGCGCGGCGTGGAAGCACCCGTCGGCCAAAGACATGCCCTACGTGCTGGAGATGGTCAAAGGCGTCAAAGCCATGGGCCTGGAAACCTGCATGACCCTCGGCAAGCTCGACCAGGAGCAAACTGCGGCCCTGGCCCAGGCCGGCCTGGACTACTACAACCACAACCTCGACACCTCGCCCGAGTTCTACGGCAGCATCATCACCACCCGTACCTACAGCGAGCGCCTGCAGACCTTGGCCTACGTACGCGATGCCGGGATGAAGATCTGCTCCGGTGGCATCCTTGGCATGGGCGAGTCGCTGGACGACCGCGCCGGGCTGCTGATCCAGCTGGCCAACCTGCCCGAGCACCCGGAGTCGGTGCCGATCAACATGCTGGTCAAGGTTGCCGGTACGCCCCTGGCCGAGGAAGAAGACGTCGACCCGTTCGATTTCATCCGCATGCTGGCTGTGGCTCGCCTGTTGATGCCCAAGTCGCACGTGCGCCTGTCCGCCGGCCGCGAGCAGATGAACGAACAGATGCAGGCATTGGCCTTCATGGCTGGCGCCAACTCGATCTTCTACGGCGAAAAACTGCTGACCACTGCCAACCCGCAGGCCGACAAGGACATGCAGCTGTTCGCGCGCCTGGGCATCAAGCCCGAAGCGCGTGAAGAGCACGCCGACGAAGTGCACCAGGCCGCCATCGAGCAGGCGCTGGTCGAGCAGCGCAGCAGCGAGATGTTCTACAACGCCGCGTCGGCCTGAGATGGCCTTTGACCTCGCGGCGCGCCTGGCCGAACGGCGTGCCGCAGACCTGTATCGGCAGCGGCCACTGCTGGAAAGCCCGCAGGGCCCGGAAGTGGTCGTAGATGGCCAGCGTTTGCTGGCGTTCTGCAGTAATGACTACCTGGGCCTGGCCAATCACCCCGAAGTGATCACTGCCTGGCAGGCCGGCGCCGAACGCTGGGGTGTCGGTGGCGGCGCCTCGCACCTGGTGATTGGCCACAGCACGCCGCACCACCAGGTGGAAGAGGCGTTGGCCGAACTCACCGGGCGCCCGCGTGCGCTGTTGTTCTCCACCGGCTACATGGCCAACCTGGGCGCAATCACTGCGCTGTTGGGGCAGGGCGACACGGTGCTGCAAGACCGCCTGAACCACGCCTCGCTGCTGGATGGCGGGCTGCTTAGCGGCGCCCGTTTCAACCGTTACCTGCACAACGACCCGGCCAGCCTGGCCAGCCGCTTGGACAAGGCGGTCGGCAACACCCTGGTGGTGACTGACGGTGTGTTCAGCATGGACGGCGACCTCGCCGACCTGCCGGCGCTGGCCGAGGTTGCCCGGGCCCGTGGCGCTTGGCTGATGGTCGACGATGCGCATGGCCTGGGTACCCTCGGTGCCCAGGGTGGCGGCATTGTCGAGCACTTCGGCCTGGGCATGAATGACGTGCCGGTGCTGATCGGCACGTTGGGCAAGGCCTGCGGTACTTCCGGTGCCTTTGTTGCCGGCAGCGAGGAACTGATCGAGGCGCTGGTGCAGTTCGCCCGCCCCTACATCTACACCACCAGCCAGCCACCGGCACTGGCCTGCGCCACGCTGAAGAGCCTGGAGCTGCTGCGCCGCGAAAGCTGGCGCCGCGAGCATCTGGCCGCGTTGATTCGGCAGTTCCGTGAAGGCGCGCAGCAGATCGGCCTGGAACTGATGGACAGCCCCACACCGATCCAGCCGATCGTGATTGGCGACAGTGCGCAGGCCCTGCGCCTCTCGCGCATGTTGCGCGAGCGCGGCTTGCTGGTCACCGCCATCCGCCCGCCGACCGTGCCGGCGGGCAGTGCCCGTCTGCGGGTGACGCTGAGCGCCGCACACAGCCAGGCGCAGGTGCAGCTATTGTTGAATGCATTGGCCGAGTGTTATCCACAGTTGGAGAACGCCGATGCGTAATCGTCTTGTACTGCTGCCCGGCTGGGGCCTGGGCACTGCCTCACTGCAACCGCTGGCCGCCAGCCTGCGTGCCCAGGATGCCCGCCTGCAGGTAGAGCTGATGCCCCTGCCGGAATTGCCCCACAGCGATGTTGAGGCCTGGCTTGAACACCTCGACCGCAAAGTGCCGGGTGATGTCTGGCTAGGCGGCTGGTCGTTGGGCGGCATGCTCGCCAGCGCCCTGGCACACAAGCGTGGCGACCACTGCTGCGGCTTGCTGACCCTGGCCAGCAACCCCCGTTTCGTTGCCCGCGCGGACTGGCCGCATGGCATGGCCGAAGACACCTTCAGCACCTTCCTCGATGGCTGTCGCAGCCATACCCAGGTCACCCTCAAGCGCTTTCGCAGCCTGTGCAGCGATGGTGCCTTGCAACCGCGTACTTTGCTGCGCCAGCTGGCTGTCGGGGTACCAGACACCGATCCGCTGTACCTGGCCACGGGCCTTGAGGTGCTGGCCCAGCTCGACATCCGTGCAGCACTGCAGGCTTACGACGGCCCGCAACTGCACCTGTTCGCCGGCAGCGATGCGCTGGTGCCGGCAGAGGCGGCAAAGGCGCTGAGCGAGTTGCTGCCTGATGTTGAAGTAGGCCTGGTCGAAGACAGTTCCCACGCGTTCCTGCTGGAGTACCCGCAGGAGCTGGCGGCGGGCATCAAGAGTTTCCTGCATGAGAGTGGCGATGACTGACCTTTCCCGTCCGACCCTGCCCGGCGCACTGCCTGACAAACGCCAGGTCGCGGCTTCGTTCTCCCGCGCTGCAGCCAGCTACGACAGCGTGGCCGCGTTTCAGCGCGCCGTGGGTTTGAGCCTGTTGGGGCAACTGCCGGCAGGCTTGCAGCCATCGCGCTGGCTGGACCTGGGCAGCGGTACCGGCCATTTCAGCCGCATCCTGGCCGAACGTTTCGCCCAGTCCAGCGGTGTGGCGGTGGATATCGCCGAAGGCATGCTGCGCCATGCCCGCAATGAACAAAGCGGGGCGCACTACTACGTGGCCGGCGACGCCGAGCGTTTGCCATTGCGCGATGCCAGCGTCGACCTGGTGTTTACCAGCCTGGCCGTGCAATGGTGCGACTCGTTCGCCAGTGTGCTGGCCGAGGCAGTGCGGGTTCTGCGCCCGGGCGGCGTGCTGGCCTTCAGCAGCCTGTGCGTGGGTACCCTCGACGAACTGCGTGCCAGCTGGCAGGCGGTCGATGGCCTGGTGCATGTAAACCGCTTCCGCCGTTTCGAGGACTACCAGCGGCTGTGTGCCAGCAGCGGCTTAGAACAGCTTGAGTTGCAACGCTGCCCGCATGTTTTGCATTACCAGGATGTTCGCAGCCTGACCCACGAACTGAAGGCGTTGGGCGCGCACAATCTCAACCCGGGGCGGCCTTCCGGCCTTACCGGCCGGGCGCGTATGCAGGGTTTGTTGCAGGCCTATGAAGCATTTCGCCAGCCTGCAGGGCTGCCGGCCACCTATCAGGTGGTCTATGGTGTGTTGCGCAAGCCACAGGCGTAAGGGGAGCGAGATGAGCCAGGCCTATTTCATTGCCGGTACCGATACCGATGTCGGCAAGACCACCATCGCCGCCGGGCTGTTGCATGCGGCGCGCTTGCAGGGCATGAGCACACTGGGCGCAAAGCCGGTGGCCTCTGGCTGCACGATGACGGCTAAAGGATTGCGCAACAGCGATGCCCAGGCGCTGATCGATGAAAGCACGATCAAGCTGCCGTATGAGCAGGTCAACCCGTTTGCCTTCGAGCCTGCGATTGCGCCGCATGTGGCGGCGCGTGAGGCGGGGGTGACGCTGGGCGTGCCGGCGTTGCTGGCGGCGATGCGCACTGTGCTGCAACAGAATGCCGATTTCAGCTTGGTTGAAGGCGCTGGTGGTTGGCGGGTGCCGTTGTCAGGGCTGGAGAACCTGTCAGACCTGGCCGTGGCGTTGCAGTTGCCGGTGATTCTGGTGGTGGGCGTGCGGCTGGGGTGTATCAGCCATGCCTTGCTCAGTGCCGAGGCGATCGAGCGCGATGGCCTGCAGTTGGCGGGGTGGGTGGCGAACATCATCGAGCCGCGTACTTCACGGCTGGAAGAAAACCTGGCCAGCCTGGCCGAGCGCCTGCCGGCGCCTTGCCTGGGGCGGGTGCCCAAACTGAAGCAGGCAAGTGCCGATATGGTGGCTGAGCATTTGCAGCTGGATTTGCTGGATTAGGTTTTTGCAGGCCTGGCCTCTTCGCGGGTAAACCCGCTCCTACAAGGGAATGCAAACCGTTGTAGGAGCGGGTTTACCCGCGAAAGGCCGGCCCAGGAATACTCAGTGCCTATCAACTGGCACC
Organism: Pseudomonas sp. NPDC089408; assembly: GCF_044749445.1. Taxonomy (NCBI): domain Bacteria; kingdom Pseudomonadati; phylum Pseudomonadota; class Gammaproteobacteria; order Pseudomonadales; family Pseudomonadaceae; genus Pseudomonas; species Pseudomonas sp. NPDC089408. The sequence goes on from NZ_JBIVHY010000006.1 coordinate 269,679, forward strand.
AGGCCATTAGCGATTTAAACGGGCCTTTTCACTGATCGCCTGCTTTAATTGGGCGTGTTCCTATCCAGCGTCAATGGAGTCCTGACATGGAAATCACCGGTAGCTCCGCCTACTACGCGGGCCTGAGTGCTATCCAGGCCGGCCAGCACCGCGTCGATCAGGCAGCCGGCCAGATCGCCAACACCATCGCCGAACGCACCGCCACCAGCCAGTCCAGCGATTTTCAGGCCGAACGCCTGCGCGCGGTCGACCGCAGCCAGCAAATGGACCTCGCCACCAGCATCGTGCAACAGGCGGTGGGCAAGACCGAGGTCGAGCTTGGCGCAAAAGTCGTCAAGGCATCCGACGAAATGCTCGGCCGGATCATCGATACCTACGCCTGATACGGCGGCTCTCCCGAACCTACCGCAATCCCTGTGGGAGCGGGTTCACCCGCGAATGCGTCCGCCCAGAAACCTCTATTTTCTGGGCGGGCCTATTCGCGGGTGAACCCGCTCCCACAGGGGATCTTGCCAAGCCTTGGCTGATTTGCCATTTTCCGTGGCGCAAATGACACCATGATCCCTCCTTGACATAAGCCGGAGCTAAACGTAAGTTTCAAACAACTGTTTGATCGACGGCGCGCCCTGCGCGGGTCACCCCACAGAACTCACCTAGAGGTTCATCGCAATGCCTGATTACAAAGCCCCCTTGCGTGATATCCGCTTCGTTCGCGACGAGCTGCTCGGTTACGAGGCGCACTATCAGAGCCTGCCGGGTTGCCAGGACGCAACGCCCGACATGGTCGACGCGATCCTTGAAGAAGGCGCAAAGTTCTGTGAGCAGGTGCTGTCGCCGCTGAACCGTGTGGGTGACCAGGAAGGCTGCACCTGGAGCGAATCGGGTGTGAAAACCCCAACCGGCTTCAAGGCGGCATACGAGCAGTTCGTCGAAGGCGGCTGGCCAAGCCTGGCGCACGACATCGAGCACGGCGGCCAAGGCCTGCCGGAATCTCTGGGCCTGGCCCTGAGCGAAATGGTCGGTGGTTCGAACTGGTCGTGGGGCATGTACCCAGGCCTGTCGCATGGCGCGATGAACACCATTTCTGCGCACGGTACTGCCGAGCAGCAGCACACCTACCTGACCAAGCTGGTGTCCGGCGAATGGACCGGCACCATGTGCCTGACCGAGCCACACTGCGGTACCGACCTGGGCATGCTGCGCACCAAGGCCGAGCCACAGGCCGACGGCAGCTACAAAGTGTCGGGCACCAAGATCTTCATCTCGGCCGGTGAACATGACATGGCCGACAACATCGTCCATATCGTCCTGGCCCGCCTGCCGGATGCACCGGCCGGCACCAAGGGTATCTCGTTGTTCATCGTGCCGAAATTCCTGCCCAACGCCGAAGGCGGCGTAGGCGAGCGCAACGGCGTGAGCTGCGGCTCGATCGAACACAAGATGGGCATCCACGGCAACGCCACCTGCGTGATGAACTTCGACGCCGCTACCGGCTACCTGATCGGCCCGGCCAACAAAGGCCTGAACTGCATGTTCACCTTCATGAACACTGCTCGCCTGGGTACCGCGTTGCAAGGCCTGGCCCACGCCGAAGTGGCATTCCAGGGTGGCCTGAAGTACGCCCGTGAGCGCCTGCAGATGCGCTCCCTGACTGGCCCGAAAGCGCCGGACAAGGCTGCCGATCCAATCATCGTCCACCCGGACGTGCGTCGCATGCTGCTGACCATGAAGGCCTTCGCTGAAGGCAACCGTGCAATGGTGTACTTCACCGCCAAGCAGGTAGACATCGTCAAGTACAGCCAGGACGAAGAAGAGCGCAAGAAGGCCGACGCCCTGCTGGCGTTCCTGACCCCGATTGCCAAGGCATTCATGACCGAAGTCGGTTTCGAGGCTGCCAACCACGGCGTGCAGATCTACGGCGGCCACGGCTTCATCGCCGAGTGGGGCATGGAGCAGAACGTGCGCGACAGCCGTATTTCGATGCTGTACGAAGGCACCACTGGTATCCAGGCCCTCGACCTGCTCGGCCGCAAGGTGCTGATGACCCAAGGCGAAGCACTGAAGGGCTTCACCAAGATCGTGCACAAGTTCTGCCAGGCGCAGGAAGGTAACGAAACGCTCAAGGAGTTCGTCGAGCCACTGGCCGCGATCAACAAGGAGTGGGGCGAGCTGACCATGAAAGTGGGCATGGCTGCCATGAAGGACCGTGAAGAAGTGGGTGCCGCCTCGGTCGATTACCTGATGTATTCCGGCTACGCCTGCCTGGCCTACTTCTGGGCCGACATCGCCCGCCTGGCTGCCGAGAAACTGGCTGCCGGCACCAGCGAAGAGGCGTTCTACACCGCCAAGCTGCAGACGGCGCGCTTCTACTTCCAGCGTATCCTGCCGCGTACCCGTACCCATGTGGCGACCATGCTGTCGGGTGCCAACAACCTGATGGCGATGGACGAAGAGCATTTCGGCCTGTCTTACTGATCCTACCGCTGTAGCCAAGACCCGCCTGCCCTCACCGGCAGGCGGGTTTTTTATTTTTCAGGCTCAGCGCGGTCCCTTTGTAGGAGCGGCCTTGTGTCGCGATCGGGCCGCGCAGCGGCCCCGGCGGTAGTAGTGGCGAAGCTGAAATCTGGGGCCGCTTCGCAGCCCGATCGCGACACAAGGCCGCTCCTACAAAGGATCGCGTCTGAACTGATATTCAACTGTTCATGTGCGCTGCCGATGAAGTAAGGGCACAATGCCACTATTGATCTGCCGGGTTGGAGATACCCTTGTTTCGTCTTAACGCTGTACGCGCAAGCCACTTCCTGCCTTCGCTGTTCTTGTTGCTGGCAGGGCTCGCCGCAGCTTATGTAAGAGACCTTAGTGTCTTCTTCACATCGCTGTTCAATGTCCTGCCTACCTTGGTTCTGCTGCTTGGCGGCGCCTACTGCGCGGTCTACCGCCGCCAGCGTGAGCTGTTCCTGATGCTCACGGTGTACATCGCCTACTACTTGCTCGATACCCAGACCGATTTCTACCGCGACCATGGCCGCGTGCGTGAGGACGCGGCGGTGATCTTCCACCTGGTGTGCCTGCTGCTGCCTGCGTTGTTCGGCCTGTATGGCGCCTGGCAGGAGCGTACCCACCTGCTGCAGGACCTGGTCGCCCGCGGCGCTGTGCTGTTCGCCATGGCCAGCGTGGCCATAGCCCTGGAGCAAAGCTACCCCGAAGCGCTGCTGACCTGGCTGGCGGAGATTCGCTGGCCGGCCTTGCATGGCCAGTGGATGAGCCTGATCCAGATGGTGTACCCGCTGTTCCTCGTGGTGTTTATCCTGCTGGTGGTGCAATACCTGTGTGCCCCGCGGCCGTTGCACGCAGCGCAGCTGATCGGCCTGCTGGGGATTTTCTGGATGCTGCCGCAGACCTTCATCTTGCCGTTCACCCTGAACATCATGTGCAGCCAGGTGATGCTGATGATTGCCGCAGCCGTGGCGCACGAGGCTTACCAGATGGCCTTCCGTGACGAACTGACCGGCTTGCCGGGGCGTCGTGCGTTGAACGAGCGCATGCAGCGCCTGGGGCGCAACTATGTGATCGCCATGACCGACGTCGACCACTTCAAGAAATTCAACGACACCCACGGCCATGACGTTGGCGACCAGGTGCTGCGCCTGGTCGCCAGCCGCTTGTCCAAGGTCACCGGTGGTGGCCGCGCCTACCGTTATGGTGGCGAGGAGTTTGCGCTGGTGTTTGCCGGCAAGACTGCCGAAGAGTGCGTGCCGCACGTGGAGGCCGTGCGTGAGGTGATCGCCAACTACGTGATGCACCTGCGCGATCAGCCCAACCGCCCGCAGGACGATACCGCCGGGCGGCAACGCCGCGCGGGCAGCAGCGGCGGCACAGTGTCGGTCACCATCAGTATTGGTGTGGCCGAGCGCCAGGTCGATCATCGCAACCCCGAAGCGGTGCTGAAATCCGCCGACCAGGCGCTGTACAGCGCCAAAGGTGCAGGGCGCAATTGTGTCATGGTGCATGGGCAACAATCGCAACGCGGTGCTGTTCGCATGGCGTGACCGACGAAGACTATACGGTCAAGTGATGACCCTATGTCTCGTAAAAGTTGTTCGGTTACACTGCAAGCAACCCCAGTGTCGCGGTTCCCCGAGACCGCCCCGACCCGACTAGCGAGAGGTTGTCATGGCTGACTATAAAGCGCCCCTGCGCGACATGCGCTTCGTACTGAATGAAGTCTTCAACGTGGCCGAGCAGTGGGCGCAGTTGCCCGCGCTGGCCGAAGTTGTCGACGCCGACACGGCCATGGCTGTGCTGGAGGAAGCCGGCAAGGTTACCGCCAAGACCATCGCACCGCTCAGCCGCGCGGCCGATGAAGAAGGCTGCCACTGGGACAATGGCGCGGTACGCACGCCGGCCGGTTTCATCGAGGCCTACAATACCTACGCCGAAGGCGGCTGGGTAGGCGTGGGCGGCGACCCGCTGTTCGGCGGCATGGGCATGCCCAAGGCCATCTCGGCCCAGGTCGAGGAAATGGTCAACGCCTCCAGCCTGGCTTTCGGCCTGTACCCGATGCTGACCGCCGGCGCCTGCCTGTCGATAAACGCCCACGCCAGCGAAGCGCTGAAGCAAAAGTACCTGCCGAACATGTACGCCGGCGTGTGGGCCGGCTCCATGTGCCTGACCGAGCCGCACGCCGGCACCGACCTGGGCATTATCCGCACCAAGGCCGAGCCACAGGCCGACGGCAGCTATAAGGTCAGCGGAACCAAGATTTTCATCACTGGCGGCGAGCACGACCTGACTGAAAACATCATCCACCTGGTGCTGGCCAAGCTGCCGGATGCACCGGCTGGGCCTAAAGGCATTTCGCTGTTCCTGGTGCCGAAGTTCCTAGTGAACGACGAAGGCAGCCTGGGCGCGCGCAACCCGGCTACCTGCGGTTCTATCGAGCACAAGATGGGCATCCAGGCTTCGGCCACGTGCGTGATGAACTTCGACGAGGCCGTCGGCTACATTGTCGGTGAGCCGAACAAGGGCCTGGCGGCCATGTTTACCATGATGAACTACGAGCGCCTGGGGGTTGGCATCCAAGGCTTGGCTTCGGCCGAGCGCTCGTACCAGAACGCGGTGGAATACGCCCGCGACCGCCTGCAGAGCCGTGCCCCGACCGGCCCGCAAGCCAAGGACAAGGCTGCCGACCCGATCATCGTCCACCCGGACGTGCGCCGCATGCTGTTGACCATGAAGGCCCTCATCGAAGGTGGCCGCGCCTTCTCTACCTACGTTGCCATGCAGCTGGACAGTGCCAAGTACAGCGAAGACGCCAGCGTGCGCAAACGCAGCGAAGAACTGGTGGCGCTGCTGACACCGGTGGCCAAGGCCTTCCTCACTGACCTGGGCCTGGAGTGCACCGTGCATGGCCAGCAGGTGTTCGGCGGGCATGGTTACATCCGTGAGTGGGGCCAGGAGCAACTGGTGCGTGATGTGCGCATCACCCAGATCTACGAAGGCACCAACGGTATCCAGGCCCTCGACCTGATGGGGCGCAAGGTGGTGGCCAGCGGCGGGGCCTACTACAAGCTGTTCTCTGACGAGATACGCCAGTTTGTTGCCAGCGCGGGCAGCGAGCTGAATGCGTTTGCCAGGCCGCTGGGCGCTGCGCTCGACCAGCTCGACGGGCTGACCGAGTGGGTGCTGCAACAGGCCAAGGGTAACCCGAATGAAATTGGCGCGGCCTCGGTCGAGTACCTGCATGCCTTTGGTTATGTCGCCTATGGCTACATGTGGGCGCTGATGGCGCGCGCGGCGCAGGCGGGCGAGGGGGATGCGGCGTTCTATTCCGGCAAGCTGGGCACGGCGCGGTTCTACTTTGCGCGGTTGCTGCCACGGGTGGATTCGCTGGTGGCTTCGGTGAAGGCGGGGAGTGAGTCACTGTACCTGCTGGAGGCTGAGCAGTTCTGAGGATTTATGGTGACTGCTTTGCAGCCCATCGCGACGCAAGGCCGCTCCTACACAGGGACAGCGCAAGCCGTAAGGGTGATGCGGTCCCCTGTAGGAGCGGCCTTGTATCGCGATGGGCCGCAAAGCGGCCCCAATTCCCGGTGTAAGCTTTTTCCTACACGACGTGGTGACTTTTCACCACTGTTCTCAGATTGGATCCACGGTTAATCTTTATCACATGGACGTTGCGCAGGAAGCGCAAAGGACAGACTAAGGACGGCGACGAAGGACCACCTGCCAGGACGGCGGGGCGATACGGATGTCACAGGGAAACAGTCTGGAAAACCCCGCTTCGGCGGGGTTTTCTTTGTGCGCGTGTTTTTTCAGCCCAGCACATCCAGCGGCGATGCCCCCAGCAGGCGGGCGTCTGTTTCTTCCTCCAGCAGCGTGCGCAGCAGCTCCACCGAGGCCTGCTGGCGCTGTGCATCGCGGAACACCAGGCCAACCTTCAGCGGCACCCGTGGCTCGCTTAGCGGCTTCCACAGCAGCCCTTGGTCATCCTCTGCCGCTTCCTTGGCCCGGCCCGGCAAAATGGTCGCCAGCGCCGTGTGCGCCAGGCTGTCGAGAATCCCCGCCATGTTGTTCATTTCTGCCTGTACCTGCGGCCGCCGCCCTTGGCTGGCCAGTTGCGCCTGCCAGATCTGGCGTATCTGAAACTCCTCGCCCAGCATCAGCATGGGCAATTCAGCGGCCTGGCGGATGGACACCTTCTTGAAATCCTTCAGCGGGTGGGTATCGGGGATCACCAGTTGCAGTTCGTCCTCGTACAGGAGCAGGCCATGCAGCCCTGGCTGACGCGGCGGCAGGTAGCTGATGCCGATGTCCAGACTGCCGTTGAGCAAGCGCCGTTCGATCTCCAACCCCGACAACTCGTATATCTGAACCACAAGGTGCGGCTGTGCCTTGCGCAGCCGTTCCAGCAACTGCGGCACCAGGCTCGGCCGCACGGTCTGCAACACCCCGATGGCCAAGGTGCGCAGTGACTGGCCCTTGAAGTTGCGCATGGCCTCGTGGGCACGCTGCAGGCCGTCAAGCAACGGCAACGCATGGTTGTACAGGGTGTGCGCCGCCAGAGTAGGCAAAAGGCGCTTGTTGCTGCGTTCGAACAGGCTCAGGTCGAGGCTGTGTTCCAGCTGGCGAATCTGCTGGGAAAGCGCCGGCTGGGACAGCGACAGGCGCTCGGCGGCGCGGCCGACGTGGCCTTCTTCGTACACCGCGACGAAATAACGCAGTTGGCGGAAATCCATAAGTAACACTTATCGAAAATGCTGGAAAAACGAAATGGTCGTAAACCTTCGTGAAGCCTAGTCTATCGCCGTATTCCAATGGGTTACAGCGATCAATCGGCCGATTGTTACCCCGGATGAAAAACACTTTTGATAGGCAAGGCAAAATATCGAGCGGCGGCACCAAGACCGCCCCGTGCCCGCCCCTTACCGTGCATTGGCTGGAGCCCTGATGAACCTGTTCAACCTGCGCCGCTCGGCCCCTGCTGCGGCCGCCGAGCCTAAGCGGGCGCCAATGATGGTGCCGCCAGCCGCCGAGCTGTCGCGTGATTGCCTGATGCCAAGCGCCGAACGCGCGGCGCAGGTCTTCGTGCGTGGTCAGGGTTCGTGGTTGTGGGACAGCGAAGGGCATGCCTACCTGGACTTCACCCAGGGTGGTGCAGTCAACAGCCTGGGCCATAGCCCCAGCGTGCTGGTAAAGGCACTGGGTAACCAGGCCCAGGCGCTGATCAACCCGGGCGCGGGCTTCCATAGCCGCGGCCTGCTGGCCCTGGTCAACCGCCTGTGCCAGAGCACTGGCAGCGACCAGGCCTACCTGCTCAACAGCGGTGCCGAGGCCTGCGAGGGGGCCATCAAGTTGGCGCGTAAATGGGGCCAGCTGCACCGCAACGGCGCCTATCACATCATCACCGCCAGCCAGGCCTGCCACGGCCGCAGCCTGGGTGCGCTGTCGGCGTCCGACCCGCTACCATGCAACCGCTGCGAACCCGGCCTGCCGGGCTTCAGCAAGGTGCCGTTCAATGACCTGGCGGCGCTGCACGCCGAGGTGGACTCGCGCACGGTGGCGATCATGCTCGAACCGATCCAGGGCGAGGCCGGGGTAATCCCGGCTACCCAGGAATACCTCAAGGGTGTGGAAACGCTCTGCCGCGAACTGGGCATATTGCTGATCCTCGACGAGGTGCAGACCGGTATTGGCCGTTGCGGTGCGCTGCTGGCCGAAGAGACCTATGGCGTGCGTGCCGACATCATCACCCTGGGCAAGGGCCTGGGCGGCGGCGTGCCCCTGGCCGCCTTGTTGGCCCGCGGGACGGCGTGCTGCGCCGAACCTGGCGAGCTGGAAGGGAGCCACCACGGCAACGCGCTAATGTGTGCTGCGGGCCTGGCCGTACTGGATACCGTGCAGGAGCCTGGGTTCTTCGCCCAGGTGCAAGACCACGGCCGCCACCTGCGCGAAGGCCTCAGCCGCTTGGCCGGGCGCTATGGCCAGGGGGAAGTACGCGGGCAAGGCCTGCTATGGGCGCTGCAACTGAAGGAAAACCTGGCCCGCGAGCTGGTGGCGGCGGCCCTGCATGAAGGCCTGCTGCTGAACGCGCCGCAAGCGGATGTGGTGCGCTTCTCGCCGGCACTGACCGTGAGCAAGGGCAACATCGACGAAATGCTGCTGCGCCTGGCGCGCGCCTTTGCCCGCCTGCATGCCCAGCAGCAGGCCCGCCGCGAAGTGCCGGCTTAAGTGGCACGTTAAAGAATTCTACGAACCGTCTGGCGTTCCTGCGCATCGCCCCTGGCCTGTTTCATTCGGCCCGGGGCGTTTTTTTTGGGCTGTGGAACCTCTGCGGTGGGCGGCGAGTCTTTGATTTAACCCTTCAGGAGACATACGCATGGACTTTATCCGCATCATCATCGCCATCATCCTGCCGCCGCTGGGGGTGTTCCTGCAGGTAGGGTTTGGCGGGGCGTTCTGGCTGAATATCTTGCTGACCTTGCTGGGGTACATTCCGGGGATCGTGCATGCGGTGTATATCATCGCCAAGCGTTGAGTTTTTTGGGGCTGCTTTGCAGCCCATCGCGACGCAAGGCCGCTCCTACAGGCGTTCGCGTTCCCTTGTAGGAGCGGCCTTGCGTCGCGATGGGGCGCAAAGCGGCCCCAAAATCTCAGCCCTCCAACACCCGGCAATAAAACTTCCACTCTTCTTCCAGCGCATGCGCCAGATGCTCCGCCTTGCGGAACCCATGCCGCTCCCCCGCATAGAAGTGCCCTTCAGCCTCGATCCCGTTAGCCTTTAACGCCGCCAGCATCGTCCGCGTCTGCTCCGGCACCACTACCGCATCCAGTTCGCCCTGGAAGAAGATCACCGGCACCTTGATCTGCCCTGCATGCAGCAGCGGCGTGCGTTGTCGATAACGCTCGGCATCCTGCTGCGGGTCACCAATCAGCCAGTCCAGATAATCGCCTTCAAACTTGTGCGTGGCGCGCCCCAGCGCAACCGGGTCGCTGACCCCGTACAGGCTGGCACCGGCGCGGAATACGTCATGGAAAGCCAAGGCACACAGGGTGGTGTAGCCCCCCGCGCTGCCACCGCGAATGAACGCCTTGCGCAGGTCGACCAGGCCCTGCGCCGCCAGGTATTCAACGGCTGCGCAGGCATCGGCCACGTCGCTCTCACCCCAATGCAGGTGCAGGGCATGGCGGTAGACCCGGCCATAGCCGGTGCTGCCCCGGTAGTTCAGGTCGGCCACGGAAAAGCCGCGCTGGGTCCAGTACTGGATGCGCGGGTCGAACACGGGGTAACAGGCCGAGGTCGGCCCACCGTGGATGAAAACCACCAGCGGTGCAGCGGCTTTGGTGTGTGCTGCCGGGTAGAAGAACCCATGGGCCTGCTCGCCGTCACGGCCATAGCGGATCGACTGCGGCAGGCTGACCTGCCCGGCAGGCAACACTTCGGCACCACCGGCCAGTACACGCACCTCGTGGTTGCTGCGGTCGATGGCAATCACCGTCGGTGGGCTGATGGGCGAGGCGGCGATGGTGTACAGGTGGTCGTCATCCATGGCCAGGTTGCGAAAGCGCGTATAGGCACTGGCGAAACGCTCCATGCGGCCATCGCTGCCACGCAGCCCAAGCTGGCCGAAGCCGTCCACGAACCAGCTGGCCAAGTAGCTTTGCGGCCCCAGCGGCAACCAGGTGCTGGTGCCCAGTTGCCAAGGCGCAGCGGCGTGGTCCGCGGTCGCGGCGGGCAACGCTCGCCAGTGGCCATCGACTTCGCCCCAGGGCTGCCAGAAGCCGTTGCGATCAGACAGGCAATACAGCCGGCCCTCAGCGTCGAAGCGCGGTTGCTGCAGCGACTCGTCAGCACCCGCCACACACTGCGCTGGCCCCCAGTTGTCACTGGCATCGCACGTGCGGTGCATCAACCGGGTGACGGTCCAGGGCTGTGCCGGGCGGTCCCACTCAATCCAGGCCAGGCGCTTGCCATCGGCACTCACCGTCGGCGACGCGTAGAAGTCAGCGCCCTCAGCGATGACTTCGCGGTTGCCCTCGCGCAAGGCGACCAGGCGGTGTTCGACCTGCTCGGCATGGTGTTCTTCGACGGCCAGCACCTGGCCGTCATGCCATTGCACATCGCCGTAGCGGCAGCTGGCATCGTGGGTCAGTGCACGCGGCAGTGCGTCGTTCAGCGGCTGGGTGTAGACCTGCTGGTCCTTTTCGTTGACGAACACCAGGCCGTCTGCGCCCAGGCAGAAGCTGCCACCGCCATACTCGTAGACCCGGCTGCGCACGCTGAAGCCATCTGCAGTCAGGCAGCGGGCCTGGTAGTGCAGCCAGTGCCAGATGCGGCAAGCGCCATCGGCCGGGCGAAATTCAAGCCAGAACAGCCCGTCGGCACTGACCTTGAGTTCGGCAAAGTCGGTGCCGGCAGCAACGGCCTGGGCCGCGCTGAATTCAGCCGCGGGCGATGACACGGGAGTTTCGTTCATTGCGGAAGGTCATCTGTTCAATGGCGAGCTGGGCGCTTTGCGCCTCCTCGCGGGCCTTGAGGATGATGCCGTGTTCGGCCGACTTGGCGCACACCGGGTCGGCGTTGCTGGCATCGCCGGTCAACATGAAGGCCTGGCAGCGACAGCCACCGAAGTCCTTTTCCTTCTCGTCGCAGGAGCGGCACGGTTCGCGCATCCATTCATAACCACGGAAGCGGTTGAAGCCAAACGACTCATACCAGATGTGGTGCAGGTTGTGATCGCGCACATTGGGGAACTGTACCGGTAGCTGGCGCGCACCATGGCAGGGCAGTGCGGTGCCGTCCGGGGTGATGGTGAGGAACAGGTTGCCCCAGCCATTCATGCAGGCCTTGGGGCGCTCTTCGTAATAGTCGGGGGTGACGAAGATCAGCTTGCAGGGGTTGCCCTCGGCCTTGAGCTTGTCGCGGTACTCGTTGGTGATCCGTTCGGCGCGCTCCAACTGCGCGCGCGTGGGCAACAGGCCCAGGCGGTTGAGGTGCGCCCAGCCATAGAACTGGCAGGTGGCAAGCTCGACGAAGTCCGCCTCCAGGGCAATGCACAGCTCGATGATGCGGTCGGTCTTGTCGATGTTGTGCCGGTGGGTAACGAAGTTGAGCACCATCGGGTAACCGTGGGCTTTCACTGCGCGGGCCATTTCCAGCTTTTGTGCAAAGGCCTTTTTCGAACCGGCCAGCAGGTTGTTTACCTGCTCGTCGCTGGCCTGGAAGCTGATCTGGATATGGTCCAGGCCGGCCTTCTTGAAGTCGGCGATGCGCGCTTCGGTCAGGCCGATGCCCGAGGTGATCAGGTTGGTGTAGTAACCCAGGCGGCGGGCCTCGCCGATCAGCTCGGCCAAGTCCTGGCGCACCAGCGGCTCCCCGCCGGAAAAGCCGATTTGCGCGGCACCCATCTCCCGCGCTTCTGCCATTACCTTGAACCACTGTTCGGTGCTCAACTCCTGGCCCTGGGCAGCGAAGTCCAGCGGGTTGGAGCAATACGGGCACTGCAGCGGGCAGCGGTAGGTCAGCTCGGCCAGCAGCCACAGCGGCAGGCCGACCTCGGGCGTGGGCGGCAGCTCAGGCGAGGACGATCCAGTGTTCGGCACGGGCCACCTCCATGAACTGCTCGATGTCCTCGGCGACTTGCGGGACGCCGGGGAATTGCTGTTCGAGTTCGCTGATGATTGCGGCCACGTCACGCTGGCCGTCGATCAGGCCGCCGATCAGGCTGGCGCTGTCGTTGAGCTTGATCATGCCTTCGGGGTACAGCAACACATGGCCCTTCTGCGCCGGCTCGTACTGGAAGCGGTAGCCGGGGCGCCAGCTTGGCACCTGGTTACGGTCGAAACTCATAGGGTGATCCCCTTGTGCCATACCCGGTCCTGGGTGACGGAGTGATAAGGCGGGCGGTTCAGCTCGTAGGCCATGCTCATGGCGTCGAGCATGCTCCAGAGGATATCCAGCTTGAACTGCAGTATCTCCAGCATACGCTCCTGCCCTTCACGGGTGGTGTAGTGCTGCAGGGTAATTGCCAGGCCGTGTTCCACGTCACGCCGGGCCTGGCCCAGGCGGGTGCGGAAGTACTCGTAGCCGGCCGGGTCGATCCACGGGTAGTGCTGCGGCCAGCTGTCCAGGCGCGACTGGTGGATTTGCGGGGCGAACAGCTCGGTCAGCGAACTGCTGGCGGCTTCCTGCCAGCTGGCGCGGCGGGCGAAGTTGACGTAGGCGTCCACGGCAAAGCGCACGCCGGGCAGTACCAGTTCTTGCGAGCGTAGTTGGTCGGGGTCCAGGCCCACGGCCTGGCCCAGGCGCAGCCAGGCTTCGATACCGCCGTCTTCGCCGGGGGCGCCGTCGTGGTCGAGCAGGCGCTGTATCCACTCGCGGCGTACTTCGCGATCGGGGCAGTTGGCCAGGATCGCGGCATCCTTCATCGGGATGTTGACCTGGTAGTAGAAACGGTTGGCCACCCAGCCCTGGATCTGCTCGCGGCTGGCGCGACCCTGGTACATCGCCACATGGTACGGGTGATGGATGTGGTAGTAGGCGCCCTTGGCGCGCAGGGCCTGCTCGAATTCGGCAGGGGACATTGGCAGTGCGTCGCTCATTCGGCTGGCTCCTGTAAACGATTCTCTGGCCTGACACCTACCCTGTGGGAGCGGGTTTACCCGCGAATGCTTTGTTAAAGCCAATGACGCATTCGCGGGTAAACCCGCTCCTACAGGGGGCTGTGTGCGGTTGCGACTTGTATTACAACTCGATACTCATGCCATCAAAGGCCACTTCCACCCCGCGGCGCAGCACTTCGGCACGCTCGGGCGAGTCTTCGTCGAGGATCGGGTTGGTGTTGTTGATGTGGATAAGCACCTTGCGCTGGTGCGGGAAGCCGTCGAGCACTTCCAACATGCCGCCAGGGCCGTTCTGCGCCAGGTGGCCCATTTCGCGGCCGGTGCGGGTGCCGACGCCACGGCGCTGCATTTCGTCGTCCTCCCACAGGGTGCCGTCGACCAGCAGGCAGTCGGCGCCGTGCATCATCGCCAGCAGCTTTTCATCGACCTGGCCCAGGCCCGGGGCGTAGAACAGCTTGCCGCCGGTGCGGGTGTCCTCGACCAACAGGCCCAGATTATCGCCTGGGTGCGGGTCGAAGCGGTGCGGCGAGTAGGGCGGGGCGGCACTGCGCAGCGGGAACGGGGTGAACGTAAGATTGGGGCAGGCGTCGATCACGAAGCTGCCTTCCAGCTCGATGCGGTTCCACTGCAGGCCACCGTTCCAGTGGCTGAGCATGTTGAACAGCGGGAAGCCGGTGGTCAGGTCCTGGTGGACCATGTCGGTGCACCACACCCGGTGCGGGCAGCCTTCGCGCAGGCTGAGCAGGCCGGTGGTGTGGTCGATCTGGCTGTCGAGCAGAATGATGGCGTTGATGCCGGTGTCGCGCAGGGCCCGGGCTGGCTGCATGGGCGCAAAGGCCTGCAGTTGGGCGCGGATGTCGGGCGAGGCGTTGCACAGCACCCAGTGCACGCCGTCATCGGACAGGGCGATGGACGACTGGGTACGCGCCGTGGCCCGCAGGGTGCCGTCACGCAGGCCCTTGCAGTTGACGCAGTTGCAGTTCCACTGCGGGAAGCCGCCACCGGCGGCGGAGCCGAGAACCTGAATGTACATGGCCACTCTCTTTGCTGTGCGCAATCGGTATCTGAAAAACGAAAACGCCCCGGCGGGCCGAGGCGTGGAACCGTAAGCCGGGCTTAGCGGTTAGCGAAGTACATGGTGACTTCGAAGCCGATACGCAGATCAGTGTATGCAGGTTTGGTCCACATGGGATTACTCCTTCCGGATGGGTTTGGGGTTGCTCAGCTACTACTTGGGTACCGCCATGCGCAGGAGGTTCCCGGAACTGGGATTGCGCTATCTTACAAGAAAATTTTGTACCGAAAGGTTAATTATTCGAAAAGCGCCGTTGCAGTTGGCGTAACAATCATGAGCTTGTTCCCTGCCAGGAATTGTCTGGCGCGGCAGCGTTGGCCAGGCATAGCCAGGTGGAACCCTTGTCGAGCAGCTTGCCCAGCAACTCGTCCAGATCCGTCTGCTGCGTTTTCAGGATAGACCTGCGCAAGGCATCCAGCCGGCCGGGTTGTGTAGCCAAGTGTGTCTGCCACGCCCATTCGGCGACGTCGGCATTGGCCATGGCGGCCTCGTCGAATTGTTCAGCCAAGGCCTGGCGAGCGGCCGGGTCGAGGGTGACGCCCAGCTCTAGCAGAGTGCGCAAGTGATCAAGAACGTACAGCTGGCTGGTGTGCGGGGATTGCACGCCGAACAGCAGCCCGCCCACGCCCTCGACCTGACGAAAGGCGCTGAACACGGCGTAGCCCAGTTGTAGCTCGACCCGCAGCCGCTGGTAAACCGGCCCTTGCAGCAACTGGGCGAGCAGGCGCCCGGTGGCTTCGTTGGCCGCTGGTAGTGGGCAGAACAGCAGCAGGGCGTGTTCACTGCCCGGCGCTTCTGCGTGTTGCCAGCGCCGGCTCGCCCAGGTGGGCGCAGGGTTTGGCCGCGCGGCTTGTCCGGGGCAGTGCTGTAAAACATTGCCCAATGCGCCCAGCGCAGCGTTGTCGAAGCCTGCGGCCAGGCCATGCCAGCTTGCCTGTTGCCACAGGTTGTCGAGTTGACGCTGTTCCAGCGTGCAGGCCGGTACTGCTGCGGGCTGGCTACCCTGTAGCGCGTCTGGCAGTAGCTTGAGCAAGGCGCGGATGGGGATCAGGGCCGCGGGCTGTGTCGCGCAGGGTAGCCAGCAACTGGCGGGTGGCCTGAGCATCAACGCCAAGGCCTGTTCAACGGCGCGCAGTACTGCTGCCGGTAGCCCGGCGCAGCGCAACTGCCAGTATTCACCGGCGCTGGTGAACTGCAGTTGCACCGAGGCGCGTTCACAGCGCGCCTGCAGGGGGGCAAGGGCTTGTTCGAGCACGCGTTGCAGCTGTTGGCGCACAGGCGAGGGCACATGCCAGCGTAGGTAGAGCGCCGCGTATTGGCGGGCCGCAGGGAGCTGATCGCTGATCTTCAGTGCTGGCGGCAGAGGCTGTGCCGTGGCAGCGGGCAGCTCGGCCATCAGCAGTGGGTCGACCGGGGGTAGCTTCCATTGGCCGTGAGGGCTGCATGGCAGGCCTTCCAGCAGGCTGGCAAACGCCTGCAAACCCTGGGTATCCAGCTTGGCGAATGGCAGGCCCGTGCTATCCCGACGGGCCAGTTCCAGTGCGCTGGCATTACGTTCGCGGCTGAGCTGCAGCAGGCCGAATGGGTGATTCAACTGCTCGGGGTCGGCCTGGCGAATGAAGGTGAACCAGCCGTGCAGCAAGGCGGTGGCTTCGTCCGGGGCGGCGTTGGCAGTAAGTTCAAGGTCGAGGTGCCACAGCAGCTGCCCAGCGAATGCATACAGCGTTTCGGCTTTGAAACCTTGTAGCCAGCCACGCTCACGAAGCGCGCCCAGCCAGGTACCCGGGCGGCTGTCGTCGAGGCAGGTGATCAGCAGCTCCAGTGCCTGCTCGGCACCTCTCGGGAGGTGCTCGTGAATAAAGGCGAGGGCAGTATCCGTCACTGACAGGGGCGGCGGCAGCATTTGCAGCACGCGCTCGCCTGCAGTGAGCAGCCCGGCATGCTGTCGGCCAAGGTGTTCCAGTTCATCCAGCGTCTGCGGGCCACACAAACTCAGGGTGATCTGGCCGCCTTGGTAAAAGCGTTGGTGAAAGCTGCCAAGCGCTTGCTGGAAGGCCGGGTCCCGCAGGGCCAGGGTGTATCGGTTGCCAGCGTGAAAAGCGCCCAGCGGATGGCCGGGTGACGCTGACTGCAGCAAGGCGAACTGCTGCTGAGCCTGCGGGTTGCGCGACCAGGCGATGAACTCGGCGTGGATGACTTCGCGTTCGCGGCGTTGGCGCTCGATGCCCAGGTCCGGTTCTGCGAGCATCTGGCACAGGCGCTCCAGGCCCCCGCCCAAGGTGTTGGGCGGGACTTCAAAGAAGAAGTCGGTGGCACGTTCGCGGGTGCTGGCGTTGACTTGGCCACCGAGGGCCTGCACGTAGCGCATCAGGCCGTCGGCCAGCGGAAAGCGCGGGGTGCCGAGGAAGAACAGGTGTTCGAGGAAGTGCGCCAGGCCGGGCCATTTGGCGGGGGCATCGTGGCTGCCCGCGTGCACCCGCAGTGCGGCCGCCGAGCGCTTCAGGCGCGGGGCGTGGCGCAGGGTCAGCTGCAGGCCGTTGGCGAGGGTGAGGTGGCGGGTGGCGTCAGGCATGGGGGCTCCGGTTGCTGCGTTCCATGCTAACCCATTTGGTTGCAGGCCCGGCCTCTTCGCGGGTAAACCCGCTCCTACAGGATTGGCGTAGATCCCCAGACCACGCTGTACCTGTGTAGGAGCGGGTTTACCCGCGAATGGGCCGCAAAGCGGCCCCTGTCAGCCTTTACGCAAGTGCAACTCCTGGCGCAAATCGTCCAGATAAGGGAAGGCCAAGCGCCCCTGCACCACCCGCTCACGCTCAAGCTCCGCCAGCAACTGGCACTCATCCCGCCCGGCCATGGCCAGCAGGCTGCCATCCGGGCCGATGATGCTGCTCTGCCCGCAATACTGTATCTCGTCTTCCGCGCCGCAGTAGTTGGCATACACCAGGTAGCACTGGTTCTCCTGCGCCCGCGCCCGTACCGTCACCTGGCAGATGAAGTCGTAAGGGGTCATGTTCGCCGTCGGCACCAGGATCAGCTCGGCGCCATCCAGCGCCAGGCGCCGTGCATTCTCCGGGAACTCGATGTCGTAGCAGATCAGCAGGCCGACCTTCCAGCCGTCCAGTTCCACCACCGGGAAGTGGTCGAGGCCAGGGCTGAACATCGAACGGTCCAGCTCGCCGAACAAGTGGGTCTTGCGGTAGTTACTGAGGCTGCGGCCATGCGCATCGATCAACTGCACACTGTTGTAGATCGCCCCCTCATCACCGCGCTCCGGGTAGCCATAGACAATGGCAATGCGGTGTTCCTGGGCGATTTCCACCACCGCCATGGCCGAAGGGCCGTCGGCGGCCTCGGCCAGCCGTTCGACCTGGGCCAGGCCGATGTTGTAGCCGGTCAGGAACATTTCCGGGCACACCAGCAACCGGGCGCCGCGTTCAGCCGCCAGTTGCGCCTGCTGGCGCAGCCGTTGCAGGTTGCCGGGCACGTCCAGTGGTTTGGGTTCACCCTGGAACAGAGCAATGCGCATGGCGCCTCCTTGTGTCAGTCAGCCAGGGCGATCGGGCCGATTTCATCGAACACGTCGCCTGGGCCTGGGTTGTCTGCGTGGGTACGGCCACCGAAGTGGTTCATGATACCCCACACCGCATTCAGCGAGGTCTGCACCGCGCCTTCCACCCAGGCCGGGGTCCACGACACGTCGTCACCGGCGATAAAAATACCGCGCTGTTCGGCTGGCATGTCCTGCTGCATGAAATGCGCATACATGCGTTGGTTGTAGCGGTAGTGGCCTGGCAGGGCGCCTTTGAACGCTCCCAGGAAGTAAGGATCGGCTTCCCACGATACGGTGATCGGGTCGCCGATGATGTGCCCGGCAATATCGGTTTTCGGGTAGATCTTCTTCAACGCATCCAGGGCCAGCTGCACGCGCTTTTCCACCGGGTGCGGCAGCATCTTCAGTGCGTCGCTCATCCAGGAATAGGACAAGCAGACCACCCCGGGCTTGTCGTTGCCGTTGTCGAACAGGTAAGTGCCGCGGGTGAGGCGGTCAGTGAGGGTCATGCTCAGCAGGTCACGGCCGGTTTCCGGATCTTTGTCTTTCCAGAACGGGCGGTCGACCATGACGAAAGTCTTCGACGACTGCATGTAGCGGGTGCGGTCCAGTGCCATCCACATCTTCTGCGAGAACAGCGATTCTTCGCAGTCGATCTGGGTGGTCAGCAGCCAGGTCTGGCACGTGGCAAGCACGGCGCTGTAGTGCCGGGTGTCGCCCCAGTTGTCGGTCACTGCCAGGCGGCCGTCGGCAGCCCGGGCGATGCGCTTCACGCCACTGCGCGGCGCGCCGCCATGCATTGCGCTCAGCGATGTGCCTTCAGGCCAGTGTACGCAGCGCTCCGGTACATGGCGCCAGATGCCTTGCGGTACCTGCTCCACACCGCCCACCACCAAGTGCTGGTGATCGTCGCAGTTGGTCATTACCACACGGAAAATTTCCAGCATTGAGTTGGGGAAGTCCGAGTCCCAACCGCCGGTGCCAAAGCCGACCTGGCCGAACACTTCGCGGTGCTGGAAGCTCAGCTTGGCGAACGAGCGCGAGGTGGCGACGAAGTCGTAGAAAGTGCGGTCGTCCCACAGCGGGACCAGCTTGTTCCACAGTTCTTTCAAGCGTGGCACGTCACGGTCGCGGATGGCTTGCTGGATGTCGGCAAACTGGGCGCCACTTTCCAATGCGTCGGCCCAGGCGTCGGCCACTTCGTGGAACAACTGGGGCAGGTCGGTGGCTTTTTCGGCGTAGTAGGTCTGGCCTTCCAGGTCGATCACTGTACTGCCCGAAGCCGGGGTCAGCGGGTTGGGGAAGGGCTTGGTCTCCAGGCCCAGCTTATCCACGTAGTGGTAGAAGGCGGTGGACGACACCGGGAAGCGCATGCCACCCAGTTCGGCGACGATCCCGTCAGTGCCGTTGAAGGCTTGCGAACGCAGTCGGCCACCCAGCTTGGAGGCCTCGTACACCACCGGTTTGAGGCCCAGTTTCATCAACTCGTAGGCCGCCACCAGGCCGGCGATACCGGCACCCACAATGGCCACTTCTTCACCATGGCGCTCAGCAGGGATGCTGCCCAGGCCTGCCGGGTGTTCCAGCCAGTCGTCGAAGGCGAACGGGAAGTCCGGGCCAAAGATGGTGATCGGCTTTTTACCGTCGGCGGGGTGGCGGTTTTTTTTGTTCATGAAGTGACCTTGCCAGAGAGGCTGCGCGGGGAGCGGAGCCTGAGTATAGGAGATGCCTGGGGGACATTTTAGGGAGTGGGGTGTTCGTAATTAAGGTGCAGATTGTTGTCTTAATGTAGTTTTGTTCGTCGAAATTTTATTAGCAGCATACATTGAGACGAATCTGCACTGGCCCGTTGTAGGAGCGGGTTCACCCGCGAATGCGTCGGTAGATTCACAGCAGCATTCGCGGGTAAACCCGCTCCTACAACGGGCTGTGTAGCACTTGCAATCTGGGTGATCAGACAGTTCCTACACCCCTGCCTTGAATTAAAGAATTACCCTACGCCCGCTATAGCCTCGGTCTGGCATCGCGGGAATCATTTCACCTTTAACTTCACCGGGTCGCCGCAAATTCGGCGATCGGGCGTGAGAACCCGCTGATCTTTCTGGAGGCGCACTGCTATGGCAGCTGTGCGCGGGCAGGCTTTGCCTGGCCGGGTACGCGCCTCCAAGTTCGCCGGTTCTCACCTCGCGCATGGCTGCCACCCAATTCCCGTGAGAAGGATGCGATTGGCCGCCAGTCACCCCCTGTGATGTGGAGGCTATACCATGACCGACCGTTTACCCGACCAACCCGAAAAACTCAAACCCACCGCCGAAAAGCCCTTCTGCAACTGCGAGTCCAGCCACCCACCGCTCTTCGCCATCCGCCCCGGCATCGACGCTGCCGACGCCTTGGTCCACGCCTGCCTGCTGGCCCGCGGTCTCAACCAGATTGCCACTGACTACGCTCAACACCACGCCCCCGAGCGCAGCCGTGACATCGTCTGGTCAATGCAGCATTCCGCCGAAAGCCTTTCGGCGATCCTGGAGGGCCTGCTCGACGGCCAGGAAGCCTGACCGCCAGCCCGCTCAGAGTGGCTGCCCGCGGTCCACCTTGTTGCTGAGAATGATCGACGTGGTGGTCTTCTCCACCCCGTCGACACTGCCGATCTGGTCGAGCAGCTGGTCCAGCTGTTCGGGTGAGTCCGTACGCAGCCAGGCCACATAGTCGAACTCGCCGCTCACTGCGCACAATTGCTGCACCTGCCCCATGGCACTCAGGCGACGCACCACGTCTTTGCCGGAGCGCGGCTGCACCTTGATCCCCACATACGCCTGCAGCCCGCCGCCGATTACACTCTGGCCCAGGCGCACGCCATAGCCGGAGATGACCTTGTTCTTCTCCAGCCGCTCCAGGCGCGAGTTGACCGTGGTGCGGGCGATGCCCAGCTGGCGGGCGAGGGTGGCGACGCTTTCGCGGGCGTTGATCTGCAGCAGGGCGATCAGCTGGCGATCGATTTCATCCAGCGTGATGGAGCGGGAATCCGACATGGCGAGTCTCTACGGTTGGCCCGCTAGCCTAGCCAGCTAGTGCCGATCAGGGCAAGGCCAGTCACCCTGGCCCCTGCCGACGCGGTCCCTTGTAGGAGCGGCCTTGTGTCGCGAAAGGGCCGCAAAGCGGCCCCGGCAACCTTTGCGTCAACGCTGAAATCCTGGGGCTGCTCTGCAGCCCTTTCGCGACACAAGGCCGCTCCTACAACGACCGCGCTGGCCCGATGGCTTTGCGTTCGGCATGATAAAACGCTAGTCCAACGAGAACCCCAGTGTGAACCTCGACCACCTGCTCGAATGCTGGCGACTGGAAGTCTCCAACAAGAAAAGGCCCGGACGCAGCATCAGCCTGCTGTTCAACGTGCTGCGCCGTGCACGCAAGGACAACAAACTGCGTTTCCTCCTCACCTACCGCCTGGCCCAGTATCTCGACGCCCGCGGCGGCCTGGCCCGGCGCCACGCTCGGCGCATGCAGCAGCGCCTCAACCTCAAGTACGCCGTAGACATCGACATCGGCGCCCAGATCGCCCCCGGCCTGCGCATCGCCCATCTGCCGGGGGTTGTGATTACCCGGCACGTGAGCATCGGGCGCAATTTCTTCATCCGCCAGAATTGCTCGATCGGCATCAAGACCCTTGGTCTGGAAGATTACGCCCTGCGCATCGGCGACAACGTGAGCATAGGCGCCAACAGCTGCATCGTTGCCGACCGTATCGACATTGGTGATGACGTGGTGATTGGCGCGATGTCGCTGGTTACGCGAGATGTTCCGGCTGGGATGACCTTCTACAACCCGCGGAAGGTCGAGATGCGGCCGAGAGCGGGGTAGGGTCCGCTCACAGTATTCAACGATCTATCGCTGTCTTGATGTCGGTAGGCGAGGAGAGAAGCCTGCCTTGCAACAGAATCCTCATTGCGCAACACTAGCGGCAACAACTAACCCTCACGACCGGCGTGGCATGACCATCTGGTTGGAGGGGGAAAAAGCCGGCGTAAGCCGGTTTTTTTGATTCTGGAATGTGGCGACAGAAGTGAAAGCGTGAACAACTGGCACAAAAAAGCCGCGCAATCGCGCGGCTTTGTCGTATCTGGTGGGCCCACACGGACTCGAACCGTGGACCAAAGGATTATGAGTCCTCTGCTCTAACCAACTGAGCTATAGGCCCTCAGTAAGTGGCCGGATTATAACGAGGGTTTCGCACCTGTGCCATCTGAAAGATCCGATAGTGCTATGCGAAGAAACGTTGCGGCG
Organism: Pseudomonas sp. NPDC089408; assembly: GCF_044749445.1. Classification (NCBI taxonomy): domain Bacteria; kingdom Pseudomonadati; phylum Pseudomonadota; class Gammaproteobacteria; order Pseudomonadales; family Pseudomonadaceae; genus Pseudomonas; species Pseudomonas sp. NPDC089408. Next base: position 291,707 of record NZ_JBIVHY010000006.1, read on the forward strand.
AATTCCTCTGCCGGCAAGGGCAGGCTGACGATGTAGCCCTGGATCTGCTCACACCCTTCAGCCGCCAGAAAACGCTGCTGGGCCTGGTTTTCCACGCCCTCGGCAATGATGGTCAGTTGCATGCTGCGGCCCAGCGCAATGATCGCGCGGGCGATGGCGGCGTCGTGGGGATCGTCGGGCAGGCCGCGGATGAACGACTTGTCGATCTTGAGGATGTCCAGCGGCAGGCGCTTGAGGTAGCTGAGCGAGGAGTAGCCGGTGCCGAAGTCGTCGATGGCCAGCTGCACGCCCAGTTTTTTCAGCTGGTACAACACAGCCAGGGCTTCTTCGGCCTGGCTCATGATGAAGTTTTCGGTGATTTCCAGCTGCAGGTCGCCGGCCTTGAGTTGGTACTGCTTGAGCAGTTGCTCGATGCGCCGGGCCAGGCTCGGCTGGCGCAGCTGGGCGCCGGCGAGGTTGATCGACAGTGGGCCGAAGGGTTCGTAATGCTGCTTCCAGGTCTGCATCTGCCGGCAGGCCTGCTCCAGTACCCAGTCGCCGAGCTGGAGGATGGTGCCGTTCTCTTCGGCCAGGTGAATGAAGTGTTCGGGCGGTACCTCGCCAAAGGTCGGATGGCTCCAGCGGATCAACGCTTCGGCGCCGACCAGGCTTTGGGTCTTGAGGCTGAGCTTGGGCTGGAAGCACAGGCTCATTTCGTTACGTTCCACGGCGCGGCGCAGTTCATGCTCCAGGGCGATGCGCTCGCTGGCCTGCGCAGTGAGGTCGCGGGTGTAGGCTTCGACGCGGTTGCGGCCCTTGGCCTTGGAGCGGTACATGGCCGCGTCGGCGTTGCGGATCAGCGTGGCAACGTCGGTGCCGTCCTGTGGATAAAGGCTGATGCCAATGCTGGCGCTGGTGAAAAACTCATGTTCGCCTGCCTGGAACGGTGCATTGAAACAGGCCAGCAGCTTGTTGGCGATGCTACTGGCGTCGCTCGGCTTGTGCAGGCCGGGCAGCAAGATGATGAATTCGTCGCCGCCCAGGCGGGCCACGGTGTCGACGTCGCGTACCTGCTCTTTCAGGCGCTGGGCGATGCCTTTGAGCAGCAAATCGCCAACCGGGTGGCCAAGGCTGTCGTTGATGTGCTTGAAGCGGTCGAGGTCGAGGAACAGCACTGCACCCTGGCGGTTGGACACTTGAGCGCAGGTGAGCACCGCCTGCAGGCGGTTTTCGAACAGGGCGCGGTTGGGCAGGCCGGTCAGCGGGTCGTGGTGGGCCTGGTAGTCAAGCTTGGCCTGGGCGTGTTTAAGGCTGGAGATGTCGGCGAATACGGCGACAAAATGGGTGATTTCGCGCTCGCTGTTGCGCACTGCACTGATGGTCAGCCAGCCGGGGTACAACTCGCCGTTTTTGCGCTTGTTGTAGATCTCGCCCTGCCAGTGGCCTTCATCGGTCAGTTGGTGCCACATGGCGGCATAGAAGGCGCTGTCGTGCTGGCCAGAGGCGAGCAGGCGCGGGGTTTGGCCAAGGGCTTCGATTTCGCTGTAGCCGGTGATTTCGCTGAAGGCGCGGTTGACGGCACTGATGCGCTGGTCGATGTCGGTAATCAGCACGCCTTCGGCGGTGTTCTCGAACACGGTGGCGGCCAGCTGCAGTTTTTCCTGCATCAGGTGCCGCTCGGTGATGTCGCGGGCGATGGTCAGCATGCAGTCGACGCCGGTAATTGGCAGAGGACGGGCGGACAGCTCGCACAGGCGGATCTGCCCGTCGCTGCGGCGGATATGGCAAGTGAAGTCGCGCACGAAGCCTTCGCGGTTAAGCTGGTCGATCAGGCGCTTGCGCTCGTTGAGGTCGACCCAGATGCCCAGGTCCAGCGAGGTCTGGTCGATGGACGGGTTGAGGTCGTGGCCGGTGAGGCGGCAGAAGCCTTCGTTCACTTCCAACAGCAGGCCGTCGCTCTGGCGCGACAACAGCAGGCCGTCGGGCGAGGCATGGAAGGCTTTGGCGAATTTCTCTTCCGAGGTTTGCAGTTGCTGCTGGGTTTCCTTGAGCTGGTTGATGTCGCGTACCGCTACCACCAGCGCGGGGATGCCGTCGAGCTCGAAGGTTTCGGCTGAGGTCAGGCCGGTGAACAATTGCCCGTTGCTGCGGCGGAAGCTCATCTCCAGGTTGCGGATACCACCCTGGTGCAAGCGCTCAAGCACCAGCGGCCCGCTGCCTTCGTCGCCCCACAGGTTGAGCTCGGTGGCGGTGCGGCCAATGACTTGCTCCGGGGTCAGGCCGATCTGCTCTTCGAAGGCTTCGTTCACCTCCAGCAGGCAGCCGTCGCGGTGGCGGGCGATCAGCAAGATATCGGGGCACTGTTGGAACACCGAGGCAAACTTCTGCTCTGACAGGCGCAGGGCGTCCTCGGTGCGCTTGGTTTCGCTGATGTCGATCATCAACCCACGCATCACCGGCTGGTGCCCGTGTTCGATCATGCTGACGATGTTGCGTACCCAGAGTGGCTGGCCGTCGGCGCGGATTACCCGGTAATCCAGGCTGTGGTCGCGCCCAGCGGCGGCTTCGCTGTCACAGTAGGCCTGGGCCCAGAGGGCGTCCTCCGGGTGCAGGATGCTGCGCCAGAAGCCGGGCCTGAGCCAGTCGGTCAACGGGTAGCCCAGCAGGTCTTCGGCATGCGGTGACACGTAGCTGTAGGTGTAGTCGTTGGCGTCGGCCTCCCAGGCGATGGCTGACAGGCTTTCGACCAGGCCGCGGTAGTGGTATTCGCTGCTGCGCAGCTCCTGCTCCAGGGCGATGCGCCGGGAAATTTCCGAGCTGAGCCGGCGGTTGATGCGGATGACTGCGGCCAGCACGGCCATCAGCAACAGCACCGCTGGCAGGCCATACACCAGCAGGTCGGACCAGAACAGCCGCTGGTCGACCACATTGCCCACCCAGCGCTGCTGGATCTGGCTGACCTCGCTGCTGCTCATGTCGGCCATGACTTTGTCGAGAATGCCGACCAGTACCTGATTGTTGCGCGGGACGGCCATGGCCAGTTGGTATCGGTAGGGCGTTTCGCCGCTAACGTAGAGGCCGTCGAGCTTGAGCTGGCGCAGGCTCCAAATGCTGGACGCCAGGTCACCGACTACGGCGTCCACCTGGTCGGTAGCCAGCGCCTGCAGCGTTGAGCTGACATTGGGCAGGGCCACCAGGTTGAGGTCGGGATGGTGGGTGCGCAGCAATTCGTGCGGGGCGTAGTTTTCTACCACCGCGATTTTCAGGCCGTACAGGTCATCGAGGTTGCGCGGTTGTGCGCCGCCTTTATGGGCAAGGATAACGATGGGGAAGTCGAGGTATGGGCGAGTGAACGCCAGGTAGGCCTGGCGTTCGGGGGTCGACATGATGCCGGGTAGCAGGTCGATACGGTTTTCCCGCACCTGTGCCAGTACCTCGGTCCAGCTGCTGGGCTCGACCGGTTTCAGCGTTACGCCCAGGCGTTGCTGGATCGTGGCGATGTAATCGGCGGCCAATCCCTGGTAGCGGCCCTCTTGGTCGCGAAACTCGAACGGTGGCCAAGAGGCGTCTATGCCCAGGCTCAGCTGCGGGTGGGCAGCCAGCCAGGCTTTCTCTTCGTCTGTCAGGGTCAGGGCGCCGGCCGTTGCGTTCCACAACATCAGGAGCAGCAACAGGATGGCCGGCTTGAAGGACATGGCGGCCTCGCATTCAGGGGTCTGAAGTCGAGTGTAGACGTGCATTGCTGCAGGTGTGCAGTGGAAGGTGGGGTCTTTTGTCAGATACAACAGGGCCTTGCGCAAATTCGGGGTCGGCGGGGTGGATGGCACCGGCTTTGCCGGTGTTCGCGGCTGAAGCCGCTCCCACAGGGGATCGCGCATGCCGCCAGGCATGGGTGGGGCAGCAGGCAGAAAAGAAAAACCCCGGCCTGGGCCGGGGTTTTGTCATCACTCGTCGAGGAAGCTGCGCAAGTGCTCGCTGCGCGTCGGGTGGCGCAGTTTGCGCAACGCCTTCGCTTCGATCTGACGGATCCGCTCACGCGTTACGTCAAACTGCTTGCCCACCTCTTCGAGGGTATGGTCGGTGTTCATGTCGATACCGAAACGCATGCGCAGCACTTTGGCTTCGCGTGCGGTCAGCCCCGAGAGCACGTCGCGGGTGGCTTCTTTCAGGCTTTCGACCGTGGCCACGTCGATCGGGGACTGCATGGTCGAGTCCTCGATGAAGTCGCCCAGGTGCGAATCTTCGTCGTCACCGATCGGGGTTTCCATGGAGATCGGCTCTTTGGCGATCTTCAGTACCTTGCGGATTTTGTCCTCAGGCATTTCCATGCGCTCGCCCAGCTCTTCCGGGGTCGGTTCGCGACCCATTTCCTGCAGCATCTGCCGGGAAATACGGTTGAGCTTGTTGATCGTTTCGATCATGTGCACCGGAATACGGATGGTGCGTGCCTGGTCGGCGATCGAACGGGTAATCGCCTGACGGATCCACCAGGTGGCGTAGGTCGAGAACTTGTAGCCGCGACGGTATTCGAACTTGTCCACCGCTTTCATCAAGCCGATGTTGCCTTCCTGGATCAGGTCGAGGAACTGCAGGCCACGGTTGGTGTACTTCTTGGCGATGGAGATCACCAGACGCAGGTTCGCCTCGACCATTTCTTTCTTGGCGCGGCGGGCCTTGGCTTCACCAATCGACATGCGACGGTTGATTTCCTTGATCTCGGCAACGGTCAGGCCGGTTTCGGTCTCAAGGTCGATCAGCTTCTGCTGGCAAGCAACAATGGCAGCGTCCTTTTCACCCAGGGCAGCAGCCCACTTGGTGTTGCGCTTGGCCAGGTCACCGCTCCAGGTCTGGTCGGTTTCGTTGCTTGGGAACATGCGCAGGAAGTCGGCACGCGGCATGCGGGCGTCACGGACGCACAGTTGCATGATGGCGCGTTCTTGCTGGCGCAGGCGGCTCAGGGCATCGCGAACACGCTCGACCAGTACCTCGAACTGCTTCGGTACCAGCTTGATCGGCATGAACAGGTCAGCCAGGGCCTGCAGGGCCTCGACGCTTTCCTTATGGCCACGACCGTTCTTCTTCAGGACCTTGTTGGTGGCCTGAAGCTGGTCGTTGACCGCACCGAAACGCTGGGCTGCAACCACAGGGTCGGGACCGCTTTCGGCCTCTTCCTCGTCGTCACTGCCTTCGCTTTCTTCGTCGTCGTCGTCCGATTCTTCCTTGGCCGCAGGGGCCTTGGCACCCGGGACCGGTACTTCTTCGGTCGGTGCAGCGATGTTGTCATCAGGGTCGATGTAACCGCTGAGAACATCGGACAGACGGCCACCTTCGGTGGTGACGCGGTCATATTCGCCGAGAATGTAGTCGACAGTACCCGGGAAGTGGGCGATAGCGCCCATCACTTCACGGATGCCTTCCTCGATACGCTTGGCGATTTCGATCTCGCCTTCGCGGGTCAGCAGCTCGACAGTACCCATTTCGCGCATGTACATGCGCACCGGGTCGGTCGTGCGGCCGATATCGGTTTCAACTGCCGCCAACGCAGCAGCGGCTTCTTCGGCCGCGGCTTCGTCGGTGTCGGCTTCCGCCAACAGAAGGGCATCCGCATCCGGAGCACTCTCGAATACGTTGATCCCCATGTCGTTGATCATGCGGATGATGTCTTCCACCTGTTCCGGATCTGAAATATCCTCAGGCAGGTGGTCGTTGACCTCCGCGTAAGTCAGGTAGCCCTGCTCACGACCGCGGGTGATCAACTCTTTGATACGAGACTGCTGTTGCGCTTTTCCGGACATAACACCCTATCCACTGAAGGTCTTGGCGGGCAAAAAACAAGCCGAGGATTATACCCGAGCATGGGCCTCACGCGCCAGATGAGGTCGGCGTTTGTGCGGGAACATTCCGGCTCAGCAGGGCGAGGAGCTGGGTTTTTTCCTCGCTGGTCAATTCGCTTTGACGTGATTTCCTGAGCAGTTGTTCCAGGCTGCGCTCGCGTTGGCGGGCGGACAAGCTAGTTATAGTGTCGAAAAACTGTTGTTCAAGGTTGTCGGCCACGATCAGCCATTCCTTTTCTGCCAGGGCCCGTAGCAGGCGGCCCTGTTCGGTGCCATGCCAACGTGCGATCAACTGCATTGAGCTTAGCCCAGGATTTTTCTGTGCGGCTTCGATCAATGCCACCAACAGCTGGCTGTACAGGTGTTCTTCGTCGGCGAAGTGGCTGGCGTCTTCCACCTTGCCGGCCAGCAGCGGGTGGTGCAGCAGGGTGCGCAGGGCCGCCAGGGTAGGCGGTTCGACCGGTGCCGGCACCCGTGGCGGCGCTTCGTCGCGTTGCTGCCAGGGCTTGCCGCCCTTGCGGTTCTTGTCCCACGGCTTATCACTCCACGGCTTCTTGCCGCCGCCCTTGTTCGGCTTCCACGCCTGCTCCTGCTGCACCGGCGCAAAGTCGTGCTGCGGCATGTCGCCGTAGTCGGGGGTGTAGCTGGCCATGGCGTCGTAGTCGTAGCCCGGGTCGTAATCCGGCACGCTGCCGGCCGCTGGCGCCTGCTGCGCCAGTTGTTCGACCTGCTGTGGGTCGAGGCCAGTGATTTCTTTCAGGCGGTTGCGCATCAGTTGACGCAGGTTGGCGCCGGGGATCTTTTCGATCAACGGTGCGGCCAGGGTCGCCATGTGCGCCTTGCCTTCCAGCGAGCGCGGGTCGGCTTCGACGCCCAGTTGCTCGAAGAAATAGTCGGCCAGCGGTTGGGCGTGCTGGTTGATGCGGGCCATGAAGGCATCGGTGCCTTCGGCGCGCACCAGGCTGTCCGGGTCTTCGCCTTCGGGCAGGAACAGGAAGCGAGCGCGGCGGCCGTCCTGCAGGTTCGACAAGGTCGACTCCAGGGCACGCCAGGCCGCCTTGCGCCCGGCCTGGTCGCCGTCGAAGCAGAACAGCACGCTGGGCACCACGCGGAACAGGCGCTTGAGGTGCTCTTCGCTCGTGGCGGTGCCAAGCGTGGCCACGGCATTGCGCAGGCCTTGCTGGGCCAGGGCGATGACGTCCATGTAGCCCTCGACGACGATGATTTCGTCGAGGTTGCGGTTGTGCTTGCGCGCCTCGTACAGCCCGTACAGCTCCTGGCCCTTGTGGAACACCGGAGTTTCCGGGGAGTTCAGGTACTTGGGCTTGTCGTCGCCGAGCACTCGGCCACCGAAGGCGATGATGCGCCCGCGGCTGTCGCGGATCGGGAACATCACCCGGTCGCGGAAGCGGTCGTAGCGCTTGCCGCTTTCGGCGTTCTCGATCAGCAGGCCGGCATCGATCATCACCTTCTGCTGCAGGGTGTCGGCGCCCAGGTGCTTGAGCAGGTTGTCCCAGCCAGGCGGAGCAAAGCCCAGGCCGAAGTCACGGGCGATTTCCCCGGACAGGCCGCGGCCCTTGAGGTAGTCCACCGCCGCCTTGCGGGTCGGGTGGCTGCGCAGGGCCTGGCGGTAAAACTCCGAGGCGGCGTCCAGCAGCGGGTACAGCGGCGAGTCGGTAGGCTGGCGCGGCTTGTTGTCGCGGCGGCCTTGCTCGCGGGGCACTTCCATGCCGGCGGCGCGGGCCAGTTCCTCCACGGCCTGGGGGAAGTCCAGGTTGTCGTGGTCCATGACAAAGCCCAGGGCGTTGCCACCGGCGCCGCAGCCGAAGCAGTAGTAGAACTGCTTGTCGGGGCTGACCGTGAAGGAAGGGGTTTTTTCCTTGTGGAACGGGCAGCAGGCGGAGTAGTTCTTGCCGGTCTTTTTCAGCTGGACGCGCGAACTCACCACGTCGACGATGTCGAGGCGGTTGATCAGGTCGTCAATGAAGCTCTGGGGAATCAGCCCGGCCATGGCAGTCTCGTCATCTGGCAACTGGCAAGTCTAATCGCTCGCGTGCCGAATGGGGTGGGTGCCGCTAGAGGTAGTGCGAGGAAGTGTGTGCTCGTCGCCAGCCCCTAAGGGCCCGTCAGTCTGACGTGCACGTCTGGTCATACAGCAAGAAGGACCAGCTCTGACGTTTCAGGCAGGTTGCCCGTGTGCACGTCGCATGAAAGCGGGTGCCGGGCCTTGAGCTAGCTGCTCAAGTTTGAAGCGACCACTGCCATCGCCCGGCGGTTAGCCGGGCAGGGCAGAAGCTTTGCGTTGAACGCCTGTATTAGTACAGACGAACGGCGCGGCGCTGTTCGCGCTGAACTTTCTTGGCGTGACGCTTAACAGCTGCAGCTGCTTTGCGCTTACGCTCTGCGGTCGGCTTCTCGTAAAACTCGCGGCTACGAACTTCAGCCAGTACACCGGCTTTTTCGCAGGAGCGCTTGAAACGACGCAGAGCTACGTCGAAGGGTTCGTTCTCTTTAACTTTGACGGCTGGCATCCAGGGCTACCTTAATTCATTACCGGGGTAGACGTGCTCCTGGCAAAACAAAGGTGTGCTGGAGAACGTCGGTTTTCAAGGGTTGCGGATGTTAACCCTTAGCAAGCCGGAATGCAAAGCCTCTGATCGAAAACCGCTGGTCGGCATCCGACACGGGGACTATCATGCGCGGCTTCGAATTCAGCCCCCACAAGGGACGAACCCATGCTAGTACTGGGATTGGAAACATCCTGCGACGAAACTGGCGTCGCATTATACGACAGTGAACGCGGTCTGTTGGCCGACGCATTGTTCAGCCAGATCGACCTGCACCGCGTGTTTGGTGGCGTGGTGCCCGAGCTTGCCTCGCGTGACCACGTCAAGCGCATGCTGCCGCTCATCCGACAGGTGCTGGACGAGGCTGGCTGTGTTGCCACCGAAATCGACGCCATCGCCTACACCGCGGGCCCTGGGCTGGTCGGGGCATTGCTGGTAGGGGCTTCCTGCGCTCAGGCGCTGGCCTTTGCCTGGGACATTCCGGCGATTGGCGTGCACCACATGGAAGGCCACTTGCTGGCGCCTATGCTGGAAGAAAACCCGCCCGAGTTTCCGTTCGTCGCTTTGTTGGTTTCCGGCGGCCACACCCAGTTGGTTCGGGTTGATGGCATCGGCCAGTACGAGCTGCTGGGCGAGAGCCTGGATGACGCCGCCGGCGAGGCGTTCGACAAGACTGCCAAGCTGATTGGCCTGAATTACCCTGGCGGCCCGGAAATCGCGCGCTTGGCAGAGCAAGGCGTGCCTGGGCGCTTTGTATTCCCGCGGCCGATGACCGATCGCCCAGGCCTGGAATTCAGTTTCAGTGGCCTCAAGACCTTCGCCCTGAACACCTGGCAGCAGTGCAAGAATGCTGGCGACGACGGTGAGCAAACCCGTTGCGACGTGTCCCTGGCATTCCAGCAGGCGGTGGTGGAGACTTTGACCATCAAGTGCAAGCGCGCCCTCAAGCAGACTGGCCTCAAGCGCCTGGTCATTGCCGGCGGCGTGAGTGCCAACAAGGCGTTGCGCGCCTCGCTGGAAGACATGCTGGCTGGCATCAAGGGCAACGTGTACTACGCGCGCCCGCAGTTCTGCACCGACAACGGCGCGATGATCGCTTATGCCGGTTGCCAGCGCCTGTTGGCCGGGCAGCAGCAGGACCTGGCGATCAGCGTGCAGGCGCGCTGGCCGATGGAGCAGTTGCCGCCGCTGTAAGGGCCGCAGCTGCACGGTTTGACGGCAAGGTTCAGAAGTGGCGCTCGCGCCCGGCGAACAGGTCGCGCAGGTTGCTGCGGTGGCTCCACACGATCAATGCGGTAAGCACGGTGATCGGCAGCAGGGCTTCTGGCTCGCGCCAGGCCAGCAGTGGCAGGGTCAGCGGCGTGGCGATCAGTGCGGCCAGCGAGCTGGTGCGGGTGAGGTAGAAGATCAGCAGCCAGGCGCCAATGGCCAGCAGTGCGGCGGGGAAGTACAGGCCCATGAGCATGCCGGCGGCCGTCGCCACGCCCTTGCCGCCCTGGAAGCGGAAGTACAGCGGGAACAGATGGCCCAGCACCGCGCACACGCCAACCCAGGCCTGTTCGTGCAGGTCCAGCCCGGCAAGGCGGGCGAGCAATACTGGCAACAGGCCCTTGCACAGGTCGCCAAGCAGGGTCAGGATCGCCATCTTGCGGCCTGCCAGGCGTAGCATGTTGGTGGCGCCTGCATTGCCTGAACCGCTGGAACGCGGGTCCGGGCTGCCCGAAAGGCGGCTAAGGACAATGGCGAAGGACAGCGAGCCGAGCAGGTAGGCGAGCAACGCCAGTAACCAAAACATGCTAACTATTCCGGGCGAGGACGCCCCGATTCTAACGGCGCCAGTCGCCCTTGTCGTGCTGTGGAGAGAAGTGCTTGGACAGAGTGTTCATCGAAGGCCTGGAAGTCGATACCGTCATCGGTGCCTATGACTGGGAGCGGGATATTCGCCAGTGCTTGCGCCTGGACCTGAGCTTTGCCTGGGACAACCGTCCGGCAGCAGCAGGTGATGACCTGAACCTGGCGCTGGACTACGCCAGCGTGTCGGCGCGCATCCAGGCGTTTGCCGAGCAGGCCCGTTTCGAATTGGTGGAAACCTTTGCCGAGCGCCTGGTGGCAACCTTGATGGAAGAGTTCCATATCCCGTGGGTGCGGTTGAAGCTGACCAAGCCCGGCGCGGTACCGGCGGCCCGTGGCGGTGTAGGCGTGGAGATTGAGCGCGGATGTCTCTGAGCACGGTTTACCTGGGCCTTGGCAGCAACATCGACCGTGAGGCGCACCTGTGCGCCGGGCTTGATGCGTTGGCCGGCATCCTCACCGACATGCGCTGTTCGCCGGTTTTTGAAAGCCAGGCGGTGGGGATCAAGAGCGGGCCGTTCATCAATTTTGTGGTGACCGGGCAAACTGCGTTGCCGTTGATCGAGCTAGACCGCCGGCTGAAGTTCATCGAAGCCGAAAATGGCCGTTATGCGCCCGATCGCAAAGGGTTGCCGCTGGATATCGACGTGCTGATGTATGACGGCTTGCACGGCACCTTCGATGGGCTGGTGCTGCCGCGCGCCGAGATTTTGAAGAACGCCTTTGTACTGTGGCCGCTGTCGCTGCTGGCACCGGAGCTGGTGCATCCGGGGGTGGGCAAGAGCATGGCGCAGCTGTGGCAGGAAGCGCAGATCGACCAGGTGCTGGCCCCGGTGGCCTTTGAGTGGCGTGGGTTGCAGTTGACTCCAGCATAAGCCTGTACCGGCCCTTTCGCGGGTGTAGGAGCGGCCTTGTGTCGCGAAAGGGCTGCGAAGCAGCCCCAGAATATCAGCGCAGGTGCACAAATCGCCGGGGCTGCTTCGCAGCCCTTTCGCGACACAAGGCCGCTCCTACACCCGCAGGCCGGTAGCTCTAACCGCGCCGGTGAGTCTCAAGCGCTTTCAGCCGCTTCCCTTTGAGCGCTTCGCCCAAAGCCTGGCCGGTATGTCCAGCCTGCACCAACGGCTTCACATCCACCGCCCGCGCCGCCGCCGCTGCACCACGCAGATAGTCCGCCTGTGGATAACCCGCTTCACCCCTGCCCAGCGCAGCCATTGCGCAAGCGCTGAGGAAGTCCTCGAAGCGCTGCGGCCGCCGGTACACATCAAACTTTTGCAGCAGCTCCAGCAAGGCCGTAGCAGGCAAAGCCAGCGCTTGGTCAGCCTGCCTCAGGCACTCACCCGTCAGCAACGCCAGTTCCTGGCACTCGCGTGGCGCCTTGAGGCGCTGGTTGGCCGCCTTGATCGAGGCCGGGGGCAGGGTGTGCAGCAGGCAGGCCCAGCGCACGTGCAGGGGCTGTTCGTGCAGTGCGGCCTGCCCCAGCGCCGCCAGGGCCTGGGTGTCGTCATCGAGCTCAGGCAGCAGCTGTTGCAGGGCTCCACATGTACGCAGCACCTGGAAGAACACCTGCGGTTGCGCTTCCATCAACGCTCGTTCGATTTCCTTCCAGCTGCGTTCAGCGGTCAGTGCCTGCAACTCGCCCGAATCACTGATCTGACGCATCAGCTCCAGGGTCTCGGCGGCAACCCGAAAGCCCAGTGCCGCATAGCGGGCAGCAAAGCGCGCAACGCGCAAGACGCGCAGCGGATCTTCGGCGAACGCCGGGGAAACATGGCGTAGCAAGCGTTGATCGAGATCCTGCTTGCCATGGTACGGGTCATGTACCGTGCCGGCTTCGTCCTCGGCCATTGCATTGATGGTGAGGTCGCGGCGAATCAGGTCTTCTTCCAAGGTCACATCGGGGCTGGCGTGAAAGGTGAACCCGCCGTAACCACGCCCGCTCTTGCGCTCGGTACGCGCCAGCGCGTATTCCTCACCGGTTTTCGGGTGCAAAAAAACCGGGAAATCCGCCCCGACCGGGCGATAACCTTGGGCAAGCATTTCTTCGACGCTGGCGCCGACCACCAACCAGTCAATGTCGCTGACCGGGCGGCCGAGCAGGCGGTCGCGCACGGCGCCGCCAACTTTGTAGATGTGCATGTGCAGCTCTCCATAACTGCCGACAGGATAACCCGTCGGCAACCATGGCGTTGCGCTAGAGGTGGTGGATGACCGCCAGGTCCATGCGCCCGTACTCGGCACTTTCGCCGTGTTCGCCGCGGGGTGGCATGTGGTGGGTCTTCATCACTTGCTCGCCCTGGACGGTTTCCAGGTGGATATCGAACCCCCACAGGCGGTGCAGGTGCTTGAGCACTTCTTCGGTCGAGTCGCCCAGCGGTTTGCGGTTGTGCTGCTGGTGGCGCAGGGTCAGCGAGCGGTCGCCACGGCGGTCGACGCTCCAGATCTGCACGTTCGGTTCACGGTTGCCCAGGTTGTACTGGGCCGCCAGTTGCTCACGAATGACCCGGTAGCCGGCTTCGTCATGAATGGCGGGCACCAGCAGGTCATCACGCTGGTCATCATCGAGGATGCTGAACAGTTTGAGGTCGCGCATCACTTTGGGTGAAAGATACTGCAGGATAAAGCTCTCGTCCTTGAAGCTGCTCATGGCAAACTTGATGGTAGAAAGCCAGTCACTGCCGGCAATGTCGGGGAACCAGTGGCGATCCTCCTCGGTCGGGTTTTCGCAGATGCGGCGGATGTCGGTGTACATCGCAAAGCCCAGCGCGTAGGGGTTGATGCCGCTGTAGTACGGGCTGTCGAAGCCGGGCTGGAACACCACGCTGGTGTGCGACTGCAGAAACTCCATCATGAACCCTTCGGTGATCAGCCCCTCGTCGTACAGGTCGTTCATCAGGGTGTAGTGCCAGAAGGTTGCCCAGCCTTCGTTCATCACCTGGGTCTGGCGCTGCGGGTAGAAATACTGGGCGATCTTGCGCACGATGCGCACCACTTCGCGCTGCCAGGGTTCGAGCAGCGGGGCGTTTTTCTCAATGAAATACAGGATGTTTTCCTGCGGTTCGGCGGGGAAGCGCCCCTCATCGCGCTCACCCGCCTTGTCGGCGCTTCTGGGAATGGTCCGCCACAGGTCGTTGATCTGCCGCTGCAGGTGCTCTTCGCGCTCCTGTTGCCGACGCCGCTCCTCTTCGGCAGAAATCGGGTACGGCCGCTTGTAGCGGTCGACCCCGTAGTTCATCAAGGCATGGCAAGAGTCGATCAGGTCTTCTACGGCATCGATGCCGTGGCGCTCTTCGCACTGGGCGATATACTGCTTGGCGAACACCAGGTAGTCGATGATCGAACTGGCATCAGTCCAGGTGCGGAACAGGTAGTTGCCCTTGAAAAAGCTGTTATGCCCGTAGCAGGCATGGGCGATCACCAGTGCCTGCATGCACATGGTGTTTTCTTCCATCAGGTAGGCGATGCACGGGTCGGAATTGATCACGATCTCGTAGGCCAGGCCCATCTGGCCACGGCTGTACGACTTCTCGGTGCTGAGGAACTGCTTGCCGTAGGACCAGTGGTGGTAGCCCAGCGGCATGCCGACCGAGGCGTAGGCATCCATCATCTGCTCGGCGGTGATTACCTCGATCTGGTTGGGGTAGGTGTCCAGGGCGTAACGCTCGGCCAGGCGGCCGATTTCCCGGTCGTAGGTCTGGATCAGTTCGAACGTCCACTCGGACCCGGTGGAAATGGGTTGGCGTCTCTGTGCTCTGGCGGTCATGTGGCTAACCTGCGCTGGAAGAGTTCACGGAAGACCGGGTAGATGTCGCCGGCCGATACCAGCTGCTGTTGGGCGAACGTGTCGGGGTAGGCTTCGCCGATGCGTTCGTATTCATACCACAGCGCCTGGTGCTCACGGGGGGTGATCTCGACGTAAGTGTAGTACTGCACATGCGGCATGATCTGCTTGGACAGAATCTCACGGCAGATCGGCGAGTCATCGTTCCAGTTGTCGCCGTCGGAGGCCTGGGCGGCATAGATGTTCCAGTCGCTGGCCGGGTAGCGTTCAGCCATGATCTCCTGCATCAGCTTCAGTGCGCTGGAGACGATGGTGCCGCCGGTTTCCCGCGAGTAAAAGAACTCTTCTTCGTCAACTTCCCGGGCACTGGTGTGGTGGCGGATGAACACGACTTCGATGCGGTCGTAGTTACGCTTGAGGAACAGGTACAGCAGGATGAAGAAGCGCTTGGCAATGTCCTTGGTCGCCTGGGTCATCGAGCCGGAGACGTCCATCAGGCAGAACATCACCGCTTTCGAGCTTGGGTTGGGTTGCTTGACCAGCAGGTTGTACTTGAGGTCGAAGGTGTCGAGGAAGGGCAGGCGGTTGATGCGCGCCTTCAGGCGCTCTATTTCCTGCTCGACTTCCTGAATGTCGGTGAAGTTATCCGGCTCTTCGACTTTCAGCCGGGCCAGTTCTTTCTGCGCTTCGCGTAGCAGCGCGCGGCTGCTGCCGGTCAGGGCGATACGCCGGGCATGGGCCGAACGCAGGGTACGCACAATGTTGATGCGTGACGGGTTGCCTTCATTGGCGATACCGGCGCGTACTGTCTTGAAGGTGTCGGCACCGGTGAGGTGACGCTTGACCAGGTTGGGCAGTTCGAGGTCCTCGAACATGAATTCGAGGAACTCTTCCTGGGTGATCTGGAAGACGAACTCGTCCATGCCTTCGCCGGAGTTGCCGGCCTTGCCTCGGCCACCGCCACCCCCGCCGCCACCTTGCGGGCGGGGGATGTGTTCACCGGCGGTGAACTCCTTGTTGCCAGGGTGCACGATGGTCTGTTTGCCCCCGCGGCCATGGTGCAGCACCGGTTCGTCGATGTCGCGCCCGGGAATGCTGATCTGTTCGCCGTGTTCCATGTCCATGATGGAACGGCGGCTTACCGCCTCTTCGACGGCCTTCTTGATGTGTTCGCGGTACCGCCGCAGGAAGCGCTGGCGGTTGACCGTGCTCTTGTTCTTGCCGTTCAGGCGGCGGTCGATAACGTAGCTCATGGTCCCTCCGGTAGCTGGGAACAGCTGCAAGCCACAAGCTCTAAGCTCCAAGCGGTAAGCTTCAAGCTGCAAGTAAAAGCAGCCATCGCTGCCGCAGATGCTGGCGCCTGGCTTGGGCTAGGCGCCAAACAGCTTGTGGCTTGCAGCTTGTAGCTTGTCACTAGGCAGCTTGCCGCTTTATTGCGATTTCCTGACCCGCAGGTACCATTCCGAGAGCAGGCGCACCTGCTTGTCGGTATAACCACGCTCCACCATCCGGGTGACGAAGTCGTTGTGCTTCTTCTGGTCCTCTTTGCTGGCCTTGGCGTTGAAGCTGATGACCGGTAGCAGGTCTTCGGTGTTGGAGAACATTTTCTTCTCGATCACCACCCGCAGCTTTTCATAGCTGAGCCAGCTTGGGTTCTTGCCGTTGTTGTTGGCGCGTGCGCGCAGTACGAAGTTGACGATCTCGTTGCGGAAGTCTTTCGGGTTGCTGATGCCGGCCGGCTTCTCGATTTTCTCCAGCTCTTCGTTGAGGGCGATGCGGTTGAGGATCTCGCCGGTTTCCGGGTCGCGGTATTCCTGGTCCTGGATCCAGAAGTCCGCGTACAGCACATAACGGTCGAAGATGTTTTGCCCGTATTCGCTGTAGGACTCCAGGTAGGCTGTCTGGATTTCCTTGCCGATGAACTCGATGTAGCGCGGCGCCAGGTATTCCTTCAGGTAGCGCAGGTAGCGTTCACGCACTTCGGCCGGGAACTGTTCCTGTTCGATCTGCTGCTCCAGCACGTACAGCAGGTGCACCGGGTTGGCGGCGATTTCGTGTGGGTCGAAGTTGAACACCTTGGACAGGATCTTGAAGGCGAAGCGGGTCGACAGGCCATTCATGCCCTCGTCGACGCCGGCCGAGTCGCGGTATTCCTGGATCGACTTGGCCTTCGGATCGGTATCCTTGAGGTTTTCCCCGTCGTACACGCGCATCTTCGAATAGATGTTGGAGTTTTCAGGTTCCTTGAGCCGCGAAAGCACAGTGAACTGTGCCAGCATCTTGAGTGTGTCCGGCGCGCAATGGGCCTTGGACAGCGAACTGTTGACCAGCAGCTTGTCGTAGATCTTGATCTCATCGCTGACGCGCAGGCAGTACGGCACCTTGACGATGTAGATACGGTCGATGAACGCCTCGTTGTTCTTGTTGTTGCGGAAGGTGTGCCACTCCGATTCGTTGGAGTGGGCCAGCAGGATACCGGTATAGGGAATGGCCCCGAGGCCTTCGGTACTGTTGTAGTTGCCTTCCTGGGTGGCGGTGAGCAAGGGGTGCAGCACCTTGATCGGCGCCTTGAACATTTCGACGAATTCCATCAGGCCCTGGTTGGCCCGGCACAGCGCGCCCGAGTAGCTGTAAGCGTCGGCGTCGTTCTGTGGGAATTCTTCAAGTTTGCGGATATCGACTTTACCGACCAGGGCGGAGATGTCCTGGTTGTTCTCATCGCCGGGTTCGGTCTTGGCGATGGCGATCTGGTTGAGAATCGAGGGGTAGAGTTTTACCACCTTGAACTTGGAGATATCGCCGCCAAACTCTTGCAGGCGCTTGGTGGCCCATGGCGACATGATGGTGTTCAGGTAGCGCCGTGAGATCCCATACTCTTCCTCGAGAATGGCCCCATCTTCGGTGGCGTTGAACAAGCCCAAGGGCGATTCGAATACCGGTGAACCCTTGATGGCGTAGAACGGTACCTTTTCCATCAGTTGCTTGAGCTTTTCGGCCAGCGACGATTTACCGCCACCTACCGGACCCAGCAGGTAGAGGATCTGTTTCTTCTCTTCCAGGCCCTGGGCGGCGTGGCGGAAGTACGACACGATCTGGTCAATGCACTCTTCCATGCCATGGAAGTCGGCAAAGGCCGGATAGCGGCGAATAACCTTGTTGGAAAAAATGCGCGACAGCCTGGAGTTGGTAGAGGTGTCGATCAGCTCTGGCTCACCGATAGCCAGCAGCAGCCGCTCAGCCGCCGATGCGTAGGCACTGCGATCCTCTTTGCACAGCTCGAGGTACTCCTGCAGCGAGAGTTCTTCCTGGCGCGTGGACTCGAAACGGTTTTGGAAGTGGCTAAAAATACTCATGACGTCACCTCGCTCGATACGTGGAGACGACGCCGGATCAGTCAGCTGATGCTGGCATGCAACCGGGTTCGCCGATTGCTGTATACCCCCCAGAACACCTTGTAACGCTACCGATGACCCGCACGCCGGTGTACCGGCTCTCCCCTTTTTTGGATGGCCTGAGCTTAAGCGTAGTTGGTTATCCGCAAGGTCAAGGGGCGAGGTAGGCAGAAGTTACGAACGACCGTTCGTCAGATAAGCCGCAAGCCCGCACGGGGCGCGGGCTGCAGTAAAAATGAAAAAATTATTCGGCGCAGCCTTGGGCGGTCTCGGCCGGGTAGGTGGCGCGCCACAGTTCAAAGCCACCGTCGACGCTGTAGACGTCGGAGAAACCCTGGTTCACCAGGTAGGCGGCAGCACTCTGGCTGGAGTTGCCGTGGTAGCACACTACCAGGGTCGGGGCATCGAGGTCGGCATTGCGGATGAACTCGGCCACCGAATGGTTATCCAGATGCTGTGCGCCAGTGATATGGCCGGCCGCGAAGGCCTGCGGGTCGCGAATGTCGACGACTACCGCACCTTGCGCGCGCAGGGCCAGGGCCTGTTCGGGAGGGATGCGCTTGAATTCGCTCATGGCTACGGTTCTCTTCAGGGTTGATCAGCGTGGGTCAGGGTTGGTCGTTCAGTGTAGTGGGTTGAGCCGGCTGGCGAACGGTGCCGTCGTCGGCGCAGTCGCAGCGGTGGTATTCGCCGCTGTCGACGTTGTACAGGGTCATGGCGCCGCCCCACACGCAGCCGGTGTCCAGGGCGATGACGCCAGGTTCATCGGCACGGCCTTCAAGGGCGGCCCAGTGGCCGAAGATGATCTTCACGTGGCGTGAGCGGCGGTCCTTGTGGGCAAACCAGGGCTTGTAGCCTTTAGGGGCGGTGCCAAGGCCTTCCTTGCTCTTGAGGTCGAGCTTGCCCCCGGCAGTGCAGAAGCGCATTCGCGTGAAGTAGTTGGTGATGACCCGCAGGCGCTCAATGCCGGTAAGGTTCTTGCTCCACTTGTTCGGCTCGTTGCCGTACATGCCGTCGAGGTAGAGCTTCAGGCGCCCATCGTCGCGCAGCACTTGCTCCACTTCCTCTGCCAGCTTAAGCGCTTGCCCGAGCGTCCACTGCGGCGGAATGCCGGCGTGTGCCATGGCGATGCCCCTGGCTTCATCGTAATGCAGCAGCTTTTGCTGGCGCAGCCAGTCAAACAGCTGGTCGGCGTCCGGGGCTTCGATGATCTCGCGCAGGGTGTCGCTTTTTTTCAGGCGCTCGACGTTGTGCCAGGCGGCCAGCAGGTGCAGGTCGTGGTTGCCCAGCACACAGACCAGCGACTGGCGGATCGAGTACAGGAAGCGCAGGGTTTCCAGCGACTCGGGGCCGCGGTTGACCAGGTCACCGACCAGCCACAGGCGGTCGACGGCAGGGTTGAAGTTGACGCGTTCGAGCAGGCACTTGAGGGGCTGCAGGCAACCCTGCAGGTCACCGACGGCGTAGGTGGCCATCAGTGCAGTGCCCCGGGCACCGCCAGGCGGAACGGGGCGATCTCGGCATCGAAGCGTTTACCGTCTTCGGCAAACATCTGGTAGCTGCCCTGCATGGTGCCCACTCGGGTGCTGATGACCGCACCGCTGCTGTAGGTATGGCTCTGGCCCGGGTCGATGTTCGGCTGCTGGCCGACCACGCCGGCGCCACGCACTTCTTCGACCTCGCCGTCACCGTTGGTGATCAGCCAGTGGCGCGACAGCAGCTTGGCCTTGAGCGAGCCGTTGTTCTGCACGGTGATGGTATAGGCGAACGCGAAACGACTGTTTTCGGGGTCGGATTGTTCTTTGAGGAAGCGGGTCACGACGCTGACGTCGATCTGATAGCGGGGGTCGGACATGCAAGGGCCTTGGGCGAGCTGACGCAATAATGCAGTCTAGGCCATTGGCAGGGGGGAGGGCCAGCGGTGTAGGGCTTGGGGATATGTGTTGTCTGTGCCGGCCTCTTCGCGGGTAAACCCGCTCCTACAAAGGACCGCACAGGATGTAGGAGCGGGTTTACCCGCGAATAGGCCGGTTCAGGCTATATCAGGCGGACTGCTGATCAGCCAACTGGTCAGCCAGGCGCACAAACGCCGCCAGGTCCAGCTGTTCAGGGCGCAGGCTGCCATCCACGCCAGCGGCTTCGATGGCCGCGCTGTCGAGCAGGCCTTTCAGGGTGTTGCGCAAGGTCTTGCGGCGCTGGTTGAACGCTTCACGTACTACACGTTCCAGCAGCAGGTGGTCCTTGGCCGGGTACGGCAGCACTTCGTGCGGCACCAGGCGAACGATCGCCGAGTCCACTTTCGGCGGCGGGTTGAAAGCACCCGGGCCTACGTTGAACAGGTGTTCCACGCGGCAGTGGTACTGCACCATGATCGACAGACGCCCCCAGTCGCCACCGCCAGGGCCGGCAGCCATGCGCTCGACCACTTCCTTCTGCAGCATGAAGTGCATGTCGCGGATCAGCCCGGCATGGCTGAGGAGGTGGAAGATCAGCGGGGTGGAGATGTTGTAGGGCAGGTTGCCCACCACCTTGAGGCTGCGCGCTGGCACGCCCAGCTGGTTGAAGTCGAACTTCAGGGCGTCGCCTTGGTGCAGGCGGAAATTGCCGCGGTCAGCGAACTTGTGCTGCAGGATCGGCACCAGGTCTTTGTCCAGTTCCACCACGTCCAGCTGTGCACCGCTGCCCAGCAGGCCTTCGGTCAGGGCGCCCTGGCCCGGGCCGATTTCCAGCAGGTGTTCGCCGGCCTTGGCGTTGATGGCACGCAGGATGCGGTCGATGATGCCGGCGTCGTGCAGGAAGTTCTGGCCGAAGCGCTTGCGCGCCCGGTGTTGGTATTGCTCGTTCATGGTCGGTTCTCGGCCATCTGGTAGGCGGTTTCCAGCGCGACGCGCAGGCTGCCGGTGTCGACCTTGCCGCTGCCGGCCAGGTCCAGGGCGGTGCCGTGGTCAACCGAGGTACGGATGATCGGCAGGCCCAGGGTCACGTTCACTGCAGCGCCAAAGCCCTTGTACTTGAGTACGGGCAGGCCCTGGTCGTGGTACATCGCCAGCACTGCGTCGCAGTGCTCCAGATATTTGGGGGTAAACAGGGTATCGGCCGGCAGCGGCCCGCGCAGGTCCATGCCTTCGGTGCGCAGGCGGGCCAGGGTCGGCTCGATGATGTCGATTTCTTCGCGGCCCAGGTGGCCGCCTTCACCCGCGTGCGGGTTGAGGCCGCACACCAGGATGCGCGGTTTGGCAATGCCGAACTTGTCGCGCATGTCGGCATGCAGGATACGGGTAACGCGCTCGATGCGCTCGGCGGTGATGGCGTCGGCAATGTCACGCAGCGGCAGGTGCGTGGTCACCAGGGCCACGCGCAGGCCACGGGTGGCCAGCATCATCACCACTTGCGCGGTGTGGGTCAGTTCGGCAAGGAATTCAGTATGCCCGGAGAAGGCGATACCGCTTTCGTTGATCACGCCCTTGTGGACAGGGGCGGTGATCATCCCGGCGAAATGCCCGTCCAGGCAGCCTTGACCGGCGCGGGTCAGGGTTTCCAGCACGAACGCGGCGTTGGCCTTGTCCAGCTGGCCCGGCGTTACCGGGGCTGCCAAGGGGGTATCCCAGACGTACAGGCTACCCGCTGGCGCCGGCTGCTCGGGCCATTGGCCCGGGGCTACCGGCAACAGGTTGACGGCCAACCCCAGCTGCGTGGCCCGCTCGGCGAGCAGGTCACGGCTGGTGATGGCAATCAGGGGGTGGGGCTGGGCGTCTGCGGCGAGCAGCAGGCACAGGTCGGGGCCTATGCCGGCCGGCTCGCCGGGAGTAACGGCGAAGCGCAGGGGCTTCACTGGGCGGCCTGGTCAGCGCCAGGCAGCTTGATTTCAACGTAGGCTTCGTCGCGAATCTGGCGCAGCCAGGTTTGCAGCTCTTCGTCGTACTTGCGGTTACGCAGCACGCTCAGGGCCTGCTGTTCGCGCGCCTGCTCAGTGCTGTCGGTGGCACGGCGGCCCAGCACTTCCAATACGTGCCAGCCGTACTGGGTCTTGAACGGCTTGGTCACTTCGCCTTGCTGGGCGTTGGCCATCTGCTCGCGGAACTCCGGTACCAGGCTGTTTGGGTCTACCCAGTTGAGGTCGCCGCCGTTAAGCGCCGAACCCGGGTCTTCCGAGAAGCTCTTCGCCAGCTCGCCGAAGTCTTCGCCGTTCTTGATGCGGTCGTACAGGCGCTCGGCCAATTGCTCGGTGGCCGCTTCGCTGCGGATTTCGCTTGGCTTGATCAGGATGTGGCGCACGTGTACTTCGTCACGCAGCACGTTCTCGCTGCCACCGCGCTTCTCCTCAAGCTTGAGGATGATGAAGCCGTTGGGGATGCGGATCGGCTGGGTGATTTCACCAATCGGCATGCTGCTGAGCATCTTGGCGAAGTCGGGTGGCAGCTGGGCGGCTTTACGCCAGCCCATCTCGCCGCCTTCCAGGGCGTTCTCGCTGGCCGAGTTGGCAATCGCCATCTGGCCGAAGTCGGCACCTTGCTTGAGCTGCTGGTAGATATCGCCGACCTTGCGCGCAGCCTTCTGGATGTCGTCCGAGTTGGCCGCTTCCGGGGTCGGGATCAGGATGTTGGCCAGGCGGTACTCTTCCGACATCTGCATCTTGCCCATGTCGGAGTTGAGGAAGTTCTTCACTTCCTGCTCCGACACCTGGATGCGCTCGGCCACGCGTCGCTGGCGCACGCGGCTGATGATCATCTCGCGCTTGACCTGTTCGCGGGCGTCGTCGAACGACAGGCCGTCATGGGCCAGGGCGGCGCGGAACTGCTCCAGCGACATGCCATTGCGCTGGGCAATGGTGCCGATGGCCTGGTTCAGCTCTTCGTCGGTAATGCGGATGCCCGAGCGTTCGCCAATCTGCAGCTGCAGGTTCTCGACGATCAGGCGTTCCAGTACCTGCTGTTCCAGAGCGCCGGCAGGCGGCACGCCGCCGCCACGCTTGGCGATGGTTTGCTGCACTTCATGGACGCGCTGGTCCAGCTGGCTTTGCATGACCACGTCGTTATCGACGATGGCCACCACGCGATCAAGCGGTTGTACCGCGGCATGTACCGCGCCACTCAGCAAAGCAACGCCCAGCAGCACTGGGCGCAGTCGATCAATAAGCTTGGTCTTCACGTTCACGATAACCTTGAATGCCTTGGTCGAGGAAAGATTCGACCTTGTTGCCCACTACACCACCGAGACCTTTCAGGACGATCTGAAGGAAGACACCGTGGTCGCCTTTTTCGTTCTGTGGAAGGGCCTGGCTGAAATCGTCGTAGTCGATCCAGTAACGGTTGACCAGACGCAGCTTCCAGCAGCAGTTGTCGTATTCGAAACCACCCATGGCTTCCAGGGTGCGGTTGCGGTTGTAGTCATGCTGCCAACGGGCAATCACGCTCCACTGCGGCACGATCGGCCAGATGACCGAGAAGTCGTGCTGCTGGATCTTGTAGTAATCCTTGATGAAGTTCGGCTGCCCTTCAACGCCATAGTCGCCGCCGCCCACTTTCCAGGTACCGGTCGTGGAGTCGTACGAAATGGTGTCGTTGCGGTAGCGATAACCAAGGTTGACGATCTTGTTCGGGTTGTCTTCAGGCTGGTAGTGGAACATCGCGCTGCCCGAGCGGGTGCTGCGGCTGTCCGGGTCCCAGTTGAAGTCCGAATTGAAGCGCCAGTCGCGGTTGAAGAAGTAGGCGTACTTGAGTGCATACGGGGACACATCGGACTGCGCATCTTTGCGGTCACGATAGTCGATACCTGGCAGCTGAACCTTGCGGTCCTTGAAGTAGTAAGCCTGGCCGATGCTGAAGTTCTGGCGTTCGAAGCCGTTATCTTCGATCCAGCGGGTGGTCACGCCCAGCGACAGCTTGTTCTCGTCGCCGATGCGGTCGGTGCCGCTGAAGCGGTTGTCGTAGAACAGCGAGTCATAGTTGAACAGTGTCTCGCTCGAGTCGAACAGCGGGATGTCCTTCTGGTCCTTGTACGGGACATACAGGTAGAACAGGCGCGGCTCGAGGGTCTGCCGGTAATTGGTACCGAACATCGAGGTGTTGCGGTCGAAGTACAGGCCGCTGTCGACACTGAAGATCGGGACATCGCGGTCCAGCGTGCTGTTGTAGCTGCCATAGCCAGGCAGCGACGACTGCGCAATCGCTTCGGCCTTGCCCTTGCTGTCCAGATCCAGGTCGTAATGGGTGTAGGCGTACTTCAGCTTCGGCGTGACGTAGCCGTAGCTGGCCTGCATTGGCAGGCTGATCGACGGCGCCACATTCAGGCGTGTACCGTTGGCGCGGGCAATGCCGCTGACGTTCTCATCCAGGCGGCGACCTGCTGCCCCGGCCGAGAAGTCCGGGTTGCCGTCTTTGTCGCGGACAAAATCGTTTTTCAGGTCACGATCAAAACGAACCGCTTCGGTTTCGTAACCGAGGGTCAGGCCACCGGGCTGGAATGGCAGCGTACCATTGAGGGTCAACTGCGGCAGGCGGTCATACGGGGTGATCTGCGAGATGGTCGCCATCTCGTAGGCATGCACGTTCAGTCGGGCAGTGTAGCCTTCGCCACGATAGGTCAGCGCACCCTGCTGGTTCAGCAGGTCGCGGCTTTCCACGCCGATCTGGTCCGACTCCAGGTCCTGGAAGTAGAACGGGTCGCTGATGTCGGTGTAGTCCACCTCGGTCATCAGGCGCTCGTCCAGGCCACCCTTGTGCTGCCAGTTGACCATCCAGCGCTGTTCTTTGTAGTCAGTCTGGTCTTTGCGGTCGTCGTCCTTGTCGTTCAGGTACGCGCCGCCGAACTGGCCTTCGCTGGACTTGGTCAGGTAGCGGAATTCGCCTTCCATCAGCAAGCCGCGTTTGGTCATGTAGCGCGGGTACAACGTGGCATCGTAGTTCGGCGCCAGGTTGAAGTAGTACGGCGTGACCAGCATGAAGCCGGTGTCGCTGCTGGTGCTGAATGAAGGCGGCAGGAAGCCGGACTGGCGACGGTCGTCGATCGGGAAGTAGATGTACGGTGTGTAGAACACCGGGAAATCCTTGACCCGCAGGGTGACGTTGGTCGCCGTACCGAAGCCGGTGGCCGGGTTCAGGGTGATGTTGTTGCCCTTCAGCTGCCAGGCGTTGCTGCCCGGTTCGCAGGTGGTGTACGTACCGTCCTTGAGGCGGATGATGGCGTTTTCGCTACGCTTGGCGTACAGGGCGTTGCCGCGGATGTGCGACTTGTGCATCACGTATTCGGCGTTGTCGACCTGGGCTTCGCCCGTGTCGAGCTGGATTTCTGCCTGGTCACCAACCACCAGCGAGCCGTTGTCCCGGATCTTGACGTTGCCCTTGAGCTCGCCCCGGTTCTCGGCCTGGTACAGGTTGGCCTCGTCGGCTTCGGCCTGCATGCTGCCCTGGCGCATGACCACGTCACCGGCGAGGGTAGCGATCTGCTGCTCCTGCTGGTACTTGGACACCTTGGCGTTGATGTAGGTCGGCGACTCGTCTTTCGGCGTGGTGTCGGCCATGCCCGGGCGGGTCGGCTCGATGTAGGCGCCACCGCAATACGGGCCGGTTTCGGCCAGCTGCGCGGCCGTGAGCTTTTCACGCGGCACCCAGTCCAGGTGGCTGTAGTCTTCGCTGCGCGACTTCAGGCCGCGGCCCTTGGCCTCGGTGACCAGCATTGGCTTGTCCGCGGTTTCGCCTTCGCTGGCGGCCTCGGTGCCAGTGCTGGCAGCAGCACCCTCGTGTACCGGGCGTGGCGGCAGGTTGCCGACTGGGGCTTTGGGCTTGCAGTCCCAGCCACCGGCGGCGGACACTTGGCAGTCGAACTGCTCGGCTGCCACCACGTACGAGGTGGCCAGAGGTTGCAGGGCCAGCAGACCGCCGGTTACCAGCAACGGAAACTTTCTACGAAACGCGGGGGATTTCAATGCCATCTTATTAGTCCGGGCTTCCTGCGTGCCATCTGCCCGCGTGTGGGGCCGCACGCCTCTCGATGGTCTGAAAAAGATGCTGGATAATAAAGCATGACCCGCTTGACGGCTAGGGCCGTCGGAGACCCTTGTAATGCCTGAACACGATGTACGCCTGCAACAACTGACGGTCTGGCTCGCTGAGCAGCTCAAAGATCTTTTCCACAGCAACGCCTGGGGCGAAGTGCCCGAAGGCAGCCTGACCGCCGCCAGCAGTGATGCCAGCTTCCGCCGGTACTTCCGCTGGCAGGGTGCTGGCCACAGCTTCGTGGTCATGGATGCACCCCCGCCGCAGGAGAACTGCCGACCGTTCGTCGCCATTGATCAGCTGCTGGCCAGTGCCGGCGTGCATGTACCGTTGATTCACGCCCAGGACCTGGAACGCGGCTTCCTGCTGCTGGGCGACCTGGGTCACCAGACATACCTTGATATCATTGATGCCGACAACGCCGACGCGCTGTTTGCCGACGCCATCGAAGCGCTGCTGAACTTCCAGCGCCTGCCAATGGACGCCCAGTTGCCCAGCTATGACGACGCCCTGCTGCGGCGCGAGGTCGAGCTGTTCCCCGAGTGGTATGTGGGGCGTGAGCTTGGCCTGGCCCTCAACGACAGCCAGAAAGCCACCTGGCAGCGTGCCAGCCAACTGCTGATCGACAGCGCCCTGGCCCAGCCCAAGGTGCTGGTGCACCGCGACTACATGCCGCGCAACCTGATGCAGAGCAGCCCCAACCCCGGCGTACTGGACTTCCAGGATGCGGTGTACGGCCCTGTCACCTATGACATCACTTGCCTGTTCAAGGACGCCTTCGTCAGTTGGCCGCAGGCGCAGGTAGAAGGCTGGCTGCGCGACTACTGGCAGCAGGCGCAGGCTGCCGGCATCCCGGTGCACGCCGATTTCGAGGCCTTCCAGCGCGCCAGCGACCTGATGGGCGTGCAGCGCCACCTGAAGGTGATCGGCATCTTTGCCCGCATCTGCCACCGCGACGGCAAGCCGCGCTACCTGGGCGACGTGCCGCGTTTCTTCGCCTATATAGATGAAGTGATCGGTCGCCGGCCCGAATTGGCGGAGCTGGGTGCGCTGATTGCCGAGTTGCAGGCCGGAGCGCGTGCATGAAGGCAATGATCCTGGCTGCAGGTAAAGGCGAGCGCATGCGCCCGCTGACCCTGCACACCCCTAAACCGTTAGTCCCGGTCGCCGGCCAGCCGCTGATCGAATATCACCTGCGCGCGCTGGCGGCAGCGGGCATTACCGAGGTGGTAATCAACCATGCCTGGCTCGGCCAGCAGATCGAAGACTACCTGGGGGATGGCAGCCGCTTTGGCCTGAGCATCCGCTACTCGCCGGAGGGCGAGCCGCTGGAAACCGGCGGCGGTATCTTCAAGGCCCTGCCACTGCTGGGCGATGAGCCCTTCCTGCTGGTGAACGGCGATGTCTGGACCGACTACGATTTCGCGCGCCTGAAGGCCCCCCGGCAAGTCCTTGCCCACCTGGTGCTGGTCGATAACCCTGGCCATCATGGCCGAGGCGATTTCCGCTTGGACAGCGAGCAGGTAGTCGATGGCGATGATGCGCCCGGCACACTGACCTTCAGTGGTATTTCGGTGCTGCACCCGGCGCTGTTCGAAGGTTGCCAGGCCGGTGCCTTCAAGCTGGCACCTCTGTTGCGACAGGCCATGGCGGCCGGCAAGGTCTCTGGCGAGCACTACCGTGGGCACTGGGTAGATGTCGGCACGCTCGAGCGCCTGGCCGAGGCCGAGCGCCTGATTGGCGAGCGCGCCTGACATGTGGTGGCCAGGCACACTGATTGGCGCCGGCGCCGGCTTTGCCGTGGCCAGCATTCCGGGCGCCTTGCTAGGTGTGTTGCTCGGGCAGGCCCTTGACCGCCGTTTGCGCCTGGAAGGCTGGGAAGACATGCGCGAACGCCTGGGCGGGCGCCCGGCCATGCGCGATGACGAATTGCTGTTCGTGATGCTCGGGCGCCTGGCCAAGTGCGATGGCCGGGTGGCCGAGCAGCATATCCAGCAGGCGCGCCAGGAAATGGTACGCCTGGACCTGGCCGAGCCGGCACGGTTGCGCGCGATCAATGCGTTCAACCGCGGCAAGGCCGGCAAGGACCGGCTTGGCGGCCACCTGCGGCGTATCCGCCAGCAACCGCATGCGGCCGAAGGCACCTTGCGCGCCTGTTGGCGCATGGTTTGGGCTGACGGCAAGATGGGCAACAAGGAACGTGAACTGCTGCTGGACTGGGGTAGCAAGCTGGGCATGAGCCGGCGCCAGGTGCAGGCCATGTCACTGGAGTACGAGCCGCGCAAGGTCGTAAGGCCGGAAGGGGCGGCCATGACCTATGCGGCGGCGTTGCGCTTGCTGGCGGTCGAGGCGGACACCGAGGTCGACAAGGTCAAGCAGGCCTATCGCCGGTTGGTCAGCCGGCATCACCCGGACAAACTGGCGGGTACCGGCGCCACGGAGGCACAGGTGCGTGAGGCAACCGAGCGTACGCGTGAGTTGCACCAGGCCTATGCCATGATCCGCAAGCGGCGGGGCCTTTGATGGCCTCATCCTCGGGGGATCTTCGCAGTCCTTGAAGTCTGCGCGGTACCTGTAGGAGCGGCCTTGTGTCGCGATGGGCCGCAAAGCGGCCCCGGCAATTGGTGCATCCGTGCTGAAGTCCAGGGGCTGCTTTGCAGCCCATCGCGACACAAGGCCGCCCTACAGGTACGGCGTATCCCTCAGCCTTTGCGCGAACCTGTGGGATCAGCTCTGCGGGCTCATCCACCCCCGCACCCGGCGGAACAACTGCTCCTGCTCGGCCGCCTTGTTGCCTGGCATGGCAATCAACGACAACTGCCGATACTGGCTGTCCTTCTGCCGCTTGCTGGCCTGCAGGCGCAACCCGGCCGCACTGCGGTCAGCACTGCGGGTGGCGTAGTAGATGTCGGCTGTCGGCACCTTCAAGGTCGGCGCCAGGCTTTCCAGGTCATGCTCCACCCGTGCCGGCGTCTGCGCCGCCACCATCACCAGTTTGTGCACTTGCGGCGGTTGCCTTTCGCTCAGGTAGCGGGCTGCCCAGTACGCGCCGCTGCCGTGGCCAATCAGCACGATGCTGCGGGCGTTGTGCTGCTGGGCAAACGCCACGGCGGCATCCAGGCGGGCGAAAATGCGCTCGGCATCGGCAGCGTCGCTCTGTTCGCTGGCCAGTTCGGCGTCGGTGCTCTCAGCCGTGTCGGCATCGGCCGCAGTGGCCTGGGCGACGTTGGCATTGGCGTCGGCGGGTACATCCTTGACCGGCGCGCTTTCACCCTTGGGCTTTTCCGGCTCGGCAGCGGGCTTGGCCTCGACCCGTGCCTGCGGGCTGTCGGCAAGCAGGTCGGGCAAGCTGATGCTCAGGCTGTGCCAGCCTGCATCGGGGAATTTCTGCCGCAGCGGGCCGACGGCGTTCGGCCAGTCGGCCGTTTCACCGGCACCGGGGACGATGATCACCGCCCCTTGCGGATCACTGTCGTTGGCAGGTTTCCACAGCGCCAGGAAGCTGTCGGCACCCGCCTGCAGGGTTTGCTGCTCGGCCTTGGGGACCAGCCGTTCAAGTGCCTGGGCATCTTCCTGGCTGCGTTCCAGTAGCGGCGGCCGCGGCGCTTCGGCAGCAGGCGCCACGGTGGCAGCAGGTGGTTTTTCGGCATCGGCGGCCACGGCACCGAGTGGAAGAATCGAGGCCAGGCAGCACATTGCCAGCGTCGTGCGATAAAGTGTGGACATGAGTCAATCCAAGGCCAGAATGATACCGGCAGCCTAATAGTATTTGCCCGTGACGGCCATGCTGCATGGCCGCCCTTGCCAAGACGAGCGTGTAAATGAAGCG
Source organism: Pseudomonas sp. NPDC089408 (assembly GCF_044749445.1). Lineage (NCBI taxonomy): Bacteria > Pseudomonadati > Pseudomonadota > Gammaproteobacteria > Pseudomonadales > Pseudomonadaceae > Pseudomonas > Pseudomonas sp. NPDC089408. Next base: position 320,934 of record NZ_JBIVHY010000006.1, read on the forward strand.
AGTGCGTCGCCTGTTGGTTATCGGCTGCTTGTGGCTGCCCTTGATGGCAATTGCCCGGCCTGAGACGCCGCCCGCCGTTGCGCTGGAGCCTGCCCAGCAGCAATGGCTGGACACGCACCGTAGCCTGCGCGTCGGCCTGGTATTGCAGGCACCGTATGCCCAGTTCGACCGGCGCCTGCAGCAACTGTACGGGGCCAACGTGGAGTTGGTGAGCAGCTTGGCCCAGGTGCTGCGCCTGGACCTTACCTGGCGCAACTTCAATGACCAGGCCAGCCTTGAACATGCCCTGCAGAGCGGTGAAGTCGACTTTGCTCCAGGCCTTACCCAGACCCCGGCCAGCCTGCGCCTGTGGCTGTTCAGTGACCCGTACATGCGCGTGCCGCAACTGGTGGTGGGGCCGCGTACCGGGGCCATGGCCGTGGAGCTGGAAGGGCTGGATGCCGAGCAGCGGGTAGCCGTACGCATGCCCAGCCAACTGGCAGACTACCTGCGCGGCAACTATGGCAGCCTCAACCTGCAGGGCGTGCCCAACGAACGCGAGGCCTTGCAGTTGGTGGTAGGTGGCCAGGCCAGTTTCGCGGTGCTGGATGAAGCGCAGCTCAGTCGCCTGTCGCGAGAGAGCGAGTTCGGCGAGCTGGCCGTGGTGGGTGATATCGGCCTGCCGCAGCTGCTGCGCATCGGTTCGCGGCGCGACTGGCCGCTGCTGGCCGACGTACTTGAGCGAGGCTTGCAGGCGTTGCCCGCCAAAGAGCTGGAGCAACTGCACCAGCGTTGGTTGCAGCCCAAGTACCCGCGTTTGAGCGAGTCGCCTGGCTTCTGGCAGAACCTGGCCTTGCTGTTGGGCATGCTGCTGTTGTGCGCGCTGGCCACCCTGGTGTGGCAACGCCGGCAACAGCGTCAGCTGGAGCGCAGCCTGCTGGCCACGCGGGAAAGCCTGGTGGAGCGCCAGGTGGGTGAAGAGGCGCTGCGCCTGAGCCAGTTCGCGATCGACCAGAGCACGGTGGGTATCCTTTGGGTCAACTGGGACAGCCATGTGCGTTACGCCAACCACGCTGCCGAACGCATGCTCGGTTATGCCGAGGGCGAGCTGCTGGAACGGCCGTTCAGCGACTTCGAGCCAAGCCTGAACATGGACCGCTGGCTTGAACTGTGGAAGGGCGCACGTACCGGGACGGGGGGTGTCGGCCAGTTCGAAACCCAGTGCCGGCGCGCCGACCGCAGCCTGCTGCCGGTGGAGCTGTCGCTGAGCTTTCTGCGCTTTCGCGACTCCGAGTACCTGGTGGTCTACCTGGCCGATGTGACTGAGCGCCACCGCGCCCTGGCAGCGCTGCGCGAAAGCGAGGCACGGCTCAAGGGCATTGCCGGAAACGTGCCGGGGCTGGTGTTTCGCCTGGAGCGCGACCCGGCCGAGGGCGACCTGGAGTTTCCCTACATCAGCGAGGGTAGCGAAGCCTTGGTGGGTTATGCGCCCAGTGAGATCCAGCACCCAGAGATGGGCCTGCGCAACCTGGTGCACCCCGAAGACCGCGCCGACTACCACCGGGTGCAGGACCTGGCCCTGGCCAGCGATCAGGACTGGTCATGGCAGGGGCGCATCCTCACCCGCCAGGGCGAACAGCGCTGGGCCGACATCAAGGCCAGTACCCGGCGCCTGGGCAACGGCCAGGTGGTGTGGGACGGCGTAGTGTGGGACATCACCCAGGGCAAGCGGGCCGAGTTGGCGTTGGCCAGGTCCCAGGAGCAGCTGCGTGAGCTGTCGGCCCACCTGGAGAGCGTGCGCGAGGAAGAAAAAGCCCGTATCGCCCGGGAAGTGCATGATGAACTGGGGCAGATGCTGACCGTGCTCAAGCTGGAAGTGTCGATGTGCGAGCTGGCCTTCGCCGAGCTGGACCCGGGCCTGAACGAGCGCCTGACCAGCATGAAGCGCCTGATCGCCCAGCTGTTCCAGTTGGTGCGCGACGTGGCGACTGCCCTGCGCCCACCCATTCTTGATGCCGGGATTGCCTCGGCCATCGAGTGGCAGGCGCGACGCTTTGAAGCGCGCACGCAAATCCCCTGCCTGGTGCAAGTACCGGATAATCTGCCAGCATTGAGCGACGCCAAGGCTACCGGCTTGTTCCGCATCCTGCAGGAAGCGCTGACCAACGTGATGCGCCACGCCCAGGCGCACAGCGTGGAAATCGAGTTGTTGCATGAAGGCGGGCGTTTGCGCATGACGGTCAGCGATGATGGCCAGGGTTTCTGCCGCGAGCAGACCCGGCCCACCTCGTTTGGCCTGGTGGGGGTGCGCGAGCGGGTGTTGATGCTGGGCGGCAGCATGGCGCTGGACAGTCAACCGGGCGAAGGCACCAGCCTGAGCGTGGCCATTCCGTTGGAGTAGGAGAGCAAGCGTGATTCGAGTGCTGGTGGCCGAAGACCACACCATTGTCCGTGAAGGCATCAAGCAGTTGATCGGCCTGGCCAAGGACATGCAGGTGGCAGGGGAGGCCGGTAATGGCGAGCAGTTGCTCGAAACCCTGCGCCATACGCCGTGCGAGGTGGTCCTGCTGGATATCTCGATGCCGGGCGTGAGCGGGCTGGAAGCGATCCCGCGGATTCGCGCGCTGCACGATGCGCCGGCGATCCTGATGCTGTCGATGCACGATGAGGCGCAGATGGCGGCGCGGGCACTGAAGGCTGGCGCGGCGGGCTACGCGACCAAGGACAGTGACCCGGCGTTGCTGCTGACGGCGATTCGCCGGGTGGCCGGCGGTGGGCGCTATATCGACCCGGCGCTGGCCGACCGCATGGTGTTCGAAGTGGGCCTGACCGAGTCACGGCCATTGCATACGCTGTTGTCAGAGCGGGAATTCTCGGTGTTCGAGCGCCTGGCCCAGGGCGCCAATGTCAACGACATCGCCCAGCAGCTGGCGCTGTCGAGCAAGACCATCAGCACCCACAAGGCGCGCCTGATGCAGAAGCTGAAAGTGAACTCGTTGGCGGAACTGGTGAAGTACGCGATGGAGCACAAGTTGGTCTGATTGCGACATACCCACCCGCGGCCACACCGCCCGTTGTAGGAGCGGGTTTACCCGCGAAAGGGCCTGGCCTGCCATGTGCAGTGCCTGAACCGGCCCTTTCGCGGGTGAACCCGCTCCTACAACGGGCGGTGCAGGGCAGAGGAGTAGCATCCCAATCCCGCCATCCTTGTAGGGCAATCCCTACAGCAAATCTTCCATCCGGATGATGGCATTCTCTCAGCACCCCCGATTTTCGGGCGCTTGCGGCTCTTCTACTCTTTTGCCTACGCAGTCATCCAACAAGAAGGTGCAGGCATGAGCGAGGCGAAGTCGAACGCTGCAACCAGCGAAACGCTGGTCAGCTTCCGTGGTGTGCAGAAGAGCTACGACGGCGAGTCGCTGATCGTCAAAGACCTCAACCTGGACATCCGCAAGGGCGAATTCCTCACCCTGCTTGGCCCGTCCGGCTCGGGCAAGACCACCAGCCTGATGATGCTGGCCGGTTTCGAAACCCCCACCGCAGGGGAGATCCAGCTGGCCGGGCGCTCGATCAACAACGTGCCGCCGCACAAGCGCGACATCGGCATGGTGTTCCAGAATTACGCGCTGTTCCCGCACATGACCGTGGCCGAAAACCTGGCCTTCCCGCTGAGCGTGCGTAACCTGAGCAAGACCGACATCAGCGAGCGGGTCAAGCGCGTACTGAACATGGTGCAGCTCGATGCCTTCGCCAAGCGCTACCCGGGCCAGCTGTCGGGTGGCCAGCAACAGCGGGTAGCGCTGGCCCGGGCATTGGTGTTCGAGCCGCAGCTGGTGCTGATGGACGAACCGCTGGGCGCACTGGACAAGCAGTTGCGTGAACACATGCAGATGGAAATCAAGCACATCCACCAGCGCCTGGGCGTGACCGTGGTGTACGTGACCCACGACCAGGGCGAAGCGCTGACCATGTCCGACCGCGTGGCGGTGTTCCACCAGGGCGAAATCCAGCAGATCGCCGACCCGCGCACGCTGTACGAAGAGCCCTGCAATACCTTCGTCGCCAACTTCATCGGCGAGAACAACCGCATCAACGGCACCCTGCTGGCCAGCGATGGCAAGCGCTGCCAAGTGCAGTTGCCGCGCGGCGAGCGGGTCGAGGCGCTGGCCGTGAATGTCGGCCAGGCCGGCGAGCCGGTCACCCTGTCGATCCGCCCCGAGCGTGTGCGCCTGAACGGCCACAGCGAAAGCTGCGTCAACCGCTTCTCGGGCCGGGTGGCCGAATTCATTTACCTGGGCGACCACGTGCGGGTGCGCCTGGAGGTTTGCGGCAAGGGCGACTTCTTCGTGAAACAGCCGATTGCCGAGCTCGACCCGGCCCTGGCCGTGGGCGATGTGGTACCGCTGGGCTGGGAGGTGGAGCACGCCCGCGCGCTCGATCCGATTGCCGAAGCCCATTGATGGATTGCTTCACCAACCCTGTACTGTGGAGAGAATAATAATGCGCAAGCAGTTGAAACTGACCGCCCTGGCCCTGGGGCTGTTCGCCGCCGGCCAGGCCATGGCCGCAGACCTCACCGTGATTTCGTTCGGCGGCGCCAACAAGGCTGCTCAGGTCAAGGCGTTCTACGAGCCATGGGAGAAGGCGGGTAATGGCAAGATTGTCGCCGGTGAGTACAACGGCGAAATGGCCAAGGTCAAGGCAATGGTCGACACCAAGAGCGTGTCGTGGAACCTGGTCGAGGTTGAGTCCCCAGAGCTGGCGCGCGGTTGCGATGAGGGCATGTTCGAAGAGCTCGACCCGGCTCTGTTTGGCAACGAGGCCGACTACGTGCCGGGTGCCATTCAGCCTTGCGGCGTAGGCTTCTTCGTCTGGTCCACGGTCATGGCCTACAACGCCGACAAGCTCAAGACCGCACCTACCAGCTGGGCCGATTTCTGGGACACCAAGCAGTTCCCAGGCAAGCGTGGCCTGCGCAAAGGCGCCAAGTACACCATGGAATTCGCACTGATGGCCGATGGCGTTGCGCCCAAGGACGTCTACAAAGTGCTGGCGACCAAGGACGGCCAGGACCGTGCCTTCAAGAAGCTCGATGAACTCAAGCCCAGCATCCAGTGGTGGGAAGCCGGCGCACAGCCGCCGCAGTTCCTGGCTTCGGGTGACGTGGTCATGAGCTCTGCCTACAACGGCCGTATTGCCGCAGTGCAGAAAGAGAGCAACCTCAAGGTGGTGTGGAACGGCGGCATCTACGACTTTGATGCCTGGGCGATCCCTAAAGGCGCCAAGAACGTCGAAGAGGCGAAGAAGTTCATCGCCTACAGCGTCAAACCCGAGCAGCAGAAGATCTACTCCGAGAACATCGCCTACGGTCCGGCCAACGCCAAGGCCGTGAGCCTGCTGTCGGATGAAGTGAAAAAGGACATGCCGACCACGCCTGAGAACATCGCCAACCAGGTGCAGATCGACGTGGCCTTCTGGGCCGACAACAGCGAGCAGCTGGAGCAACGCTTCAACGCCTGGGCGGCGAAGAAGTAAACGACCAGCGCAAGGGGCCGTTTTGCGGCCCCCATTTCAGTTCGTATCGCGGAGTTCGCCATGGCCATTGCAGTGCCCCTCAACGAAGGCGCCGGTCCAAGTCTCAAGCAGCGCCTCAAGCATGCCGAGCGGGTCAACCGCTGGAAGGCCCAGGCGTTGATCGCGCCGCTGGCGCTGTTCCTGTTGCTGGTGTTCCTGGTGCCGATCGCGGCCCTGTTGTACAAGAGCGTCGGCAACCCGGAAGTGGTCGGCGGCCTGCCGCGTACGGTCGAGGTCATCACCCAGTGGGATGGCAAGAGCCTGCCGGGCGAGGATGTGTACAAGGCGCTGAGCCAGGACCTGGCCGAATCGCGCAAGAACCAGACCCTCGGCGACCTTTCCAAACGCTTGAACATGGAACTGGCCGGCTACCGCAGCTTGTTGACCAAGACAGCTCGGGCCCTGCCGTTCAAGGCTGAACCTGCCTCCTATAAAGACGCCTTGCAGGCCGTCGACGAGCGCTGGGGCGACCCGGCCTACTGGCAGGCGATTCGCCGCAATACCAGTACGGTGACTTCGTTCTACCTGCTGGCCTCTGTAGACCACCGTATCGATGACCTTGGCGAGCTGGCCAAGGCCACCCCGGACCAGGCCATTTACCTGGACATCTTTGCCCGTACCCTGTGGATGGGGGTGGTGATTACCGCCATCTGCCTGGTGCTGGCCTACCCGCTGGCCTACCTGCTGGCCAACTTGCCGACCCGGCAGAGCAACCTGTTGATGATCCTGGTACTGCTGCCGTTCTGGACCTCGATTCTGGTGCGGGTGGCGGCGTGGATCGTATTGCTGCAGTCGGGCGGGCTGATCAACAGCGCATTGATGGCCATGGGCATCATCGACCAACCGCTGGAACTGGTGTTCAACCGCACCGGCGTGTACATCTCGATGGTGCACATTCTGCTGCCGTTCATGATCCTGCCGCTGTACAGCGTGATGAAGGGCATTTCGCCCAGCTACATGCGTGCGGCGATCTCGCTGGGCTGCCACCCGTTCGCCAGCTTCTGGCGGGTGTACTTCCCGCAGACCTACGCCGGGGTTGGCGCCGGTTGCCTGCTGGTGTTCATCCTGGCCATCGGCTACTACATCACCCCGGCACTGCTGGGCAGCCCGAACGACCAGATGGTCAGCTACTTCGTGGCCTTCTATACCAACACCAGCATCAACTGGGGCATGGCCACCGCGCTGGGCGGGCTGTTGCTGCTGGCGACCGTGCTGCTGTACCTGATCTATAGCTGGCTGGTCGGCGCCAGCCGCCTGCGCCTGAGCTGAGGAGCCTTGTCATGCTGAGCCCTTACATGTCACCCGTGGAGCGGGTCTGGTTCTACAGCCTGCGCATTCTTTGCGGCTTGATCCTGCTGTTCCTCATCTTGCCGGTGCTGGTGATCGTGCCGCTGTCGTTCAACAGTGGCAGTTTCCTGGTGTACCCGCTGCAGGGCTTTTCCCTGCAGTGGTACCAGGACTTCTTCGGCTCGGCCGAGTGGATGCGGGCGCTGAAGAACAGCATCATCGTCGCCCCGGCGGCCACGGTGCTGGCCATGGTGTTTGGCACCCTGGCGGCCATCGGCCTGACCCGTGGCGATTTCCCTGGCAAGTCGCTGGTGATGGCGCTGGTGATCTCGCCGATGGTGGTACCGGTGGTGATCATCGGCGTGGCCAGTTACCTGTTCTTTGCCCCGCTGGGCATGGGCAACAGCTTCACCTCGCTGATACTGGTGCATGCGGTGCTGGGCGTGCCGTTTGTCATCATTACCGTGTCGGCAACGCTGCAGGGCTTCAACTACAACCTGGTGCGTGCAGCAGCCAGCCTGGGCGCCTCACCGCTGCTGACCTTCCGCCGGGTGACCCTGCCGCTGATTGCCCCTGGGGTGATTTCCGGGGCGCTGTTCGCCTTTGCCACCTCGTTCGACGAGGTGGTGGTGACACTGTTCCTCGCCGGGCCGGAGCAGGCGACCCTGCCACGGCAGATGTTCAGCGGTATTCGCGAGAACCTGAGCCCGACCATTGCGGCGGCGGCGACCTTGCTGATTGCCTTCTCGGTGATCTTGCTGCTGACCCTGGAGTGGTTGCGGGGGCGTAGCGAGAAGTTGAGAACCCAGCAGCCGGCCTGAGGGTGGGTTGGCTGTGCTGGCCACTTCGCGGCTAAAGCCGCTCCTACATTGACCGCGCAGTATTCATGCCGTGCGCAAATCGTTGTAGGAGCGGCTTTAGCCGCGAAAGGGTCGGCACAGGTAATAACAACTGGTCGACACCCTTTGATACCAATCAGCCCTCATCCCATTCCCTGAGTTACAATGCGCGCCACCGTGATTCTGCCAACAGGTGCGCCATGCAGCCCTACGCTATTGCCCCCTCCATTCTCTCTGCCGATTTCGCCCGCCTGGGCGAGGATGTCGACAAGGTATTGGCCGCGGGTGCCGACATCGTCCACTTCGATGTCATGGATAACCACTACGTCCCCAACCTGACCATCGGCCCGATGGTGTGCACCGCCCTGCGCAAGTACGGCGTCACCGCGCCAATCGACGTTCACCTGATGGTAAGCCCGGTCGACCGCATCATCGGCGACTTCATCGAAGCGGGCGCGACCTACATCACCTTCCACCCGGAAGCCTCGCAGCACGTCGACCGTTCACTGCAACTGATCAAGGACGGCGGCTGCAAGGCCGGCCTGGTGTTCAACCCGGCCACCAGCCTGGACGCGCTGAAGTACGTGATGGACAAGGTCGACATGGTGCTGCTGATGAGCGTCAACCCAGGCTTCGGCGGGCAAAAGTTCATCCCCGGCACCCTCGACAAGCTGCGCGAAGCGCGCGCGCTGATCGACGCCAGCGGCCGTGATATCCGCCTGGAAATCGACGGTGGCGTCAACGTCAACAACATCCGCGAAATCGCTGCCGCTGGCGCCGACACCTTCGTGGCCGGCTCGGCGATCTTCAACGCCCCGGACTACCAGGAAGTGATCGCCAAGATGCGCGCTGAACTGGCCCAGGCCCGCCCATGAGTGGCTTCGAGCAGCTGTTCCCGGGGACGCTGCCCAGGCTGGTGATGTTCGATCTGGACGGTACCCTGATCGATTCCGTGCCAGACCTGGCCGCCGCCGTGGACCGCATGCTGCTCGAACTGGGGCGCCCGCCTGCTGGCCTGGAGGCGGTGCGCGACTGGGTTGGCAACGGCGCCCAGGTGCTGGTGCGCCGTGCCCTGGCCGGCGGCATCGAGCATGAAGCCGTGGATGATGCGCTGGCCGAACAGGGCCTGGCGCTGTTCATGGACGCCTATGCCGAAAGCCATGAGCTCACCGTGGTCTACCCCGGTGTGAAAGACACCCTGCGCTGGCTGCAGAAGCAGGGCGTGGAAATGGCGCTGATCACCAACAAGCCCGAGCGTTTCGTCGCCCCCTTGCTGGACCAGATGAAGATTGGCCGCTACTTCCGCTGGATCATCGGCGGTGACACGCTGCCGCAGAAAAAGCCTGACCCTGCAGCCCTGCTGTTTGTCATGCAAATGGCCGGCGTTACCCCGCAGCAGTCGCTGTTCGTCGGCGACTCGCGCAGTGATGTGCTGGCGGCCAAGGCGGCCGGCGTGCAGTGCGTAGGTCTTACCTACGGCTACAACCATGGTCGGCCGATCAACGACGAATCCCCCAGCCTGGTGATCGACGACCTGCGCGCATTGCTGCCCGGTTGCGCAGACCCGGCCACTGGGATAACGTTGGCGGACCTTCAAGCCTCACAAGACAGAGAGTCCACCGTGGCGGTTACTGGCAAATTCTGGATGAAAGTCATCAAGGCCCTGGCCCGTTGGCGTTGGCGCGCCTGACTTCAGCCTGCCGGCGCGTGCCGGCCCGTCCGTTTGCCTGACCTATTGCTGCTTGCCACGAGGCTACTCATGAACCGCGAAGAATTCCTGCGCCTGGCTGCTGCCGGCTATAACCGCATTCCCCTGGCCTGTGAAACCCTGGCCGACTTCGATACGCCGCTGTCGATCTACCTGAAACTGGCTGACCAACCCAACTCGTACTTGCTCGAATCGGTGCAGGGCGGCGAGAAGTGGGGCCGTTACTCGATGATCGGCCTGCCGTCGCGCACCGTGATGCGTGTGCACGGCTACCACGTCAGCATTTTGCAGGATGGCGTCGAGGTGGAAAGCCATGATGTCGAAGACCCGCTGGCGTTCGTCGAAACCTTCAAGGACCGCTACAAGGTCGCCGATATCCCCGGTTTGCCGCGCTTCAACGGCGGCTTGGTCGGTTACTTCGGCTACGACTGCGTGCGTTATGTGGAAAAGCGCCTGGGGGCCTGCCCCAACCCGGACCCGCTGGGCGTGCCGGATATTCTGCTGATGGTGTCCGATGCGGTGGTGGTGTTCGACAACCTGGCGGGCAAGATGCACGCTATCGTGTTGGTCGACCCGGCTGAAGAGCAGGCGTTCGAACAGGGCCAGGCACGGCTGCAAGGCCTGCTGGAAACCCTGCGTCAGCCGATCACACCGCGCCGTGGCCTGGACCTGAGCGGCCCGATGGCTGCAGAGCCGGCATTCCGCTCAAGCTTTACCCAGGAAGATTACGAGCGCGCAGTCGATACCGTGAAGGAATACATCCTGGCGGGCGACTGCATGCAGGTGGTGCCTTCGCAGCGCATGTCGATCGACTTCAAGGCCGCGCCCATCGACCTGTACCGTGCACTGCGTTGCTTCAACCCGACACCGTACATGTACTTCTTCAACTTTGGCGACTTCCACGTGGTCGGCAGCTCGCCCGAGGTGCTGGTACGTGTCGAGGACAACCTGGTCACCGTGCGCCCGATTGCCGGTACTCGCCCACGCGGTGCGACCGAAGAGGCCGACCGCGCGCTGGAAGACGACCTGCTGTCGGATGATAAAGAGATCGCTGAGCACCTGATGCTGATCGACTTGGGGCGCAACGATGTGGGCCGGGTGTCCTCGACCGGCAGCGTGCGCCTGACCGAGAAGATGGTGATCGAGCGTTATTCAAACGTCATGCACATTGTCTCCAACGTCACCGGCCAACTGCGTGAAGGGCTGACGGCGATGGATGCACTGCGGGCGATCTTGCCGGCCGGTACGCTTTCGGGTGCGCCGAAGATTCGCGCGATGGAGATCATCGACGAGCTGGAGCCGGTCAAGCGTGGGGTATACGGCGGTGCCGTGGGTTACTTTGCCTGGAACGGCAACATGGATACCGCGATTGCCATCCGCACTGCAGTGATCAAGGATGGCGAGCTGCATGTGCAGGCGGGGGGCGGCATTGTCGCCGACTCGGTGCCGGCGCTGGAGTGGGAAGAAACCATCAACAAGCGTCGGGCGATGTTCCGTGCGGTGGCGTTGGCTGAGCAGACTTTCGCCAAATAGACCGTTTGGGGCTGCTGCGCAGCCCATTCGCGGCGGTTCGGCGCCCCGATGAACCCGCTCCTACACTTATTGCGCAAGCCTCGGCCTTACGCGGTCTATGTAGGAGCGGGTTTACCCGCGAAGGGCCGCAAAGCGGCCCCAACAACTTAGAAGTCCACACTAACCCCCAGGCTAACCCCCTGCTGCGTCAGCTCATCACTCTTGCGCCAGTTGTAGTTCCCACGCAAATGCACCCCCGCCACCACCTCATGGCTAACCCCCAGGCTGGCTCGGGTCAGGTCGCTATGCGGCGTATAGCCAGTCAAGGTGAAGTCATTCGCCGCCAAGCTGGTCAGGTGCATCGTCACATCCTGCTGGTCATCCTCGAACTCATGCTCCTGCGCCACCTCGGCAAACAGCCGGGTACTCGGCAGCACCTGTACGCTGCCCAGCAGCCCCACGCCCAAGCGTCGTGACGTGCGCTGCTGGTCATCGAAGCCCAGCGCTGTCGAGCGCCCGCTCTTTTCGTCATAGCCGTCCACCTTCACCCGCGCATAGTCGGCGCTGATGAACGGCGCCAACTGCCAATTACTGCTGTCCGCCGCCAGGTTGTAGCCCAACCGCGCGGACATCGCCCAGGCCTCACCATTGGTGTCACCCTTTTCGCTGCGGTCGTTCACGCCAAGGGCGAAGGTACGTTTGAGGTCGTTGTAGTCCAAGTGGCCGGCAGTCAGTGCCGCATCGGCCCACCAGCGATCCTGGCGGTACTGGGCGAAGCCGCTGGCCAGGTAGCTGTCGAGCTTGTAGTCCGAGTCCTGTGCGCCGGCTTCCAGCTTCTGCCGGTACACCCCGCCGGCCAGGCCCAGGCGCCAGGCGTCGTTCAGGCGGTAGCTGCCACCCACGGTCAGGTTGTAGCCGCGGCCATCGCCGCTGGCCGCGCTGCGCTGGCCGTCGAAGTCCAGGTCCTGGGCGCCGCTGGCGACAAAGGCTTGCCACTGGCCAACTGCCTGCCAGGGTGTCTGCCACTGGTTGCGCAATTCATCCTGGTGGGCGCGCAGGCTGGCGTGGGCCATTTCTGGCAGCAGGGTCAGCTCCCACGGGGCGGAAAGGATCGAGTAGCCGTAATCGGCGATCAGTTGCTGGCCCGCGATGGTCGGGTGCACCGAGTCGTTGAACAGCAGCTTGGTCGGGTCGGGCGTGGCGCCGTTGATGCCGTACACCGGGTTTTCCACGCAGCCTTCGCCGCTGTAGCAAGTGCCGACCAGGTTTTGCCCGGTGGCCAGGCCGAACTGGCTGGGGCTGGCCAATGCCTCGCTCAGCAGCACCGGGATGTTCAGCGGGATGATCTCGGCATCTATCTGCCCCAACTGGCTGAGCAGCGACTGGTTGAAGGCCGCTGATAGCAATGAGAGCGGGTTTTGTTGTGGTGTGCCGCTGAAGTTTGGTGTCTGGCCGAGATCGGGCAACAGCCAGACCATGATGTAGCGTGCGCCACCTTGTTGCAGGGCCTGGGCGCTGGCGGCCAGGCGGGCACCGGCAGCCACCGCGTCGGCCGGGCTGTTGACCAGGCCTTGCAGGAAGTCGTTGCCGCCGCCGGTGAGGTAGTACAGTGCATTGGGATCGGCGCGCAGGCCGTTGGCCAGGTAGCCGGGCTTTTCTCGCAGTACCAGCCCGGCACCTTCGCGCCCAGGCGGGATCACGGTTTTGGACGTGCTGGTGATCGAATCGAGGATCTGCTGGGTGGTGTAGCCGCCGACTGCCCAGTTGTCGCCGTCGGGGATCCCCAGCGCCGGGTTTATGGGGGAGGTGGAAGGGCCAAGGGCTGTCGGGTCTACCCCCAGCCGCCCGCCGAGGATCATCGGCGACACTGGGGCATAGTTGCCATCGGCATCACGGTTGGTGAAGCGTGCGCCTCCAAACTGCCCGGCATCGCTGAGGCTGTCGCCAAACACGATCATGCTGGAGTAGGGCGAAGGTGCAGCGAAAGCCTGGCTGCAGGCGAATGCCAAGGAGGCTAGGGTAAAGCGCAATAACGGGGCTTTTCGCATCGGGGAACATCCTTTTCTTTGTTTTTATCAAGACAACCCGATCGACCTTAGCAAATCGAGGGGCATCGCTCCCAAGTCCATTCGTTTCCCCGTGTTTACGGGCATATTGCGCCCGCCGCCCCGGTAGGCTACTGTGCCGGGACGTATGAGCGAGACCTATCCTGTGTTGATCGTCAGTAAACTCTTGATGCGCGTAATCAAGGCCCACGCCCGTTGGCGTTGGCGCGCCTGACTTTATCCCCTGCCGGCCCGTCCGGCCCGCCCCCGTTTGCCTTCCTGTCTACCGCCCTTTATAGGCCAAGCTGCGCCTGCGGCCGGAGCAAGAAGGTTCGAATCCTGAAGTCAGTAGATTCAAGAGGTTTAATACGATGTTACTGATGATCGACAATTACGACTCATTCACTTACAACGTCGTGCAGTACCTCGGCGAGCTGGGTGCCGAGGTCAAGGTCATTCGCAATGACGAAATGACCATCGCCCAGATCGAAGCCCTCAACCCCGAGCGCATCGTCGTATCTCCAGGCCCATGCACGCCGAGCGAGGCGGGCGTATCCATCGAGGCCATCCTGCATTTCGCCGGCAAGCTGCCGATTCTTGGCGTTTGCCTGGGGCATCAGTCCATCGGCCAGGCCTTTGGCGGTGACGTGGTGCGTGCCCGCCAGGTGATGCACGGCAAGACCAGCCCGGTCCACCACCGTGACCTGGGCGTGTTCGCCGGCCTCAACAACCCGCTTACGGTAACCCGCTACCACTCGCTGGTGGTCAAGCGCGAAACCTTGCCTGAGTGCCTGGAAGTGACTGCCTGGACCGCTCATGCTGACGGTTCGGTCGACGAGATCATGGGCCTGCGCCACAAGACACTGAATATCGAGGGGGTGCAGTTCCACCCCGAATCGATCCTGACCGAGCAGGGCCACGAGCTGTTCGCCAATTTCCTCAAGCAGACCGGCGGCCGCCGCTAAGGATCGCACATGGATATCAAGAGCGCGTTGAGCCGTATCGTCGGCCAGCTGGACCTTTCCACCGAAGAAATGCGGGATGTCATGCGCCAGATCATGACTGGCCAGTGCAGCGAGGCGCAGATCGGCGCCTTCCTCATGGGCATGCGCATGAAAAGCGAGAGCATCGATGAAATTGTCGGTGCGGTGTCGGTGATGCGCGAGCTGGCCGACAAGGTTGAGCTGCAGAGCCTCGATGGCGTGGTCGATATCGTCGGTACCGGCGGTGATGGCGCCAACATCTTCAACGTTTCCACGGCGTCGTCGTTCGTCCTCGCGGCAGCGGGGTGCACCGTGGCCAAGCACGGCAACCGCGCCGTGTCGGGCAAGAGCGGCAGTGCCGATTTGCTGGAAGCTGCCGGCATCTACTTGAACCTGACGCCGGTCCAGGTTGCCCGTTGCATCGACAGCCTGGGTATCGGCTTCATGTTCGCGCAAAGCCACCATTCGGCCATGAAGCATGCCGCCGGCCCGCGTCGCGACCTGGGCCTGCGTACCTTGTTCAACATGCTCGGCCCGCTTACGAATCCGGCCGGAGTGAAGCACCAGGTGGTCGGCGTGTTCGCCCAGGCCCTGTGCCGCCCGCTGGCCGAGGTACTGCAGCGCCTGGGCAGCAAGCATGTGCTGGTGGTGCACTCGAAGGACGGCCTGGACGAGTTCAGCCTGGCCGCGCCCACCTTTGTTGCCGAGCTGAAGAACGACGAAATCACTGAATACTGGGTAGAGCCGGAAGACCTCGGCATGAAAAGCCAGAGCCTGCATGGCCTGGCCGTCGAGAATCCGCAGGCGTCGCTGGAGCTGATCCGCGATGCGCTGGGCCGGCGCAAGACCGAAAACGGCCAGAAGGCTGCGGAAATGATCGTGCTCAACGCGGGCGCGGCACTGTATGCCGCCGACCATGCTATGACCCTGGCCCAAGGTGTGGAGCTGGCACACGACGTGTTGCACACCGGGCTGGCCTGGGAGAAGTTGCAGGAACTGGGTGCCTTTACTGCAGTATTCAAGGTGGAGAACGAAGCATGAGTGTGCCGACGGTGCTGGAAAGGATCATTGCCCGCAAGTTCCAGGAAGTGGCCGAGCGCAGTGCGCGGGTCAGCCTTGCTGAGCTGGAGCGTCTGGCCAAGGCCGCTGATGCGCCGCGAGGCTTCGCCAATGCCTTGATCGAGCAGGCCAAGCGCAAGCAGCCTGCGGTGATTGCCGAAATCAAGAAGGCTTCGCCAAGCAAGGGCGTGATCCGTGAAGACTTCGTGCCGGCGGAAATCGCCGTCAGCTACGAGAAGGGCGGTGCTACCTGCCTGTCGGTGCTGACCGATGTGGATTACTTCCAAGGGGCCGATGAGTACTTGCAACAGGCTCGCGCGGCGGTTTCGCTGCCGGTGATCCGCAAGGACTTCATGGTCGACCCGTACCAGATCGTCGAGGCCCGGGCCTTGGGTGCGGACTGCGTGTTGTTGATTGTGTCAGCGCTGGATGACGTGAAGATGGCCGAACTGGCCGCCACTGCCAAGGACGTCGGTCTCGATGTACTGGTAGAAGTGCACGATGGCGATGAGCTGGAGCGCGCACTGAAAACCCTGGATACGCCGCTGGTGGGCGTGAACAACCGCAACCTGCACACCTTTGAAGTCAGCCTGGAAACCACCCTTGACCTGCTGCCGCGCATACCGCGTGATCGCTTGGCGATTACCGAGAGTGGCATCTTGAACCGGGCCGATGTTGAGTTGATGGCGATCAACGAGGTTTACTCGTTCTTGGTCGGTGAGGCGTTCATGCGCGCCGAGCAACCTGGGCTGGAGCTGCAGCGGCTGTTCTTCCCGGATCAGGTGAAGAAGACTGTTCAGCAACTGGACTGAGCAAAACCAAGCCGGCGTTGTTGCCGGCTTTTTTGTATGCCTGGAATGGCCTATTCGCGGGTGAACCCGCTCCTACATGGGTATGCGTACCGTTGTAGGAGCGGGCTCACCGATGCGTCGGACCGCCGCGAATAGGCCCTTTAGAACAACATCAAAGGTGGATCAATGACCGATCAACCCCTGGCCCTGACCGTCGAACAAGGCCTGCACGCCGAACAGGAACTGCTGGCTGCCGTCTGCCGCGGCGAACGCGAAAGTGGCGTGCTGTTCTGGCGCCCCACCGACCATGCCTTGGTCATGCCCCGGCGCATGAGCCGGCTGGACAACTTTGAAGCCGCCTGTGCAGAGCTGGCCATTGCCGGTTGGCCAGTGCTGCTGCGTGAAACCGGCGGTGAGCCGGTGCCGCAATCGCATGCCACTGTAAATGTTGCGCTGGTCTACGCCGCACCTCGCAGCGAAGGTGACCACGGCCGTATCGAGAACGCCTACGAACGCCTGTGCCTGCCGTTGTGCGATGTACTGCGCGAGTGGGGCGGGGTGGCGTCGGTGGGGGAAATCGACGGTGCCTTCTGCGATGGCCGCTACAACGTCAACCTTAACGGTCGCAAGCTGGTCGGTACTGCCCAGCGCTGGCGTCAAGGCCTGGGTAGCAAGCGCCCGGTGGTTCTGGTGCACGGTGCACTGCTGCTGGATAACGAGCGAGATTCAATGGTGGCAGCAGTCAATCGTTTCAACGAGTGCTGCGAGCTTGAGCAACGTTGCCGCGCCGATGCGCACATTGCCTTGCACGAAGTGGCGCCTGCGGCGCCCTGGTTCGAGCGCCTGTCCCAGGCCTATGCCAAGGTATTGGCTGAGCTGCCCAAGGACTAGCGGGTACCGTAGACCACCATGGTCTTGCCCTTGACCTGTACCAGGCTGCGCTCTTCAAGATCCTTGAGGACGCGGCCGACCATTTCCCGCGAGCAACCGACGATACGGCCGATTTCCTGACGGGTAATCTTGATCTGCATGCCATCGGGATGGGTCATGGCGTCGGGCTGTTTGCACAACTCCAGCAGGCACCGGGCAACCCGCCCGGTTACGTCGAAGAAGGCCAGGTCACCGACCTTGCGCGTGGTGTTGCGCAGGCGCTGGGCCATCTGGCTGCCCAGTGCGTAAAGAATGTCAGGGTCCTGGCGCGCCAGTTCGCGAAATTTCTCATAGCTGATTTCAGCTACTTCGCACTCCGTCTTGGCGCGCACCCAGGCACTGCGCTGCTGTTCCCCGTCGATCGGCTCGAACAGGCCCAGCTCGCCGAAGAAATCGCCATTGTTGAGATAGGCAATGATCATTTCACGGCCATCGTCGTCTTCGATGAGGATGGTTACCGAACCCTTGATGATGAACGACAGTGTCTCGGCCCGGTCGCCGGCGCAGATGATGTTGCTTTTGGCGGTGTAGCGGCGGCGCTGGCAATGCACCAGCAGCTTGTCGATGTTCTTGATCTTGGCGGGTAGGGCGGAGGCAACCATCACGAAATCCTGTTCGATACGAGGCATAGGCTTTTTTTAGAGGTTGGCTGGCGGCAAGCGCCAGTCATTTGGCGCCAGCTTATCAGACGTCACCGGATGTTTCGGCACTAAACCAACACCTCTCGTACTTTTCCCACAGCCGCACAAGGTCTAAGCTGACACCCTTTTCCGAAAATCAGGAGTCCAGGTAGATGAAGGCACGAATCCAGTGGGCCGGTGAGGCAATGTTCCTCGGCGAATCGGGGAGCGGCCATGTCGTCGTGATGGACGGCCCGCCCGAGGCCGGCGGCCGCAACCTGGGTGTGCGCCCGATGGAAATGCTGCTGCTGGGCCTGGGTGGCTGCAGCAGCTTTGACGTGGTCAGCATCCTGAAGAAGTCGCGCCAGGCGGTGGAGAGCTGTGAGGCGTTCCTGGAAGCCGAGCGCGCCAGCGAAGACCCGAAGGTGTTTACCAAGATCCACATGAACTTCGTGGTGAAGGGGCGTGGGCTGAAAGAAGCGCAGGTCAAGCGTGCGGTGGAGCTGTCGGCGGAAAAGTATTGCTCGGCGTCGATCATGCTTGAGCGTGCCGGGGTTGAGATTACCCACGGCTATGAAATTGTAGAGCTGGGTTAAAGCCTGGTTTTTTTGGGGCCGCAAAGCGGCCCCGGCGATCTTCAGTCACGCAGTGCTGGAAGAGCCTCCCTCAACCATTGCGGCATTGCGCTTCTAAGCGCCTCACTCAACCGCTCCCGCCGCTTCTGGTAAACCAACCCCAACCAGATAACCCCCAACCCGATCAAGGTCACCACCATCGGGAACAACAGCGACTCGGCAAACACGTCGTACGACAGGTACCCCAGGTAAGCCGCCACCCCCAGCGCCCCGAACACCATGAACACCGGCCGGCGCAGCAGCACCGCCATGCCCATCAGCGCAATGTTGATCAGGCAATACAGGGCCTTGCCCAACTCGCTGCCGTTGTCCACAAGCGTCAAGCCGCCCCAGAACGCCGCCAGCCCGGCCAGGTACCCCCAATGGGCGTAGTCCTCGCGCGTGCGGCCGTCCACCACCAGGAATACCACCAACATCCCCAGCCCGAACCACAGCGATACTTCACGGCGCTGTTCCCAGCTGAACGGCGAACCGAAGAACCATTCGCTCAGGTCCATCGACATGAACCACAGCGCCACGGCGATGGGCATGACGATGAACGGGTAGGGGATAAGCCGCAGCATCAGCAAACCGGCCAGTACTGTCGCCAGTTCCATCACCAGCCAGCCGCTCTGCACGTAGGTGTAGTAATGGTGGTATTTTGCCTGCGTGTCGTGCACAGGCCACCAGCCAACCAGCCGTTCGATGGCGAATACGGCCAGTGCCACGATGCTGACCGCGACCGCTGCCAGCACCCCGGCAGCGACGGGCTGGCCGCGGCGCTGCAGTTTCAGGGCAAACAAGGTGATCAGCAGGATGTACAGGCTGGCAATGACCAGCAGTGCGCCGTCGCCGATGCTCATCCAGGCCTCGGTGAGCAACCAGCCCATGGCCGCCATGATCAGCATGGCGCCAAAGTAGAAGGCAACATGGGCCAGCTGGAAGCTGCTGCGTGCTGCCGGTTGCTGGCGCAGGAAGGCCAGCAGGGCCTGGTCCTGGCCCTGCTGGAGAACGCCGGCTTGCACGGCGCGCGCCAGGTCCTTGGCGTCGAATCGATCCGTCATGGGGGTGCCTTCAGATACGGTAGGTGCTCTTGGTCATGACCTTGGCCAGCAAGCTCATGCCAAACCGGACAGGGGCAGGGAAGCGGTAGCCACCGGCCTCCAGGGCAGACTCGGCGTGTTGCTCTTCGTCGATGCGCATCTGCTCGAGAATGGCCCGGGACTTTTCGTCTTCGTGCGGGATCTGCTCCAGGTGTTCGTCGAGGTGTTTGCACACCTGGTGCTCGGTGGCGGCGACGAAGCCTAGGCTGACCTTGTCGCTGACCAGCCCGGCGAGTGCACCGATGCCGAACGACATGCCATAGAACAGCGGGTTGAGCACACTCGGGTGGCTGTTCAGCTGGCGAATGCGCTGCTCGCACCAGGCCAAGTGGTCGATTTCTTCCTCGGCGGCATGCTCCATGGCCTTGCGCACTGCGGGCAGCTTGGCGGTCAGGGCCTGGCCCTGGTACAGCGCCTGGGCGCAGACTTCACCGGTATGGTTGATGCGCATAAGCCCGGCAATATGGCGGGACTGCTCTTCGTCCAGGTCGGCGTCTGGCTGGATAATGGCCGGCGATGGCCGGGCGGGTTGGCCGCTGAAGGGCAGCAAGGTGCGCATGGCGGTATCGGCCTGCAGCAACAAGCGGTCGAGCGGCGAGTAGTGACGTTCGGTAGCCATCGGGCACCTCCGCAAGAATGTGCCCGACAGTTTACCGCAATAGCGGCGGGGTCGCTTGCCGTGGATCAGCCCGGTGGCCAGTTCATCTGGCGCTGGCCAAGCACGTGCATATGGATGTGGTAGACGGTCTGGCCGCCTTTCGGGTTGCAGTTCATGACCACGCGGAAGCCTTCCTCGCAGCCTTGCTCGACAGCCAGGCGCTGGGCGGTGAACAGGATGTGGCCAGCCAGGGCCTTGTCCTCTTCGGTCAGGTCATTGAGCGTACGGATGTGCTTTTTCGGGATGACCAGAAAATGTACCGGCGCTGCGGGTGCAATGTCCTTGAAGGCCAGGATCTGGTCGTCTTCGTAGATGATATCCGCCGGGATTTCCCGGTTGATGATTTTGAGGAATAGATCGTCCACAGCACTTGCTCCATGGTGAGGGTCGGGCCGAGTGTACTCAGCCGAGCGTTGCTCGCCCAGTGGCTATTCCATGCCGACCGGGCAATAGCGGCGGTGAATGGCCCCGGCCAGCTTGCGCAGCAGCCAGCGCGGCAGCAGGCGCGGCGCAAATGCCAGCCAGCGGTTGCGCCGGCCGGGCATGATCAGTGCGCGGTTCTTGTTCAGCGCGCGTACGGTGTACAGCGCCACTTCCTCTGGGCTGAGGCAGCGCGGCTTGCCCTCCAGGCGGGCAATGCGCCGGCGTGCAGAGCGCACCGGGCCCGGGCACAGTACCGAGACCTTGATGCCGGCGGGCTTGAGCTCTTCGCGCAGGGCCTGGGAAAAGTTCAGCACGTAGGCCTTGCTGGCCGCGTAGGCGGCCATCCACGGGCCAGGCGCTACGCCAGCCAGGCCGGCAACGTTGAGAATCTGCCCGCCACCTTGCACCGCCATCAGGTTGCCGATGGCGTGGCACAGCCGGCTCAGGGCCAGCACGTTGACCTCCAACAGGTCTTGCTCGTCTGCCCACTCATGGGCCAGGAACGGCCCGTAGGTGCGCTGGCCGGCACAGTTGACCAGCAGGTCGATACGCCGCTCGCCTTCCTCCAGCTCCAGCACGAAGCCTGAAAGGCGCAGCGGTTGGCTAAGGTCGCACGCGCGGAACAGCACCTCGACACCAAAGCGTTGGGTCAGCTCAATGGCCACTGGTTCCAGCGTTTCGCGCTGGCGTGCCACCAGGATCAGGTTGCGCCCGCGCCGTGCCAGTGCTTCCGCCAGGGCCAGGCCCAGGCCGCTGGAAGCACCGGTAATCATGGCGTAACGGGTCATGCAAGGCTCCTGGGGGCGGAAGAGGGCGCCTAGTGTACAGCTTGGCCGGGCAAGGTGTTGCCTTTTGCTACAAGGCCCGAACCTGCAGGGCCTGGCAGCGCTGCAGGGCTTGCTGGTACTCGCTGTACAGGCGTTCGATCAGTGCGCTGGCGCTGGGCAGGTCGTCGATACCGCCAACGCCCTGACCTGCCGACCAGACGGTTTTCCACGCCTTGGCTTCGTCGTCTATCGGCTTGAGTTTGCCTTGTTCATGGCCGCCCTTGAGGGCATTCAGGTCGTAGCCCGCTTGTTCCAGGCTGGGGCGCAGGAAGCTGGCGGGAATGCCGGAGACCGCCGGTGTGTGGACGATGTCGGCAGCGTGGGCCTCCAGCAGCATCTGTTTGTAGGCGCTTTGGGCCTGGCTTTCTGCCGTGGCGATAAAGCGCGTGCCCATATACGCCAGGTCGGCACCCAGGAGTTGTGCGGCAAGGATCTCGTGGCCGTGGTTGATACAGCCCGCCAGCAGCAGGGTTTTGTCGAAAAACTGGCGAATTTCCGCTGCCAGGGCGAACGGGCTCCAGGTGCCGGCATGGCCGCCTGCACCGGCAGCAACGGCAATCAGCCCATCGACACCCGCTTCGGCGGCCTTCTCGGCATGGCGGCGAGTGGTGACATCATGAAACACCAGGCCGCCATAGCTGTGTACGGCATCGACCACTTCCTTTACCGCACCCAGGCTGGTAATGACGATCGGCACACGGTGCTCGACGCACAAGGCCAGGTCGGCCTGCAGGCGCGGGTTGGTCGGGTGGACGATCAGGTTCACCGCATAGGGCGCTGGCGCCTGCAACTGTGCCAGGCCGGCCTCGATTTCTTCCAGCCAGGCTTTGAAGCCGGCACTGTCACGCTGGTTCAAGGCCGGGAAACTGCCAACCACGCCGTTGGCGCAGCAGGCCAGCACCAGGCTGGGGTTGGAAATCAGGAACATTGGTGCGGCAACCACAGGCAGGCGCAAGCGTTGTTCGAGCGAGGCAGGTAGCGACATGGCAAGGCTCCTAGGCAGGGTGGCAATGTCAGAACGGTTTGACCACCACCAGAATTACGATACCCAGCAGGAACAGCACGGGCACTTCGTTGAACCAGCGATAGTAGACGTGGCTGCGGGTGTTGGTGCCACTGGCGAAGCGTTTGCGCTGGGCGCCGCACACGTGATGGTAGCCGGTCAGCAGGATCACCAGGGTCAGTTTGGCATGCAGCCAGCCCTGGCTCAGCCAGCCGGGGGTGAGGTAGAGCATCCAGGCGCCGAACACGTAGGTGGCGATCATTGCCGGGTTCATGATGCCACGGTACAGCTTGCGTTCCATGGTCACGAAGCGGTCCTGGCTGATGCTGTCCTGGCTCTGGGCGTGGTAGACGAACAGCCGCGGCAGGTAGAACAGGCCGGCGAACCAGCAGACCACGCTGACGATATGCAGCGCTTTGATCCATAGGTAAAGCATGGAGGGAGTTCCTTCAGGTAATCACGGTCGTCAGATAGTAGTGGTCTAGCGCCCGAAGGGTCACCCGAAGAGTTGTTACAGGCGCCTTGCGCCCCTATTATCGTGCGCTTTCCAGACGGCTCGTTGATAAGGGGCAAGCGTTATGATCAAGGTCGGTATTGTCGGCGGCACGGGTTACACCGGCGTCGAACTGTTGCGTCTGCTGGCACAGCACCCACAGGCCGAAGTGGCGGTCATCACTTCGCGCTCCGAGGCGGGCGTGGCAGTGGCAGACATGTACCCGAACCTGCGCGGCCATTATGACGGGCTGGCGTTCAGCGTGCCGGACAGCCAGGCCCTGGCGGCTTGCGATGTGGTGTTCTTCGCCACCCCGCACGGTGTTGCCCACGCCCTGGCCGGCGAGCTGCTGGCGGCCGGCACCAAGGTGATCGACCTGTCGGCCGACTTCCGCCTGCAGGACGCCACCGAGTGGGGCAAGTGGTATGGCCAGCCGCACGGCGCGCCAGAGTTGCTCAAGGACGCGGTGTACGGCTTGCCAGAAGTGAACCGTGAAAAAATCCGTCAGGCGCGCCTGATCGCCGTGCCGGGTTGCTACCCGACCGCCACCCAGCTGGGCTTCCTGCCGCTGCTGGAAGCCGGCCTGGCGGACCCTTCGCGCCTGATCGCCGACTGCAAGTCGGGTGTCAGCGGCGCTGGCCGTGGCGCAGCGGTGGGTTCGCTGTTCTGCGAAGCTGGCGAAAGCATGAAGGCCTATGCGGTCAAGGGCCATCGCCATCTGCCGGAAATCAGCCAGGGCCTGCGCCTGGCCGCTGGCAAGGACATCGGCTTGACCTTCGTGCCGCACCTGACGCCGATGATTCGTGGCATCCACGCTACCCTGTACGCGAACGTGGTTGATACCTCGGTCGACTTGCAGGCGCTGTTCGAGAAGCGCTACGCCGATGAACCGTTCGTCGATGTGATGCCGGCGGGCAGCCACCCGGAAACCCGTAGCGTGCGCGGTGCCAACGTCTGCCGCATTGCCGTCCATCGCCCGCAAGGTGGTGACCTGGTGGTGGTGCTGTCGGTGATCGACAACCTGGTCAAGGGCGCTTCCGGCCAGGCGGTGCAGAACCTCAACATCCTGTTCGGCCTGGATGAGCGCATGGGCCTGTCCCATGCCGGCTTGCTGCCGTAAGCCGTCAGCAGTGAACAAGGCCCGCGTCGTGCGGGCCTTTTTGCAGGTCGCGACTAAAGCCGCACAATTCTTGACCGATTTTCTCGGGAAAGCGGATAATGCGCGTCATCGAGTTTTATGGCGGCTACCGCGCCGGGAGAATCAACATGAGCGTCGAAACCTTCACCCCTACTGGTCTGGAATTCACCCATGGGGCAGCCCAGAAGGTGAAGAACCTGGTCAATGAGGAAGGCAATGAACGTCTGAAGCTGCGGGTGTTCGTGACCGGTGGTGGTTGCTCGGGCTTCCAGTATGGCTTCACCTTCGATGAAGACGTGGCCGAAGACGACACCATCGTCGAGCGCGAAGGCGTTTCCCTGGTGGTCGACCCGATGAGCTTCCAGTACCTGGCTGGCGCCGAAGTGGACTATCAGGAAGGCCTGGAAGGCTCGCGTTTCGTGATCAAGAACCCGAATGCTGCTACCACTTGTGGTTGCGGCTCGTCGTTCTCGATCTGAAGCCTGGCCATACGAAAACGCCGCGCAATTGCGCGGCGTTTTGCTTTTTGGCGTAGCGGTTATGCCGGGTAGATCGCGCCCAATACGCGCAGGCCCTTGGCGGCAGTGACGCTTGGGCGGTTGGCGGCAATGCCTTCCAGGCAGCAGTGAGCGAGCCAGGCGAAGGCCATGGCCTCGACCCAGTCCGGATCTACGCCATGGGCGCCAGTGCTGGCGACCTGGGCATGGGGCAGCAACTGGCCAAGGCGGGCCATCAGCGCGCCGTTGCGGGCGCCACCACCACAGACCAGCAGCGCTTCGGTGCCATGCTGGGCGCTGCCTAGCGACTCGATGATGCTGCGTGCGGTCAGTTCCAACAGTGTCGCCTGTACATCTTCGTCGCGATAAGCGGGTAAGCAGGCAAGATGGCCATCCAGCCAAGGCAGGTTGAACACCTCGCGGCCGGTACTCTTCGGGCCGCTGCCGGCGAAGAACGGGTCGGCCAGCAGTGCGCCGAGCAAGTCGGCCTGCACCACGCCCGAGGCTGCCCAGGCGCCGTCAGCATCGTAGGTTTGGCCGCGCTTGCGCTCGATCCACGCATCCAGCAGCACATTCCCCGGGCCGCAATCAAAGCCGTGCACCGGCTTGTCCTGCTCGATCAGGCTGAGGTTGCTGAAACCGCCCACATTGAGAATTGCCAAGCGCTGGCCAAGGTGGCTGAACAGGGTTTCATGGAAGGCCGGAACCAGCGGCGCGCCTTGGCCGCCCGCAGCCACATCGCGGCGGCGGAAATCGGCGACCACGCTGATACCCGTCAGCTCGGCGAGCAGTGCCGGGTTGCCAATCTGCACGGTAAAACCGCGTGCCGGTTCGTGGCGGATGGTCTGGCCGTGGCTGCCAATGGCGCGGATGGCGTCAGCCTGCAGGCCTTGTCGGGCCAGCAGTTGGTGGATACCTTCGCCTGCCAGGCTGGCCCAGCGGTTTTCTGCCAGCGCTGCCCGCGCGATTTCGTCCGGCCCGCTGCTGCACAGGGAGAGCAATTCCTGGCGCAGATCGGTGGGCATGGGCAGGTAGTGGGTGGCGAGCAGCTCAAGCTGCTCGCCCTGTTCGATCAGGGCGATGTCCAGGCCATCGAGGCTGGTGCCGGACATCACCCCCAGGTAGAGCGCCATGGCTTAGCGCTTGTTCGCTGCGAGCAGGGTGGCCTTTTCCTGATCCATGCGGGCGATCAGCGGCTGGCTCTGCTGCAGGAAGCGCTGGCGCTCGTTCTTGGCGATCGGGTCAGCCATTGGCACCTTCTGGCTCAGCGGGTCGACGTGAACGCCGTTGACCTGGAACTCGTAGTGCAAGTGCGGACCGGTGGACAAGCCGGTGGTGCCGATGTAGCCAATGATCTGACCCTGCTTGACCGAGCTGCCGGTCTTGATGCCTTTGGCAAAGCCCTGCATGTGGCCGTAGAGCGTCTTGTAACGGTTGCCGTGCTGGATGATCACGGTGTTACCGTAACCGCCACGGCGCCCGGCCAGCTCGATGCGGCCGTCACCGGCAGCCTTGATTGGCGTACCACGCGGGGCAGCGTAGTCGACGCCTTTGTGGGCGCGAATCTTGTTCAGGATCGGGTGCTTGCGGCCGGCGGAAAAGCGCGAGCTGATGCGGGCAAAGTCCACCGGGGTACGGATGAAGGCCTTGCGCAGGCTGTTGCCGTCGGCCGTGTAGTAGGTAGTGTTGCCCTGCTTGTTGGTGTAGCGCACGGCGGTGTAGGTTTTGCCGCGGTTGGTGAAGCGCGCGGAGAGGATGTTGCCGGTACCGACGACCTTGCCGTCCATCACCTTCTGCTCGTACACCACATCGAATTCATCGCCAGGGCGAATATCCTGGGCAAAGTCGATGTCGTAACCCAGCACGCGCGCCATGTCCATGGTCATGCTGTGAGACAGGCCGGCACGCTGGGCGGAAGCCGATAGCGAGCTCTTGATCACACCGTGGGCATAGGCGGTTCGCACGACCGGTTTGCTGATTTCACGGTTGAAGGTATAGCCCTTGGCTGATTTGGTCAGGCGAATGGTTTCAAGGTTGCTGACTTTGCTGTGCAGGCTGGCCAACTGGCCATCCTTGTCGAGTTCGAACTGCAGTACCTGGCCATGCTTGAGCTGGCTGAACTGCTTGGCCTGCTTGTTGCTGGCCAGCAGGTCGTGCACCGCATTGGCCGGCAGGCCAACCTTGGCGAACAGGGTGGACAGGGTATCGCCACGCGCGACGGTAACTTCGCGATGGCCAGGTTCCTTGGCGGCTTCGGCGATCGGTTTGGCTTCCGGAGCTTGCTGCTCGGCTTTCTGGGTTTCGGGTGCGGTGTCTTCGATCTGGGCGAATGGCGAGCCTTGCTCACCTTGTGCCTGCACCAGCGGTGCGGCACGGGAATCGTCCTTCAGTTGCTCGGCGGGGCTTTCCAGCTCGAGGTTGAGGGTGGTTTTCTTGGCTTCCACTTCGCTGGAGGGAAATACCAGCAAAGCCAGGCTGAGCAGGGCGGCGATGCCGCTGGCGGCCAACAGATGGCTTTTCGGATAAAGCTTGGGCGCTTTAGGCGGTTCGTTGGTCATGAGTAAAGTGACTTTGAAAAAGGTGAAATGGAAAAGATGAATGACATGATGAAGATGAAATAACTGTATAAAATATAACCAAATCCGTTTTCACGCAAGGGCGCGTAGACGCCGCAAACCTGTGTTCGGGTCACATTCCTTTGCGAAACTTGTAATTGACGGCCGATCTTGTATGGTTGGCTCCCCCTGAATCTGAGCCTTGCGGGTTTGTCTATGAAGTCGGTTGAAGAGCAGCTGGCGCTTATCAAGCGCGGCGCGGAAGAAGTACTGGTCGAGTCGGAACTGGTGGAGAAGCTCAAGCGCGGCCAACCTCTGCGCATCAAGGCCGGCTTCGACCCGACCGCCCCGGACCTGCACCTGGGTCACACGGTGCTTATCAACAAGCTGCGCCAGTTCCAGGAGCTGGGCCACCAGGTCATCTTCCTGATCGGTGACTTCACCGGCATGATCGGTGACCCGAGCGGCAAGAGCGCCACGCGCCCGCCGCTGACCCGTGAGCAGGTGCTGGACAACGCCGAGACCTACAAGCAGCAGGTATTCAAGATTCTCGACCCGGCCAAGACCGAAGTCGCGTTCAACTCCACCTGGATGGACAAACTGACCCCGGCCGACTTCATTCGCCTGGCGTCGCAGTACACCGTAGCGCGGATGCTCGAACGTGATGACTTCGACAAGCGCTACACCACCAATCAGCCGATTGCCATTCACGAGTTCCTTTACCCGCTGGTGCAGGGCTACGACTCGGTAGCACTGAAGGCGGACGTCGAGCTGGGCGGTACCGACCAGAAGTTCAACCTGCTGATGGGGCGCGAGCTGCAGCGTGCCTATGGCCAGGAAGCACAGAACATCGTGACCATGCCGCTGCTCGAAGGGCTCGACGGCGTGAAGAAGATGTCCAAGTCGTTGGGCAACTATGTTGGCATTCAGGAAGCGCCAGGGGTGATGTACAGCAAGCTGGTGTCGATCCCGGATACCTTGATGTGGCGTTACTTCGAGCTGCTGAGCTTCCGTTCGATGGAAGAGATCGATCAGTTCCGCGCTGATGTCGCCAAGGGTGCCAACCCACGGGACATCAAGATCAAGCTCGCGGAAGAGATTGTGGCGCGCTTCCATGGTGAAGAGGCTGCGGCCAATGCCCACCGTGCGGCGGGTAACCGTATGAAGGAAGGCGAGCTGCCGGAGGACCTGCCGGAGATCGAAGTGGCGGCGGCGGAAAACCTGCCGATTGCTGCCGTGCTTAACCGGGCTGGCCTGGTGAAGAATTCGGCGCAGGCACGGGACTTGCTGAGTGGCGGTGCGGTGAAGGTTGATGGTGCGGTGGTCGACAAGGACTTCATGTTTGTCCTAGGTGCTACCCATGTATGCCAGGCGGGCAAGAAGTCGTTTGGCCGGGTTACGCTGAAGGCTGAGTGATTGGCTGGGGTGTAGCTATATAGAAGCGGGGAGGCCGAGAGGTCTCCCCGTTTTGTTTTTGGGGAGTGTTGTGGTGGGTGTCTGGGGGGGGCGATGGGCTTGGCTATAGATAGTGTTGGGTTTGAGAGGTGTATGCCACAACACATTCAGCGCCTGTGAGACCGAGCGCCGCGGGTGTTCGCCGCAACACATTCAGCGCCTATGAGATCGAGCGCCGCCCGCGCGGCGCTTCGCGGCTAAAGCCGCTCCTACGTTTGTTTCGGGCCAGTCCATCCTGTGCCGGGCGCGAGCGACCGCCTTGTTGGTACGACACGATATCGAGACATGCGCCAAAGCGTTCGCGTGCAAATGCCACAGGCATAACTGGCCCGAAACAAACGTAGGAGCGGCTTTAGCCGCGAAGCGCCGCGCGGGCGGCGCTCGATCTCACAGGCGCTGAAAATGTTGCGGCGGACAACCGCGGCGCTCGATCACCCCGGCGCAACATATGTTGCGGCGGCCACTTGCCGGCCTTCATACGGTCTTCACCTGGCATATTTCAATTAAATGAAATTAAAGGTTGACGCCCTCTCGAATCCCCTTATAATGCGCCCCACTTCCAGCGACAACGGAACGACAAACTCCTTGAAATTCAACGAGTTAGCC